>NZ_LT629693.1:8038330-8339115 GCF_900099825.1 Bradyrhizobium ottawaense | reverse complement strand
TTTTCGTCCTGCAGCGGGCGAAGCGCGAGATAAGATCGAGCAATTTGTTCAGCAGTATAAAAAGTCCAAGAGGCGAAGGGCAGCCTCACCCTCACGATAACAAGGGATGAAATTACTCAACGCCTGCAAGATGCCGGGTTCACAAAGCGAACGCTGACTGACTTTCAATTGCGCGACATTCAACACCTTCTATCGCTGCAGAACGGGGCGAATTTCTCCGTTCCTGGAGCAGGAAAAACCACCGTCTCGTTAGCTCTGCACATACTCGCGCGAAAGCCGGGTCAGCATATTCTGGTGGTGGGGCCGAAAACTGCATTTCCAGCGTGGCGCGAGGTCGTCGAAGAATGCATCGCTGATGATGCCCCGGGCGATAATGCCGAAAAATTCACTGTCCTCTCTGGATCGTCAGAAGCAATCCAGCGCGCACTATCATCAGGCGCGACACGTTTCGTTATCAACTATGACTTAATGATCCAAATTCCTGAGATCATCACCTCATACCTATCGCGTCAGCCTGTGCATCTCCTCTTGGATGAGGCTCACCGCATGAAAGCGGGGTTCCGTTCGCAACGGGGAGCTTTTCTTCTCAATGTTGCGCCCCTGCCTATACGACGGGACATTCTCACTGGCACACCGATGCCGCAGCACCCGTCGGATATTCAATCTCAATTGGATTTCTTGTGGCCGGGAGCGGGGCTCGGTTTCCAAATCGGGCAGGGATTACCCCGCGTCAGGTCCTGGGACAACTTTACGTCAGGACTACCAAACAAGAGTTGGGCCTTCCGAAGCCCAATCGAAGTTTCGTCCATATTCCCATGGCGAAAGGACAGATGGTTCTCTACAGCATCGTCCGAGACGAGGCATTGCGCCAATTCAGCACGCTTCGAACCGAATCCCGCATAGATATTATAGGCGCAAAAAAAATCGGTCATGCGCCTCCTTCAGCTTTCTTCCAATCCGGTACTAGCACTCCGGTCGATTACGGACGATGTGATCAATCTGGATTCTGGAATTGTTGATCAGGTTCTCGCCGAGGCGCGTCTACGAAAATGCGAGCGGTTGCAGACATGGCACGCTCATTGGCGAAGGAAGGTAAGAAGTCGGTTATTTGGACAATCTTCACTGATACAATTCAGCAAATGGAGAACATGTTAGCGGACTTGAATCCGGTTTCGCTATACGGAGCGGTGCCGAGTGGAGAGCCATCCGATCCCGCAACTCGTGAAGGGCGTCTTCACAGATTCCACAGCGATCCCCTATGCCAAGTTATGCTCGCCAACCCCGCCGCCGCTGGCGAGGGAATTAGCCTGCATCGTGTATGCCACGAAGCGATTTATTTGGATCGCAGCTATGTTTCTACGCATTACCTGCAATCGCTTGATCGCATTCACCGCTTAGGCCTGCCAGCTGGAGTGGAAACTAACATCCATATCTTTCAAACGATGACGCCAAAAGGTTTGGGCAGTATCGATCATTCGGTTAGTCGTCGGTTGTCACAGAAGCTTCGAGCCTTGCAGGTTCTTCTCGACGACCCCGATCTTCACCAGATCGCGCTAGATGAGGAAAATGCGGGAGATCCAGTCGACTACGATGTTGACCCGGCTGATATCGTCGATCTCATCGAGCAACTCGAGGGGAACGCCGTGTACAACGACGAAGACGCTGAGTAGGGGCGTTAATGTCGGCGACAAAATACTTCACAATGAGTGCTCTCAACGCCCTTCTTGCGATACGGCGATATCTCATTGCTTACCCGGGGCTCGATGCGCAAACGGTCGCACGTTCAATCCCAACAATAGATGCGGATAATGCCGGGTGTGATTTCGAAACAGGAATTGAGCTTCACGAGAGGATTTCGGTGGATTCCGCATTTGGAGATCCAGCAGAGGGTCTACGTTACGCGATCGCAAACATCGTCAGTTGGCAGCATCCGCTTTGGGTACGGCTTACCCCTTACGGAAGGGAGCGTGTGAAGACCGCGCTCACGCGCGACGAAGAGCAGTGCCTCAGATCAGCAGGGCTTTTCGAAGAGCCCCCCAGCGAAGCGATTGTTTTGTGGTGGGACAATCTTGCACAAACCGCGCGTGCCGCCGCAAACGACAGGCTCCTGGCGCAGGGTCGCGAGGCAGAGCGGCTGTCGCTCGCCTATGAAACGGCTCGCCTCGAAGCTCTCCAGATTCCAAGAAAGCCAAAGTGGGTTGCAATTGAAGATAACGGTGCGGGCTATGATATCCGCTCTTACGACACCGGACCGGTTGAGCCCATTGGCCGCCTTATCGAAGTGAAGTCTTCCACGCAGAACCCCCCTCGCATGGTTCTAACGCGGAATGAGTGGGAAACTGCCGTGAAGTATGGCGACGCATTTGTGTTTCATATCTGGGTCTTGCCAGCCGAGATCCTCCAAGAGCGCACCGTCGCGCAGATAGCGATGCATGTCCCGGCGGATCAAGGTTCTGGGCGCTGGAGCCAAGTGGAAATCAAAATCCATTAGGTGATCTTCGATGAAAACCCGACCTCGCGAATGTTTCATAATCGGCTCCTGAGCCACTCTTTGATGAACGCATCTAGGTTCGGTGCGTATTTCGGCAGGCGCGAAAGGCCTGTTCCGATGCCGTCAGCCGGGACGACCACTGTGCGGCCACGATCCAGGGCCTGCTGCACCAGGAGAAGATCACGCTCCACCAGCATTTTGCAGGCCGCAGTGTCGTCGGAAGAAGGCTGTGGGCTGCATGCTGGGCGCCCACTTGGTGACGACTCCGATCGCATTCGGCTCTCCTCGCATCTCCTTGGCCTGGCCGGCAAAGCCGGTCCGTTGGACGTTGTCACCGAAGACGTACATCTTGTCCCGGTTGTCCAGCAGGTCGTTGCGGGTGATCCAGTTTTGAAAAACAACAGGCATCAATTCACCTCCCAAATTCGTCTTGAAGTTTCTGTCGAGCTTCCTCTCGGAATGCTTCTGCGGCTGCCACAGCCTCCTTGCTGGTGTGGTAGCAATCCTCTTCTTCCTCGGAGAGCTGGCAGATCATCCCACCGATTGACGGAGGTATTTGAGCCTGCCTCCGAAGTTGCGGCTGGCGGAGCGACACTTGCCACTCGCCACGATCCGCAGTCGTGCTTCCCGTGTGTCCGCCATCAGATGGCCTCGTACTGCGAGTGGCCGGCGGACATCCGACATCGCATGGCTGGCGAGATCAGCCATGAACTTGCCGTTTACGGTCTTGATGACATAGGCTAGGCGCCGTCCGAAGTAGACCGCCGCCGATGGTGAGCACATCACGACCGTGGTCTGGGCTGACGTCATTGCCTGCCCGCCGATCCCGCCGAAGCCGAGCGCTGTTGATCCCCATCCTTGCGGAAAGGAGTACACCTCGATGTCGTATGGGGTCGGTCGCCGATCGTGCGACTTCAACGCGGCGCCAGCTCGGCGCCACGTATCCTTGATGTCGGGCAGGTGCTTCTCGCATGCTGCCGCCTCGCAATAGAGGCTATCTGAGATGCAGGCTACCATCAGCCCACCTTGATCTTATCGAGAGTGATTTTCAGGTGCGAGCTGGCGGACAGTTGATGCATGATGCCGCTGGCAACCGATGAAGAAAAACGGTCCATCTCGTCGCGAGAGCGCCAGCCGTTCTTGGACTTGATCTCCACCGTTACCTTGACGTCGGTGAAGGGGTCCTTTGCCTGGATGCGTTTTACCCGCTTCATGATGCGGACACCCAGGAGCGGATGCTGCTGCGGGAATGCACAGCCTCACGGACGCGGCCACCGTTGTTGCCGCTGATGACGATCGGATCTCCCTTGGCAGTGAAACCAGAGACCACACCGACGTGACCGCCGCCACGGCGACCCATGGTCACGATAGCGCCGACCTGCGGGGCGATGTGTTGGCGACGCTCCCAGGAGAGGGCGGTGTCGTCGACGCCGGACGCGCCCGTGATCTTGCGCAAGAAGGCTGAGCACCAGAGCGTCGATCGGACGCCGACCTGACTGGCAGTGGCTCCGATGAACTGACGGGCGCGATCCACGACGCCGCCCGCCGAAACCGCTAAAGAACGATTGCTGCTGCTCAACCTGTACAACACGAGCGTGGTGGTGATGGTGATGCCTGCGATGATGCGGACGCGCATCGGCGGTCGACATGGTGACAGCGAGGATTGCGGCGCCAATCAGCGCCGTGAGGAGTCTGTTCACGATCTTCTCCGTGGTTGGTTTTGGTCAGACCGAGCTGCGTGCTGCGATCCGTTTGCGGTCGGCGTCGACCGCGGCGTAGGTGGGCAGGCGCGTCCACTCGTCGTTCTTCTCGACGGTGAAGGTCTGTCCCACGAGTCGGGAGAACAGGCGCGCGGCCTGCTCGCCCATCTCTGCGACGACCTTGTCGCCAAAGGTCATTCGGAATTTGAGCGTCGGCTGGTGTTCCTCGACCTCGATGCGTACGGCGCTGAAAGAGATCGGTCCTGCGGACATGACGATGATGTTCGTGATCTTCTGGCTCATGCTACCTCCAGCTCCGGCTCTGCTTCAGGGTGGTTGAACTTGGTGATTTCGTTGCCCCAACCGTCCCAGCCGGGACGCGCCTCGCGGCTGAAGATGTCCGCCTTCGGGTATGGTCCAGCCATCTTCGCGGCATCGACGTAGCCTTGCTCTGGCTTGCGTGAGTGCTCGCGACGCGGCTCCAGAATCGCGGAGCGGATGTTGCGGGAGTGGATGCGCGGCGTGCCGACCTTCCCGATGAGGAATGGTTCGTGGCAATTGCGAAGGACGTAGCCGGTGCCGAAGGTCGGCTTGCTATTGTCCTTGACCATCTTCACCCAGACACCCTGGGTGACGTACTTGACGTTCCATTTGTCGAAGCAGGCGCGAGCCGCGTCGTACATCGGAGCGGTGGCATAGAGCCAAACCCACATGCCGTCCGGATGCGCGAGGTCTTCCACCTTCAGATTGAAGATGTCCTCAAGCGACATGGTGTCGTAGTGCTGCTCGGCCGACTTGCCCTTGCCGGCTTCGGAATAGGTCTTGAAGGCCCACGGCGGATCGAGCTTCGCCAGACCATAGTGACGCTGCTTGAGCGGCTGCAGGTTGAAGGCCGGTCGCAGGAAGTCGTTTGCATTCAAGCAAGCGTCCGGACACGACTCTTCCGTTGCCTCCGCATCAAGCGGAGCCTTGGTCGCGAAGCGCGTCATGTCGAAGCCGTGTCGTCTGGCTTCCTCGTAAAATGCCGTCGAGACAAAGATCGGGTCGATCACTTTTCCTCCAACCACTTCGGGTTCCAATTTGCCGCCTCTTGCATTATCTCGACGCTGAGGATGTCTTCCTTGCGTTCAGCCCGGATCGCCTGCACGAGCAGTGCGTCTGGTAGGATGGACATGCAGGGCGACTTCTTGTTCTCACGCTTGCAGCTCGCCTCGGTCAGTTTGGCGCGGACCACGAACATCTCTCGCTCACCGCCGAAGCGTTCGAGCAATCCGTCCTTGCTGAGGCGTCCTTCGCGCTCGCACTGAGCGCACTTCACGCGCACGTAGGGCAGGGGCCATTCTTCCAGGCGCATCAGATCGCCCTATCGATCAGCTTGAACTCGACCCCTGCCTCGGTGAACAGCTGCTTCGACAGCGTCAGCGACTTCTCCCAGCGCTCTATGTCGTAGGTCGGCGAGACCACCTTCTTGATGCCGGCCTGGATGATCAGCTTGGCGCAGTCAGCGCAGGTGAACAGCGTGGTGTAGATCGAGTAGCCACGGACCGGCTCACGAGCCGAGAGGATGGCGTTGGGCTCGGCGTGAACGACCATGGAGTATTTGGTCGGACGGTCATTGAGGCGCTCGTCGCTATCCTTGATCCCTCGCGGGAAGCCGTTGTAGCCCATGGAGGCCACCGTTCGGTCAGGACGAACGATGACGGCGCCGACCTTGGTGCTTGGATCCTTCGAGGCATAGGCAACCGCTTCCGCGAGATCGAGGAAGTAGTTGTCCCACCAGTCCTGGTTCCGACGATCGGTCTTCGGCATGACGATACCGCTAGCCTGGCAGCAGATGTCGCAGAGCGAGTTGGGATCGCGCTGCTGGTGCGAGCATGGGTTCACAGCGGAGCAACAACCTAACATCATGCCAACACCTTCAGGCTCAGGATGCAGTGACCGGGCGACAGCACGGCGCTGGAGAACGCGCACGGCACGGTGCGGTTGGTGATGTAGGTGACCTCGACCTCGATCTCGGCGCCCGTATAGCGCCCGTTGATGTTGTCGAACTCCTGCAAGACTAGGATGTCGCCGATTTGATAGCCGTCGTCTTCGCGGACGTCGTGCAACTTTCGGCCGCCCTTGATCGCCTGGAAGAAGTGGGTCCAGGATTTTTTATACCGCCGCTTCATTGTGTCGCACCCTTTCGCGTCAGGGCGATGGTCTGCGGCTTAGCCTGCGGTTGCAGGCAGTCCACTCTGGGAACGAACCGAGTAGCGAAAACAAGGTCAGTATGGCCGCCGCGTTCGGTCATCGAACGAGGGCGGAAACATGTTGAAATCATGGGCTTATTGCGGGTGTCGATGGGCGGGAACAAACAGGCCTCCGTTTGCATTCAGCATTTGCATTAGAGCAAATATAGCGAGAATGCAAGAAGAGATTTCGGGGTGCGGCGTTCAACCTAAGTTTGTATATTCGGCCTAATTTTAAGTGTAACACCCGCAACTTGTGCCAGAGTCCGTGTTTTTACGGGGGCTGGGTTGCGCTTGCATTATCGTGCAAATGTCATTAGCAGTCGCGGCAACCGATCCCGCCCTGGGCTCAAAAAAGGTTGTCGAGTCAAAAAATGAAAAGCGCATTCCAATACCGTGCCTATAATGTAAGCAACGATGGCGGCTTCTACGTCGCCAAATCCACGGATGGAGAGCCCGGCCAGCTCGTATCCAAGGATCTTTTGCGCGTTTTGAGATCGATCGACGTCCTTTGGGACGCTCTCGAAACCTGCAATATGCCGGGTTGGTGCGCGACCTACCTAGAAGGCGACACCCTTCACTGCGACCTCGATGTCTTTGCCGACTCCTTGTCTCCGAACCTGGAGTCCTTGCGCGCCCACGGCAGCGTCGACCCTTTGGCAAATGTCCGTAAATTTTTCCCGGACAAAGCGAAGCCGCTCCTTCGGATCGTTGCCGCGGCGTGAGCCGACATCTTGGGAGGTGGGGCTATGAATACGCCATTTGAATATCGCGCTTACGTGATCGACCGGGAAGATGGATGGTTCATCGCGAAGCCGCTTGACGGTGAGCCGGGGGAAATCGGCTCCCGGCATTTACTTCGGGTTATGAAGGCAATCGACGCTCTCTGGGCCACTGTCGATAGCGGCAGCTTGCCACAGTGGTTCAACACGGAAGATCTGATCAACCTCGATCAGCCGGTGCGAGATCGTTTGAAGCTTGGTGCGTTCAGGACGCTGCCGGCGAGGATTGCTTCGACGTTCGATACAAATGCGTCAAAGGTCGATCCGACGAAGCTTAGCAAGATCATTCTGACCGTCTTGGCTGTAGTCGGCATTGCAACCCCAGTTGCGATGGGGATGCAACAGCTCGTTGCCGGCTCCGAACCGGCTATCATTTTTACTCTGGCGGTGACGGCGATAGCGCTACAATTCGGGAGGTGGCCGGCAATCGGAGCCAGCCTAGTCGTGATGGTGCTGTATAATTTCTCGTTCCAGGCCCCTGTCATGACACCTTCGCTTCCGACTTTGGAGGAGTGCGCCTACACTCTGATCAACCTCGTGGTGTCGGTGGCACTCCCATGGCTGCTTTCGCCACGATGGCTCACCTCAATCCGAAAAGCGTCGGTGTCAGACCATACTCAAGGCACTGTTTCGACATATCCCTAGTTCCCTTTCCGCCTGGGAATCCGAAGGCCGTATCCGGACGACCGTTGCGTAGCATTTGAGTGTTACGAAATGGACCCGCGGCAGCATCGTAAAGCTTGCCGCGGCTGTTCCTTCTGACCAAGGCGCCATCGCGCTCGATGTTGTCCCAATCAGCCGGATAGGGATCGACCGCCACGTTGCGGCTATCAGCCCATTCTCGAGACAGTCTGTCAGCTCCCGACATCTCCCCCTCTACGATGCAGGTGATCTTCCTGCGCTCATGGGCGGCGTCCAGAACGTCGTACAGCCATCTTCTGTCACTGAAATCCCGGCCACCAAAAACCAGGACGCGATGGTTCGCCATCAGCAGGATGGAGTCGCCGTGGCAGCGATGCGGCGCGCAGAAGCAAACCAGGTCTCGCCCTGTCAGCCCGTTCACGTCCATGTCGGGAAGCTGCTCGCACTCGAACCGATTGCAGGCCTGGTCGCGGTCGCCGTCAGCTCCGATGACGAACCGATTCCCGTACGGAGATCCGCGCCCGATGTAGACGGCGGCGGCCGGCGCATCGCCGTGGTGTTTGTTGTAGACCCGGGGCGCTGGCATCAATGCTTCCGACCGATGATGACCGACTTCTTGAAGTCGAACTTGTCCCACTCACCCAGTTCCTTTTGGCACTTCGGGCAAGAGACCCAATCATCCTTATCCGGCTGCATCTTTGTCCCGCAGTTCCCGCATGTGACCTCGATCGAGCCGCTCCGGATCAGTCCCGCGTATTCCTGCCTGCTGAACTTTGCCTTCCTCTTCGCCATCACTTCCTCTTCATCAATCGCATGCCAGCCGGACCGTAGGTTTTCTCAGCCTCGGCGCACTCCTTGGCCGGGTTGGCCTGAAACTCGTCGGACCGTTTTCCGTACCAGGCATCACCTTGCTCCGTGACGTTGAAGGCCTTCACAATGGCCATGACGCCCGCGGGCATTTTTTCGTCCCACTTTTTCATGTCCACCATGAGGGGGCAGAAGTTAGCGGCGTTCATAACTTCAGTGAAGACCGAATGATTGTAAGCCGCGTCCGTCACCGCTTCAGCCTGAGCTGCGGGGCCAATCCGCACCAGGGCTCGCGCGTCGGTTACCGATAGCGATGTCAACACGATCATGATTGCCAGTTTCATCTTGCGCTGCATATCCCGTCTCCTATTTGCAAAATGCGGCTGCTTCGGTGGGATTGGCCATCAGCGACTCGCGCATCTTCCTCTTGAAGACGTCGTAGTAGGCCTGGATAACCGGAGCTGGGGCTTCCACCGACGCCATCTTCAACTGAAACGGCACTTCATCTTCCATATAGGTGCGACCGCAAAGTTCGTTCAGTAAGGAAAATTGCGCCGCTATGTTAATGCTGGTTGGCGACGTGCTGAGCCCCTTTTTCCAGAGAGCCTCCTTCATTGCCATGGTCACCTTGTCCAGCTCGGGGGTCTTCGAATCGACCGCCAGAGCTATAGACGGAACAGCAGTTATGGCTGCCATGATCATCAGTTTCTTGAAGTTCATTTCATCATCCTATTTTGCAAAAAGGCGGTAGCCTCGCTACTCACCCCTGGTCATTATGTTTTGTCAGCCAGCTCAGCTGCTGACCCATCTTCAGGCCTTCCATTGGAACCTGTACTTCGTCGAAGGTCCGCAGCAGCGGAGAGATCAGGTCGCGCCGGTAATTGAGACCGGCAAAGATGATCGCTCGCTCGCCCGACAGATTCGGTCCAAGCTTGTCGAACTGATCTCTCACCACCACCGCCCAGTAGCCTCGGTCCGCGGCACTAGCCCCGTTGAGGGTCACGTCATACGGATCGATGATGTCCTCCGGGTGGATGCAGCCGTGCGCGGCCGACAAAATGTACCAGCGATGCGCGTTCTTCTCGACATACCGCCGGGCCAATCGGAACCATGGCGACAGGTAGAAGTCTTTTGCCGGCATCGGGCGATTGGCCTTCGTCTTCACGCAGGACACGAACGCAACGTCAGCTTTTCCGCTCATTGTTTCTTTTTCACCATCCTATCGATGACTGCCTGCCGCGCCCGACCGCTGGTGAAGCTTGAGCGGTTCTTTCCCGTCCGCTGTCCCGGAGGGGTGAAATCCCAATCCCACTCGTATGACATGACCGCATGACCGAGGCCGGGCTTCTCCGGATGATCCTTGATCCACGCCATGACCTCGTCGGTGGGAACGACCAAGTTTGACTGTCCCGTTGGGGCGTCGGTGCTCTTGCCGCTCTTCATGTAAAAGCCCTGGCCGGCCCAAGCGTCGCCCTTCTCGACGTAGACCCTGCCGCTCTTCGGAGTTGTATCCGTGACCTTATCGAGCAGGTAACGTAGGACATTCCCCTGCGTGCATCGGATGACCGCAACATCACCGGGCTTGACCTTTCGGTAGTAAGCCTCAAGCTGTTCGGCGGTCTGATCGTTGCATGGCGCTTTCGGCCTCGTCATTGTCATCCTCGTTTCTTATGGTGCCGCGAGTCCTGCCCAGTGAACCTGGTGTGTCTTATCGAAGTTCCATTGGCTGACCGGACCTCGATCGACGTTCTCTCGTTGCCGGTTCTCTCGCATCCAGGCGAACGCTCCAGCTTCCGCCATCCACGTCACCTTCACATGGAAGCCGCTCGCCCGGATTGCGCCAGGCGACTCCAGCATGAACTGCCGGAGCGGGGATAGCCCGCGCCATCCATCGGCGACGACCTGACAGATGTTGTCGAACTCATGGTCCGGCATCATCGATAGGTCGTGCCTATAGTAGAGGTACGACGCCACGACAATTCTTCTCGCGTGCCAATCCAGATCGGCGAGCGACGTGCCACCACTCACCTTGGTGTAGGCGAACAGATCGAGCGTCTCGGTCATCGAAACGCCTTGCAGGCATCGCCGCTGGCGAACGTGCCAGAGGGGCAGGCGGCCCCCTTGATCTTCGGGTAGGCGCGCGGGGTATCGGCGTGGAGCGCCTCGCACTTGTCGCCAGATCCGACGTATCCGGTGGGACAGGCCCCGGTCCGCTGGATGCGATCCCGGCCGTCGCGGGTCGGCCTCGGGTAGGGGGTCTCGGCGAACGCTGCGGCGGTTGTCACAACCAGGATCAAGGCTGCGACAGGCGTGCGCCAACTCTGCGTGGTCATCGTCTTCTCCATGAGGTAGGGTCAATAAATCTGGGGAAGGCGGGTTTGTTCGCGTACCAGTTTCGTACCAGAAACGTCCCGAAAAGGGTGGAACGAGATGCGAACAGCCGACATCAGATGCATTGATATTGCTACAGAAAAATCTGACGTCGTAAACCCGCCGAAAAGGGCGTCTTAAGTGATTTCCTTTGTTGCTTCAGCTGTTTGCGGAATCGGGAGTTTGATCCGTACCAGATTGCGTACCAGTTACTTCGACTTCGATACCTCCAGGAGTTCGGTGAAGGTATCTGGGGTCTCGTGCCGATAGGTCTTGCGGATCGTCTCAACCGAGACGCCACAATATAGGCTAACGGTTTCTATGTCGACCTTCCGACCTGTCCTCCGATCGGGGCTCAGGTACCAGGTTATCGCCGTGTGCCTCAATGTATGTCGCAAGACCTTCTTCGCCTTGTCATCTGTGGCTAGGCCGGCGCGATCCACGACAGTCTCCCAGCCGTCGTGGACGCGGCGAACACGCTTGCCCATGAACTCGATCACCGAGTGCTTGGAGATACCAAGACGCGCCCAGCGCCGCATGTGTGTCAGGAGCCGGGGTGGGAGAGGGATGGTGGGCTGCTGCTTGCTGGTCGCCTCCTTGTTGTCCGGCTTGCGCTTGAAGATGCCACGCTCCAGGTCCACATAGCCACGATCGATCGCTGGGATCAGCGAGGCGTTGCAGATGTCGCCGTTTCGGCTCCCGGTGTAGAGACCGATCAGGATATAGCGAGCAATGTGGCGCAGCGTATGTCGGCCCTTGCTGTGGGGCAGCTTAGTTTTTTTCCGCTCACGCCAGGCGGCCCACAACATCGACGCTGCCTCATCTCGAGTCAGATATCGGATGCGAGACTTTGGTGCATCTGGCAATGTTGCGCTGAATTTTGGCTGGATCCCGCCCTTAGTCTTCTTGACGCAGCGGTTGATTGCGGCTTGCAGCAACTTCAGATCTCGAAATGCTGATGGCTGCAGGACTCGCTCTTCAGCGTAGCGCTCCTGCAGTGAGCTGTTGAGGTCGCCAATCTTCTTGCCTGCAAACCAGTTTCCGATGCGCTGGATCGCCGAAATCAGCTGGTTCTTGTATTGCTGGTCAATATTCCTCTTCGAGATGTGCAAGATTTCCATCGCGCACACGTCGATTATCTTGATGGCATTCACGTCCTCGGCGTTAAGCGCCTCTTTTGGGTCGTGCTTTTTCGTGATGTAGCGGGCGAGGGCTTTTTCAGCTCCTCCGCGATCATGTTCATGGCATCCTGTGCCACGCGAAAGCTGTCCGTCTCGGATGATCCAGGTTGGGGCTCGACCGTCTTTGTATTTTTTAAGCGTGACGTAGGGGGCTTTGCGGGGACGCGGCATGATGCTCGAAACTCCTCAATTGCAGCAAGTGTAACAAAATACCGGCCGGCTACGAACTCGTGGGTGATCTTCTCGGAGGCCACCAATCTTCGCAGGGCCGATATTGACATCGAACCATCCGGGTAGGCCAGGCGGACTGCCATCTCCAACCGGAGGGGGGTATTCGGCCCGATGATGCCGACGTCGGAGTTGATCGGTTCTGGGACTTTGAGAGCTGCTTCGCCCATCATTTCTTTCCAAATACGCTGTCGACCGTGGGGCCTCGCTCCGGCGGCGCTGCCCAGCTCTTGATGGTGTTCTTTTGGGGAGGGCGCTCGCCGCGGACCTGAAAGTCCTGGGACTGACGCGCCTTGTTCAGCTTCGAGACCAAAACCTTGAAGCCAGCTAGGATTGCTTCGTCTCGGTCTCTGAAGGTCTTGGGCTTGCCGTCCGTGTCGTTGACCCACATGGGCGGCTCGCCAGGGATACCGAAGCTCGCGTGATAGAGGCTTCGCATTTCCTTGTGCTCGACCGCCGTCGAGTAGAAGGCGCTGGCGACCTTCGTCATGCAGCCACCTTGTAATGTTGCAGCTCAAGCTGCTTCCGGTATTGCACCCAGCCGCGGAGGTTTCCGTGCAGGGACGGCTGCTCCCAACCATCGACAAGGTGGTTTCGCACGTCCGGCGTGGCCTGATGTTCGGCCGGTGAAGCGTGGAGCGGACGTCCGCCGACCAGATCGTTGTAGAGACGCAGGTCCGCCTCGACCTCCGGCACCTTGCCTTCGTGAGTGAGGTACGAAGTGCGGGCGCAGCGGGCGACGGATATTTTGATCAACTGTTCGAGCGGGCGAACGACCTGGATCATGCCGGCGTAGGGCGACCCGATCACCGCCAGGTTTCGTGCCTCGTAGGGCAGGGGCTCGTAGCTGACACGGTCGTTCGCGGTGATGAACGGCAGGTGCCATTCTCCGGGCTGCAGCAGATCCGGAACGCTGCCCTCGAAGGCTGCCTTGATGGCCTTCGCCAGCGCCTGGATCTCCGGCTGGGCATCCTTGTGGTCGCGCAGCTCGAAGAAGTTGTCCCAGTCGGTCGCCGTGATCAGAACGTTGATGTGGGCGAACGGCTCCAGCAGGCGGTTGACGATCTGCTTGTGGTAGCCGGCGGCATCATAGGCCCGAGCGACAGCGATGGCATTGTCTCGCGCCAGGAGCCACATCTGCTCCCGGCTATAGAGCTTGCCCATTCGATCGGTGGTGAATCCATGGAAGGGGTTATCGATGTAGGCGTCGTGCTCTTCGCCGGCCTGCATGCCCTTCTGGTTCTTGCCCCAGCTGATCGGCATCGCCGTGTCCAGCAGGATGTCTTCGATCAGGCGCTTGACCGGGATCGCCCGGGAGCTGGAAGCGTTACGTGACAGGTTCCGGTCGTACATCACGCCATCGTTGATCTCGACGATCATATCGGGGCTGGAGCTGAGGATACGGTGGGTCAGCTCTTCGGCATGGATGAAGCGCGGGTAGCGCGCCAGGGCGGTCTTCAGCTCGATGCCGTCCTGCGAGATGCTGTGGGTGATCTTGGTGGCTTTGATGGTCACAGTGCGTTTTCCTTGAGCAGGTTTTCAGCAAATTCTTTGGTGTCGTAGGGGCCGACCGCGTCGTAGGACTGCTCGCTGCCGTCCGGCATCACGTCCACGCTGATGATCCACCAGCCGGCCAATTCCTCACCGACTTCATCAGCCGACAGGTGCTTCACGAACGTCCTGGACATCACGAGGCCTTCTCCACGTTGATGGTCTCCGGCTCTGCCGGGATCGTCTTGAGCAGATGATCAACCTGCGCCTGCAGCTGCCGGATCACGGCGCGCTGAGCACGGTTCTCGTTTAGTTTGTCGTTGTTGGACTCGAGTAGCTCCCTGACGCGATCCTGCATGAAGACGTCCCGGACCATGAATGCCTCGATGCCTTCGAACAGACGCGGCATTGCTGCGATCATTCCGGTCAGGAAGCGGGCGCGGGCGGCGGCGGCGGGCGTGTTGCCGGCGATTGCCAAGACAAGGCCGGTCTCGCTGCAACGGACCTGGTGCATCACGGTCTTTTCCGGAAGGCTCTTGGACTCCCTGGAGAGGGCGAGCGTCATCGTCAGATCTGCAATATGCTCTGCATCCGTGTTCTCGGCGGAAGCCGCCCACTCGGGGCTCGACACGAATTTGAGGAAGCGTCTCGCCTCGCTAATGAAGGAGAGAAGTTCCTGGTCGGTATTGTGCTTGTCGCTCATGGTGGCCTCCTGAAAATTGACAAATCGAAAAAGGACGGCCGCCCCGGAGGGCGACCGCCAAGGTCAGAGAGACCGATTACTGGGGCTGAGCGAGCTTCTGGATCTGCGGCTTGGCGGCGGCGAACGAGCGCAGCAGCTTGTCGTAGTCAGCTTCGTTGGCTTCGATGAAAGCGGTGCTGGCGACGAAGATGGCGTCAACCTGAACCGTGCCGATCGCCTTGGTGCCGTAGACCGTGCCCGAGGGCTGGATGCGCGGGTAGGTGCCAGCCGGGATTTCACCGTAGGTGTAGACGGCGTTGCCGCGACCATCTTTGGCCGTCCGCGTCATGTCGCGGTCATCGGTTCCGACCAGGACGACGTTGTCGCCTTCCTTCTGCGCATCGTTCTTGATCAACGGTGCGTTCAGAGCGGTTACCACCATCGCACACTGGACCTGGGTGCCTTCGGCAACCGCCGAGAAGGCGCGAACGCCGGAACGGGGATCGGTACCCACGACCGAGTAGCGCGCCTTGTCAGCGAGGATGAACGCATCCCAGGTGGTGCGACCGCCGGAACCATCCGGACCCACCGCGACCGTGTTCGACTTGTTCAGGTCGACCATGCGGGAGATGCCGAGCTTCCGGTTGCAGACCATGTGGACCTGCTCCTGGTAGAGGATGCCGGCGCGCTCCAGGCCGGAGATGGCCTTCGAGTTGCGGCTCGAATAGACGAGCATTGCGTCCGACTGGACGAAGGCGCCGTCGCACTGGCCGTTGCTCAGCTTGTCGAGGTTGTCCAGCGAACCCTTGGTCTCGATGACGTCAACTGCGACGCTGGTCGAGGCAACCTTCAGGTACTGGCCGGCCTTGAAGTAGTTCAGCTGGCTGTTGCCGGTGCAGAGCCGGAAGTTTGCAGCGTGAGCCGGGGCCGACGCGATAGCGGCCATGGCGAGCGCAGCGATCAGAAAGAGCTTCTTCATTTACTTCTCCTTTGGAGACCCCATCCGTTGGGGTCGATTGCATTCAAACAAACGCTAGGGCACTAAAAGAACCAGCGGCGCACCCCGTAGCCGCGGGCGAACTTCCAGATGATCGTGGTGAGATAGATCAGACCGAGACCATCGAGAACGTGGTTGGCGAGGAAGACCCCGTACATGGATCAGGCCTCGATCGTGTTGGGCAGGCCCGTCGCAGGTCGGTATACCTGGTCGGCGCCGCGTTCGAGGCGGATGTAGTCCTCGCCGATCATCAGCTTCCGCTTCACTTCCTGGGTGAGGAAGGCGATGGTGACGACGATGTTGGCGATGTCAGAGCCGTAGTCACGGAACCCGCTCCAGTTCTCCGGGAAGATTTCCGGAGCCTCTTCGAATGCGTGCTTGTCACCCAGGTGACGGATGTAGAGCGCGTCGAGCTGCGCCATGCCGGCGAGCATCAGTTCTCCGTTGGCAGCGTCGGACCGCTCGCTCGATCGGCCCCACATCTGGTTCGATTTGGCCAGTTCCGCGGTGATCAGTTCGTCCGCTAATCTCTCAGCTTGTAGTACGTCCAAGGCCTTCTCCTTTTGCAAAGCTATTTGCATTCAAGCGCACAGAAAAGCAAGCGTAATCTTGCTCTCCTAGTACTTTTTTCCACCCGCTTTGGCGCGGTTCTCCAGCTTGTGGTCCGCTCGGGTCGCGTTCACCATCGCCTTTGCGACAGCCACAGGACCAAGATCGTATTTCATGGCACCAGCCAGATCGCCGACACGGAACAGAACATCGACCAGCTCGACCCAGATGCCAGGAAATTGGGGAAGCTTGTCGTCCATCGCGTCAGTGCGGTCAGCCTCCAGGGCCTCGGACACCTCTCCGTGTACCAGCGCCAACTTCACCGGAACCATGAGCGGGTTCTTGCGCAGATCTTCTCCGGTCTTCGGATCGATCCACCAATGAGCGGCCATCTTGTGGGTGATGCGGACCAGAGAGTTGATCGATCTCTCCAGCTCCTCGACGTCGGACGCCGTGAAATTGTCGTTCGCTACTGCAGTCATGCTACCTCCTTAAATCGGAACTCGTCAGCGAGATCCTCAAGCATGCGGCAAACCTCCTTCTGGGTTCGACCAGTCTGATCGTTCCAATCGAACGGCTGCTTGCCGAGTTGTCCTTTGATGATTTTGACGAAGCGCGCATACGCGCCTCGATCGTCTTGTCCGGCAGCCCGGCGGATCGCGCCCTCAATGTCGAAGGCGCGAGCCTCCTGGCTGAACACTGGAACCGGCTTACCCTGTCGATCCCGTGCGCAGGTCTTTTGCGTCCACCGCCCGGGCCTGGAGAACAGCAACAGGCACCGCTCCACAATTTCGAGTTCGGTCAACATTGCGCTTGCTGAACTCCCATTCGAATGTTGCGATCCGGTTGATATCCCGGCGTCCGATCCTCATGAGGTCGGCCGCCAGCTGTTGAAGTGGAGTCCTTGACGGGAGAACTACGAAATCAGGCGGCGTGTAAACCGCCTGATCCGTATTCAGATCAATGATCCAAAGTCGCTTGTGACGCTTTGCTACGAGAAGGAGCATCAGCTGCAGCCGGTGGTCTCGCCGCAGGTGTCGCACTTCAGGCAGGTACCGTTACGCACCATCGTGAAGCTTGAGCAGTTGGTGCAGCAGTCGCCGGTAAAGCCCGACATCTTTGCGACCGCCCGTTGATCTGGGAGGGCGGACGCCTTCACCGTTTCAACAACCTTGGCCAGCTGATCGTCTGACATCTCGGACGTCGCGTTGATCACGATGTTCGAGACACTGACGGTCGGCTTCTCCGGCTCCACGCCGCTCCCCATCGCGGTGTGCCCGCTTTCTTCGGGGGTGACGTGAGCCAGGTCATCGCGATCGAGGTAGCTGATCGCCAGATCGCGGAATATGAAGTCCACGATCGAGGTCGCGTTCTTGATGCGGTCGTGCTCCTGGACGAAGCCAGATGGCTCGAAACGGAAGAACGTATAGGCGTCAACAAACTCTTCCAGCGGCACACCGTGCTGCAGGCCGAGGCTGATGGCGATGGCGAAGGCATTCATCATCGACCGGAAAGCGGCGCCTTCCTTGTGCATGTCGATGAAGAACTCACCGAGGCGACCATCGGTATACTCTCCGGTGCGGAGGTAGACCTTGTGACCGCCGACGATGGCCTTCTGGGTGTAACCGACCCGCTTCGAAGGCAGCTTCTCCCGCTTGCGGACGAGTTTCTCGACCACCTGGATCACGCTCTTGGGAGCCTCAACCACGTCGGGTTCGTCATGATCGTCTTCGATCAGGGCCGAGTTGAGCGGCTGCGACAGCTTCGAACCATCGCGATAGATCGCGTTGGCCTTCAGCCCCAGCTTCCACGACATCATGTACGCCTTGCTGACGTCCAGGATCGAAGCGGTCGACGGCATGTTGACCGTCTTGCTGATCGCACCGGAGATGAACGGCTGAACCGCAGCCATCATTTCGATGTGACCCTTCGGATCGATGAACCGCTTGCCGGTCTTTCCGCACGGGTTGGCGCAGTCGAACACGGCGTAGTCGCCAACATCCAGGTGGGGAGCACCTTCCAGCGTCATCGTGCCGACAGCCCGGATGTTGGCCTGTTCGATCTCCGGCTCGCTAAAGCCGCACGCCTTCCAGTCTGCCAAGAACCGGATATCGAACACCGACTTGACCTTCTCGATGCTGACATCGATGCCAGCCGCACGACCAGCCAGCACAAACTTGGCCGGCAACACGCCCGTTCCCAAGGCGTAGTCCACGATTTCGTCGATCTGCTGCTTATCGTAGGCGAGGGCGTTGAGGGCAGCCGGAACCGACTGGTTGATGATCTTGAAGTAGCCGCCGCCGGCCAACTTCTTGAACTTCACCAGAGCGTAATCCGGCTCAACACCGGTCGTGTCGCAGTCCATCAGCAAGCCGATCGTTCCGGTCGGAGCGATAACCGTCGTCTGGGCGTTACGGAATCCGTATTTCTCACCCATGTCGACGACGTCAGCCCAGATCTCGGATGCGATGGCCGGCAACTCTCCCTGCGGACAATCCCAGTCGAGGCCAACCGGCTTGACGGTCAGACCGCGGTACCCGGTATCGTCGTTCTCTGCTGCGGCATAGTGATTGTGCATCACCCGCATCATCGAGCTGGCGTTTTCGTGGTATTTCACGAACGGCCCCATCTCCTTCGCCATCTCGGCGGAGGTGCGGTAGGCAACACCCGTCATGATGGCCGAGATCGATCCAGCCAGAGCCCGGGCATCAGCCGAGTCGTACGGGATACCCATGGACATGAGCATGCCGCCGATGTTGGCGAAGCCGAGACCCAGTGTGCGGTACTGGTAGGACTTGAGCGCAATTTCCATCGACGGGAACTGCGCCATGGCCACCGAGATTTCCAGCACGATGGTGATCAGGCGGTTGGCGTGGTTGAAGCTCTCCACCTCGAACACCAGCGGATTGTCGCCGTGTCGGGATGTGAACTTCGCCAGGTTGGTCGAAGCCAGGTTGCACGCCGTGTCGTCGAGGAACATGTATTCCGAGCACGGGTTCGATCCGCGGATCTCGCCGCCGGCCGGACAGGTGTGCCACTCGTTCATCGTGGTGCGGAAATGCAGGCCGGGATCGGCCGACTCCCACGCGGCGCGGCAGATTTGATCCCACAGATCGCGAGCCCGGATCGTCTTGATGACCTCGCCGTTGGTGCGGCCGATCAACTGCCAATCCAGGTCGAGCTGAACCGCCTCGATGAAGTCGTTGGTCACCGACACGGTGTTGTTCGAGTTCTGGCCCGACACGGTCTCGTACGCAGTACCCTGCCAGTCGATATCCATCACCTGGAACTCGAAGGGCTGATGTGCCACGCCGAGATCGATGACGCGCTTGATGTAGCTGTCCGGAAGGAAAGCCTTGCGGGCTTCCTTGATGGCCTTTGTCAGCTTCGCCTTGCTTTCGGCATCGGAGAACATCTCGTCTTCCGCGGCCAGCTGATGGATGGCCATCAGGTGCTTGTTGGCAGCCTTCGAACCGGCGACCAGGGCTGCCACCTTCTTCTCTTCCGCGACCTTCCAGCCGATGTATTCCTCGACATCGGGATGATCGACGTCGACGATGACCATCTTGGCGGCGCGGCGCGTGGTGCCACCCGACTTGATGGCGCCGGCAGCGCGGTCACCGATCTTCAGGAAGGACATCATACCGGAAGACGTTCCGCCACCCGACAGCTTCTCGCCCCGACCACGCAGGTTGGAGAAGTTGGTGCCGGTGCCGGAGCCGTACTTGAACAGACGGGCCTCACGGAGCCACAGGTCCATGATGCCGCCGTCCTGGATCAGGTTGTCGCCGATCGACTGGATGAAGCAGGCGTGCGGTTGCGGACGCTCGTAGGCCGAGGTCGAGAGCATGGCGGTGTAGCCGTCAGCTCCTTCGGACTGGTCGATGAACCAGTGGCCCTGGGCCGGACCATCGATGCCGTACGCCCAATGCAAGCCGGTGTTGAACCACTGCGGCGAGTTGGGGGCGAACATCTGGTTGGCGAGCATGTAGCGCAGCTCGTCGAAAAACGCCCGGGCGTTGGACTCCTTGTCAGCCAGGTAGGCTGCCTTGTTGACGTAACCAGACACCCCGGTTTCGCCGTTGAAGTAGCCTTCCTTCCAGCCCCAATAGGTCCAGCAGCCGGCGAGGCGGTCGAACACCTGCTTGGCCGAGGTCTCGCTGGTCAGATAGTTGTCGGCTTCTTCCATGGGGAAGGGGGTGCCGACGCAGCGTTGCAGCCAGGTCGGAACGCCATCTTCCGGCACGCGCTCCAGCAGCTTGGGGACGCCGGCTTTGCGGAAGTATTTCTGGGCGAGGACGTCAACAGCGACCTGGGACCAGGACGCCGGCACCTCGATGTTTTCCAGGCGGAAAACGATCGATCCATCGGGATTCTTGATCTCGCTGGTCGCGTTCCGCCATACGATCAGATCGTACGGGGACTTGCTGCCATCCACTGTGTATCGACGCTCAATTCTCATGCTGCTCGCAACTCTTTTGCTTATTGTTTTGGAGGCACCGGCCAGTCGGCCGGGATGTTTTCGTATTCTGAGGTGGGCTTGGAGGGCGGGCTCCAGTGATCGATGCGGTAGAGTCTGCCGACCTCAGTCTTGAAGAGGTCCGGCTCAGGTTCTTCCACGACCTTCGCAGTGTGGATGAACCATCCGTCGATAACGCCGCGCAGCGAGAACCCGCCCTCAGGGATGGATACGCGCTGCGCCTTCGAGAGGCGCCGCGGCTCCATCATCCGCCTCGCTTCGTCGAGCGGTACGGGTAGGGTTTCGAGTAATCGATGCGTTGTTCCAGCTTGATGGGAACGAACCTGACCGGCTGCTTGCTCAGCTCTTTCAGGAGGCTCTCGATCGATGAATTGTTGGCATCGTCACGAGGATCCAGCGCTTCGAGCTGGCCGACGAGAGCGTCGACAGCGGCGCCTTCGGACTTGGTGAGACGGCGAGAGGCATGCACCGCGGTGCCGAACTGCCGGTACACGAACTTCTTCTTCACATTGCGCGGCTGCGACTGCTGCTGAAGCAGCATGGCGAAAGCCCTGAGGATGCCGTCCTGGGTCGATCTAACTTCCATAGTCTTGCCTTCTCCTTTTTGCATTCAAGCAAACATCAAGACATCGCTCTGATGCGACGCCGGATCTGTTGTTTCGCGTAGTTCGAGGTGTATGGACTTCTGGGAGTGTCCGAGAATGGCACCGACATCCACTTGCCGCGGACTCTGAACTCGATCAGGTGGTGCTTCTTGTCGTGACCGAGGGTGAATGCCTCGATCTCACCGTCACTCTTCAGCTGTTCCGCTACTTTCTTGACCTCTCGAACGACGCCCTTCATCCTTGCCCCTTTTTTGAAACGGCCTCTTCGGCCATTGTTTCTTCGGGCGTTCCGGACGCGGCTCTGCTTCCGGGTCACCCTTCGCCAGCATCCGTTGACGGAAAGCTTCGGTGTCCTTTGCAATCCGCTTGGTTCTGGCAATCTCGGTCACATCGGCTCCGCGCTTGGATGCCTTTGACCCGAAGGTCTTGGCAGCGTGGCAGTCGACGTGTTTTGCGAAGATCGAGTCCACATCGTTAGCCGGCGGGATCGTGTTCTTCGCTTCTGGATCCCAGCACCGCAGCTGCAATGCCGGGACGTGATCGAACTGGGTATCCTCCAGCTTCCCGAGCCGCTCGCGGCAGGTGGCGCACAGACTGTCCTGTCTGAGCACGACCTTGAGCTTCACCAGGTCCGGGATTGCCTTGCGGAAACCGGTCGGAGGGGCGAGGGGAAGCTCAGCGAACATTTGCTTTTCCTATTTGCATTCAAGCAAACAGTCAAGCAATAGTTTCGGGATCGTCCACGATCATGAGCGTCGCCCTATTATCCAAAATACGAGGCTTCAGCGGCAGTGCGCGGTCGCGCTTGCTGATGATGCTGAGCCAGCGATCCTTGCCATCCTTGGTGACGTGACCGTCCTCGGTGAGGAAGCCATTTTTGATCATGGCTTCGACTGTGCGCTTCTGCCACGGCTCCATCTTGATGCCGACCGAATGCCCAACAGCATCCAACCACGCCAGATAAGCTGGGGCATGCTCGTCCAGGAACCGGACCTGGGCCGGCGACATTCTAGGACTTCTTGGCATTGTCGTTGCTCGCTGCCATTGCCGCATCACGATGCACGATTGCCCTGACATCAGGGAGGTACACATCGATCGCGCCCTTCAGGTCTTCCAGCTCGAACAGGGCCTCTTCAGCGTTGGTCATACCGCCATTCGGATGGCGGCTTCCGCTGCCGAAACGATCCCATTTGCCGAATGCCTTGAGGACTTCGCCGATCTCCTCGATCACGCGAGCCCGTCTGCCATCGCCAGTCTTTGGTGCGTACTTTGGGTTCATTGCCGTTGCTTCCGGATCGATCGAAGTGCTGAAATGAGCTGCTCGATTTCGTGGTCCTGGACGAAGACGCCGGCACCGTTGTCGTCGGCGGATCTGCAGATACGCAGGGACACGCCGGATCGGAACGGTTCACCCATGTTATCGCGGTATCCCTTGATGCATGAGCCGTCTTCACCGGAGATAATGAACGAGTTCACCACGATGCCCTTCATGCCTTGGCGACCTTCAGGGCTTTTGCGACTCGGCTCTCGACCATTTCGCTGATACCGCCGTCGAACAGGGCGTTGACCTTCGCGGTCAGCTTGCGGTCGATGACGTCCATTGCTTGGGTCTCGAAGGCTCCAAAGATACGCTCGACGGTCTCATTAACGAGCTGCTCACCGCGGAGGGCGTGCTGCTTAAGCAGACTGTCGACCTGCGTCTGGACAGCGTCCTCCAGCTTCTTCTTGGCCTCGGGCTTCAGGGTGTAGGTGTCCCGGCTCCAAGCCTCTTTCTTGACCTTGACCAGGGTTTCTTCGAATGCCTTCTCGAAGCGCTTCTTGAAAGTCTCGTTCTCTTTGATCATCTCGATCAGGGAGTTGGCCTCGCCGCCGAACACGGCCTCGACGACCTTCAGGACGTCCTTGTTGATGTAGTTGGTGAACAGGCGACGGCAGATCTCGGCAACGACGGCCTGCTGCAGTTCGACTTTGCTGTCCTGGTCGGAGAACAGCTTATCGATGGCGCCGGCATCAAGCTTCAATGCGATAGTCATCAGATCCAGATCCTTCAGATGCGAGTTTGATCAGGTCGTTGGCTACGAGCCAGGCCAGCAGGGTGAATGCTGGAAACCAGCGGATTCGGGTGCCGTCTTCCTTAACCTGGAGGAGGCGTCCCCGGGGGAATTTCGATGGAGGCTTGAAGCCCTTGGGCAGTACGAGGGTGATGCCGGCCTCTTTATGCGGGAGACCAAGCTTCTTGGCGGCGTTCAGCGAGTTGACGCACAAGGTTGCCATGAGAGCGGGGTTCAATAAGGTCTCCTCTTGATCTTGCCGGCAACGATGCGCCTCTCCAGCAAGCGGAAGGCGTACTGGAGGGACGGGGCCAGGCAGTGGAAATCTCCACCCCAGAACCCCGTCACCCCGCATATGATTGGAGTGTAGAACTTCATGCGGCTTTCGCCGGGATCAGCTTGCGCAACTCTTCCTTGACCCGATCGATGATCCGTCCGGACAGGTTGTCGGGATGCCGGGGGTCGGTGACGAAGCCGTCCTCGACCAGGACATCTTCATCGGTCCCGAACGCGGTGTGCGGGTTGCTCGCATGCCACAGACCGTAGAAGTTCCGGATCGACATGCCGGCGAACAACAGGCAACCGGCGTGCTCTGGATCGTCGCGGAGAGCCTTGGCAGCCGCGAACGGCAGCCCCAGGCGCAGTATCGATGACGGCGCCTTCCAGCTCACTGGATCTAGCCAGCGCTCGATCGCCACGGGATCGGCCGACACACGCTTGACCACATCGGCGACGACGCCGTCTTCGTCCAGGTACGATCCGAGCCATTCCTGACTTTTCCTGGGTTCACCTTCAACAACGTTTGCCATTATGCTGCTTCCTCGTTTCGCCGCTCGTCGTTATCGTTGGCGGCATCCTTGTAGTTCGACTTGGCCCGGGCTTCCTTCATCAGCTGATCGAGATCGATCCCGGGGATGATGACGCTGGCGATGATTTCCATCGCCGTGTCGAAGTAGATCTTGAACTCGTCTTCCGGCATCGCATCGAACGCCGTGGAGGAGGGGTAGTAGATGAACTCACCCTCCATCGTGAGCACCGGTTCCGTGACGTTGCATGCGAGGAGAAGCGACTTGTGCAGCGCATCCTCGGTCGAGAACTTGTTGGTGTTCTCCACCACGATCCGCAGGATCACCCGGTAAAGGCGATGCCGCGGACCGCTCCGGGGCTGTGCGAGCTGGATGCGGAGAGGAACATTCTCCGGATACCTCTCGAACATCTCGATGTCGTAATCCGCATGCGGCACCAGCACGGGGTGGCTGGCGCCCGGCAGAAACATCTTTCTGACCAGGATCCACATGCTCTTCGATTTATTGCTGGCCTTGCCCATAAACCCTCAGATTGCGGCGCCGCGCCGCTGCTTTGGTTTCGATCTCGACCTCGGAGCAGGCTCGTCTTCCTGACGCTCCCGTTCGTATTCGCCGAGCTGCTCAAGATGCTCTCGGCAGGAATAGACAAGCTGATGCGTCTGTTCCTGGGAGAGACCGTACTGTTCGCGGTGGGCTCGCTCGTCGTCCCACCACCGCCGCAGTTGGCCGGCGCTTTGGGAGATTTTGATCCCCCAGAGCGCCAGCTCCACGTACGCTTCGGCCGGCGTCAACTGGCCGCCTTGTCCTTGGCTGGTGCCGTCCATCCCAGGTTCTCCTTGAGGTGGCTGGTGGCAAAGGCCTTGGCGTCGCCTTCCTCGTCCTTCGACAGCTTCTTCAGGTCGTCCTTCATGTCCTTGCTGTTCATCAGGTCGGTCAGATCCTTGACCGATTTGGTCTTGGAAATGTCGGCCTTGATGTCAGCGAGCAGCTGGGACGGATCGACGTTGTCGTTGTTGGCCGTCGACTTGCCTTCAACCTGACGATCAGCATTCTGCGGATTGCGGAAATCGTCGGCTTCCTCGGACGAGTACGCATCGCCGTGAAGATCAGCGAGCTTGAGGATCACGCGATCCTTGGCGCGCTTCTCGGCCATGGCGTACGGGTAGGCAGCCTGGGATCCGGTGACGATGTAGTTGCCAAAGCAGCCGGGTGCCGGCGCACGGATCGGCTTGCCCCACTGGTTGTTCTTGCCGGTGTCGATCATCTCCATGATCTTGGCTTCGCCGACCGACCATTCCATCTTGTCGCCGACGCTGCCGAACACGATCATGACGGCTTCATACGCCTCAGCGCGCAGGATCTGCGGCTTGTCCCACTTGATGCCCATCTTCGCACCGAGGCGCTCGACGTCCTTGTGCTTGACGACCGGAGTGCCCTGGACTTCCCAGATGGCTTCCTTGTCGATGTCGACGCCCAGCTTGTCGAAGACGTCGTAGATCTTGTCGAGCCTTGCGCGATTGCTCGCGCTATTGTCGTTCCGCTTTGCCATGTTGGTCTCCGTTTATGCCGCTTCTTCGGCGGCGGGTTTCTCGTTGCTATTGGCCGCTTTCTTGCGGGTACCGCGGGCCGGCTTTGCCGCTTTCTTTGCCGCTTCATCCTCGGCGGACGGGGGCGGCATGTTGGCGGCCTGCGCGACCGCTTCCTCGATTGCCTTGGCGTCGAACTTGATCAGCTGCTTGCCATCCGACGACAGGTTGATGGTGACGCCCTTGCCGGCGGCGGACTTGGCGTCCGGCGGGAACAGCTTTTTGAGGGCCTTCTTCGCCTTGTCGTGCTTGTCGACGGACGGCTTGGTGCTGAGCAAATCGAAGGCGAGGATGCCCCACTCGTTGCTCTGGCTCATGTCGATGACCTTGATGCGCTCGACCAGCGGCACATCGACCACAGGAACGCCAGGCGTCCGGCCGGTCTCGACGCAATCCTGGAAGTCTTTCTCAGCTTCCAGCAAGGCGATCTGGTAGAACAGATCCTGCTCAACCGGGATGATGACGTGCTGAGCCGCGCCTGTGATGATCGACAGGTACGACATGGGCAGGTCAGCCACCATCATGTTGTGCTGGCACTGAGCGTAGTACTTCTCCAGCGCCTTCTGCTTGTCGAAGCCGAATGGGAACATGAATTTGAACTCGACCACGGCGATCGGCTCGGAGTCCGGCGTCTTACGCATCAGACCGTCGAGCGACGAGTGCGCCTTGTCCCAGGCGTGGTAATAGATGCGCTTCTGCTCGTCAGTGACTTCGCAATCCATCTCGTGCTCGAAGAAGTCGGCATTGAGCGGCTCGGTCAGGTTGCCGAGCTGGACGATCATCACGTCGTCGAGGTTCTCGGGAATGGATTCGCCGCGCTTCTCGGCCCACAGCCGCTCGATAGCTTCCTGATCACCAGACATGATGATCTTGGCGTCCGATCCACCGATCGACTTCATGCGAGACGCCTTATCCTCGGCGCTCATTCCGATATTTCCAGTCCGTTTCCTGCGCATTTTGTTCTCCTTGCATTCAAACAAATGATTAGACGTAGTTCCGCCAGATGGCGGCATCGCCGAGCGTGGCCACGAAGGCCCTGTGATCGGCGACATCCTTTTCGGTGATCCGTTTCGCCAGCGGTACGGGCCGGACCCGAACTGGCAAATCCTCTTCATCACCTTCGGGCTGGGCGAGCATGTCAAGCTGCATGCCAAACTGCCGGCCGCCGCGAAGCTCGGCGTAGACTTCAGCGAGAAGTTCGGCATCGAGGAGAGCGCCGTGAAGCGTTCTTCTCGAGTCGTCGATGTTGTAGATGCTGCACAGAGCATCCAGTGTATGCTTGCGGCGAGGGTGCTTTTCCCTGGCCAGCTGCAGCGTGTCGACGACCTCGTTCTTCAGAGGATCCAGGTCGAGCCGATCCAGCTCCTCGTTCAACATCCCGATATCGAACGATGCGTTGTGAGCGACCAGCCTGGCGTCCCCGATGAAGCGCAGGAACGTGCCGTGGATCCGCTTGAAGGTTGGCTTTGTCGATAGAAATACGTCGCTCAGGCCATGGACCCGGTAGGCTTCCTTGTGAACTGGCCTCAGCGGATTGCAGTACTGGTGGTAGGTTCGACCGGTTGGCATGAGGTCGACCATCTCGATGGCACCGATTTCAACGATGCGATCGACCTTACGGTCGAGGCCCGTGGTCTCGGTATCGAGGATGATTTCCCTCATTGCCAATTTCCTTATGCTGCGACGCTGGGATGGGTCTCCACGAAGGTGAGGCCATATCCAGGAACGATACCCAGATCGGTCCGGAGGCCGGTCTGGATGAACCCGATGGTTCTGGACTTGATCTCGCCGATGTTCTGGCGATTAGGTTTGCGCGTCGGGCAGTAGATCCGATGCACAATCTCTTGGTCGCCCCCGCGGGCGAGGGAGATAGCTGCCCTCCTCAGACGATCAGGAAGGCGGGCGGAGTTGCACCAGCGCATCCATTCCAGGACGCCGAGGGCGCGATCAACGTCGTTCCGCTGCGGCGAGTATTTCGATTGCCCATCGTGGGGCTTCATCGCGGAGAGCAGACGGATTTTCTCGATCTCGATCAGTTCGTTGCGAGACATTCCGACCATATTCCAACCGCCGGAACGCTGACCGGACGTCAGCCAGCGACGCTCGTTGTCTGGCGTCTTATCGATGACCTCGACGGCCTCGACTAAAAGCTGCCAGATCACGTCGGAATGACGTGCCCGTTCGCCTTTAAGGGCCGCAGCCAGCTCACCACCATGGGTGAGCCAGCCGAGAGCCTTCGTGCGTTCCTCAAGCAGTGACGAGCTGTTCATTCGGCAGCACCGAGGTTTCCGAGCTACCGAACGACTGGCGGCGGCGGGTTGCACGATATTCATAGACGCTGGCTCCGAGCCGTTTCTGCGTCAGGCACAGCAGACCATCTTCAGCATCTTCCAACACGCGCTCCGCAACGACATTGAGCGCGGTGATGCGCTGCCGGTCTGCGGTTCGCAGGGCATCCCCATCAGGGATGACGACCTGGCGATCGAATTGAAGATCACCAGACCAATAGACGAGGACATCGCCCTGGGCGGCGTCCTTCATCCAGTCGTAGTACTCCGACAGGGCGCCGGGGCCGACTTCCAGGACAGTTCTCATCTTGGATCAGCCTTCCAGCAGTTCGCTGACCAGCCGGCCCTGAAGGTTGGCAAGGGAGGCGAGGCTTTCGGTGATGCGGCCGAGCTGGGCCACGGCTTCGAGACGATCGGCCGGATGGACGCCTTCGTCTTCAACGAAGATCACGTCATCATCGTCGTTGTAATCGTCGTCAGCCAGTTCGTTGCCGGCTTCACCCAGGCACACGCCGGGCGGACAGTCGCATGACTGTGTCTCACCTGCCGCGTTGGTCAGGAAGTCGGGAGAAGCATCGATCTCTGTCAACGACCCATCGGTGTTGAGCATCAGGATCGAAAAGCTTCCGGGTTTGAAGAAGTCCATGAAGTCTCCGTTAGCATTCGTGCAAATGATTGGATACCAAAAGGGGCGCCCTGGCACGCGCAACTACAGGGCGCCCCTCTATTTTCCCCGCTCAACGGGGAAGCTCAGATGTAGCCGAACCTCATACGGTCCAGTACCGACACCCGTTCATCAAAACGGGATGTCATCGTCCATGTCGGCATTGCGGCCACCACCACGGCTCGAACCGCGGTCATCACCGCGTCCGCCGCCACGGTCATCCTTGGCGTTGTCACGGCTGTTGCCGCCACGGCCACCGCCTCGGCTCGACGAACCGCGATCATCGCCACCGCGATCATCGTTGTTCCCGCGGCCACGGCTGCTGCCACGATCATCGTCATCGTTCGATCGGCTGTTGCCGCCACGGGAACTGCCGCCACGGCTGGAGCCGCGGTCATCGTTCCGATCGCCGCCGCTCTTGTTGTCGTTGTCGTAGGACAGCTTCATCAGCGCCTCGACCGGAGCAAACGCCGGGATCACGATCTCGGTGGAGTAGCGATCCTTGCCATCCTGATCCTGCCACTTGCGGGTCTGGATCTTGCCTTCGATGCGAACCAGGTCACCCTTCGCGAGATACTTCTCGACGAACTCGATCGTCTTCTCGTTCCAGACGACGATGTTGTGCCACTCGGTCTTCTCCTGCTTTTCGCCGGAGCGCTTGTCCTTCCAGACCTCGCTGGTGGCGACGCTGAAGTTCGCGACCGCCGACCCGTTGGTCAGGTTCTTCACTTCGGGATCCTTACCGAGCCGCCCGATCAGCTCAACCTTGTTCAACGATGATGCCACCACTCTCTCCTTTTCGAGTTTGCATTACCATGACGTTTGCATTCGTGCAAGCGTTTTCTCAAAAATCTGGCGCGATGAATTGGCCAGTGTGCTCATCGAACGACAGAACGACCACCCCGGTCAGGCCGGCGATGCGTTTGAGACGCACCTTGGAGATGATGACATGTCTAGCGTTCGGATTTTCCGGGTCCGCTGGATGAACCACCAAACCGAGGTCGGCTTTGTTGGCCCAATGAGCGGAGTCCGAAATGTTGTACAGGCCTGGCACCACGTCGGCGCCGAGCTTGGTGGGATGCGCGACCACGATGACGCAGACGCGGAACTGTTTGGCGAACCGCTTCAGCGCCTTGATCATCTTGCCGATGTACTCTGTCAACGACAGGTTCATGGGCCGATTGTGCTCAAGCTCGTTCCAGGGATCGATGATCAGCATCTTCACACCGTCGCGGAAAACCGCGGCAGCGCAAGCATCGAGCAGGAACTTGACGTCGATCTCGACGTCGCCAGTGTCATCGTAGTCGATGAACTGGTAGTAGCGTTGCACGAACGCTTCGGCCCGCTTCTTGTCCTCAAACGTCCAGTCGGTCCTCGCCTTGCCGAGGAAGGCACCCATCAGCTCGTGCGCCAGGAACGGCTTGACGTCCTTCTCGCCGGAGAAGATAGCGACCGGCCACTTGTGGCGCTTGGCCATCAGGACCGACGCCTGGTTGATCAGCGTCGACTTGCCGGAGTTGGGAATGCCCGTGCAGACCACGAACTGACCCTCGTAGAACTTCATGTGCTTGTCTAGTTCCTCGGAAAGGCCGATCTCGCACATCTGCGGGATCTCCATCTCGGGATAGTCCGACAACCGGTACAGACCTTTCACCGGCCAGGGCTTTGCTTCCGAGATAACCTTCTTCACGCCGTCCTTGCCGAGGTACAACAGGACTTCGTTCAAGTCCTTCGGCGCTCGGAACTTGCCCTTGTTCTTTTTGTCCGGGACCACCTCGTCCTTCGGGTACTCGACCCAGAAGCACTTGGCCGCACCGATGCGTCTGACCAGCTCCTTGGCGAGCCGGCCACCAGGCTCATCGCCGTCCGTTGCGATGATGTGGTGCTTGACCTTCATGATCGGGTCCATCAACCGGCCCATGAAGGCGAACTTGTCGTCGTCCTCAGGATCGATGTCCCGATCATCGTCCGGCACCTCGATCAGTTTGCCGTTCTTGTCGCGGGCAGGGGGCGCACCATCCGGAACCGACACGCATGTGTCGTGCCCGGCCATCAGGACAGCCCAGCAGTCGAACTCGCCTTCAGTCCAGATCAGCTCGTCGGTTCCGGCCTCAAGCCGGTTCATCGTGTCGTCTTTCAGCAGGACGTTTGCGTTGTAGAGCGTTTTCTTCGCGTCTTTGCGCTGCTGGAAACGACGCTCGCCATCCTGTGACCACCGGTATTTGGTGTTCACCTCGTCCTCGTGCTCCATGAAAGGGAGCGCCAGGATGTTGCCGTCGATGTCAGGTTCGATTGACCCATCGCGCAAGCGACGTGCGCTGTAGGCTCCCATATCCGCCGCCAGGTCGAGACACAGGCCTCTGGACTCGATCCCCTTGGCGTGTTTTTCGCTCAGCATTCTCAGATCCTACCCATCCACAGTTCTTGCAGTTCCAACACACACCGTCAGAGTCGATCAGGACGCTGAGGCAACGGATTTTTTTGTGTGACCCTTTCCGCTGGTGCGAACACTGCGGACAGAGCGCATACTGATTGCCGGCCTTGAGAGATCGAACCACGATCCTCTCGTCGCGCAGCACCTTCGCTACATCGACACCGGCCATGTCAGATCGCCACGCTTCGTTTGGGTGGCGGCGGCCTTCGGTCTGCCGGACCTTCGGTCTCCCAACGCTCCCCGTTGATCCAGGTGATTGCGTGCGGGATGAACTGTTCTCGGGACCGGTCACGAGAGACCTCAGCGTTGGTCCGCTCGGCGAAGTATCGAAGGCCGGTCATGATGGTCTCGAACTCCACCCGATCTTCCCGCTCAAGCTTGGCAAGCTTGTCGAGGGCCGCTTTCTTGCTGGTGTTCTTTCGCTTCGGATACAGCGACCAGAACTGCTCCCGATAGTCGCTCGGCCAGGGCGCAGTCTTGCGCGGACGCTTCGGTTCTTGTTTCGGTTCTTGTGGTGGATCTAAGTGGTGGTTCAAGGTGTCATCCTCGTTTACACCCCCGTGTGATCGTCGATTACACGCCGAGTCTTTCTGAGCGACTCCCCTGTCATCCTGGGTTACACCCCGGGTGTCATCGTCGGTTACACCCCCCTCCGGTGGGGGGCCGTCGTACTTGTTGGCTGCGGCAATGCGCAGCGTGTATTCTGAGGATCGCGTGGCGCCGTTGGCGTGCTTGCGGCCGGCCGAGGTGATCAGACCCATCTCTTCCATGAGGCTGAGGTTCTTGTTCACACATGGCCTCGAATAGCCGGTGATTCTCGCGATCGTGTTCTGCCGGGGGTAGGAGCTGTCTTCGTCGCCAGCAAAATTGGCGAGGATGATCAGGATGTGACGCATTGTCGGGGTGACCTTCTTCGGATCGACATCGACGAAGTCCTCGATCACCCAGTTGATTGCTCTGATGCTCATGGTTTTCCGTTGCGCTATGGCCGGTGGGGCTTGACCCCAAAACCGGGCCGGTGTATTTGCACGAATGCAAACAAGAATGCAAGCCACGAGATGTGGTGCGTTGCAGAATTACTCAGGCACTAGAGGTTCAGTTGAGTTCCATCATCCGCGTCGCCGGCATCGACCCTTCGCTCGCCAACTGGGGTATGGCGAAGATGCTGCTGGACACGGACACGCTGGCCCTGGAGCTGGTAGAAATCCACACCATCGTGACCGAGCCCCGCAAGGGGAAGACGGTACGGCAGAACTCGGACGATCTGCGCCGAGCGAGAGAGCTGCACGACGGCTTTCAGGCCTGGATGACTGACTGCACCCTTGGTTTCGTCGAAGTCCCCTCAGGATCCCAGCACCAGCGCAGCTCGCTGGGCTTCGGCGTGGCGATCGGCGTGCTTGCTTCGTCACCTGTCAACCTGATCGAGGTCATGCCGGTGGAGACCAAACTCGCCAGTGTCGGCACCAAAACCGCCGAAAAGCCGGAGATCATTTCCTGGGCTGCCGGCCTCTATCCGTCTATTCCCTGGCAGAAATATCACAAGGACGTGGTCAGCAAGGGAAAGCGAACCCGCCAGGCTGGCGATCTGCACGCTGACAATGAGCATGCCGCGGACGCCTGCGCCGTGGTCCATGCAGGCATTCGAACACCCGAATTTAAGCAATTACTTGCATTGTTGAAAGGCGCCTCAAGAAACTTGAGTTGCTGAATCGATTCTCGGGTAGATATAAGTCACTGATTTTGTTTGATATAAATTCGAAGTCAGAACAGAATAAGAACAAAAAATCATTTGCAATCGTGCGAAACCTGTCGTACGGCAGGGCATTAGCATCCCGACAAATGGAAAGGATGAAATGCGAATGTCAGTCAGAACTTACTTTTCATCCAGAGCGAATTGAGCGTTTGGCATCACACAACCTATGCGTGGCCAGACGCAATCTATCGATAAGCGAACCATTCTAAGGGAAGCTCGCAAGTGAATTTACCGGTACAAAACATGGCCAAGGCGCAATCACCAAAGCAAGTAGTGATCGAGTGGATCGATCACATCTTGGATCGGAAGAAGTGGAATGGAACCGACCTGGCACGCCATTGTGGCCTGGCTCCTTCGACAATCCTCCGTCTCCTCAACAACCCCGATCACCCCTTCGTTCCGACTATTACCACGCTTCAGAAAATCGCGAACGGATCGGGCTATCCGATCCCGAAGAAGGTGATGGCGGCTCTGGGTGCCGATGATGCAAAGGAAGCTGCGGCCGATGCGGAAGCCGGCGAATCCTCGTCACGTTCGTCGCGCAGGACTACGCCAACCGTAGAGCTGCGTCACGTATCGTCGCTGCCATCTGCTCTGCAGTCGGCTGCCAGCCCGCGGCGAGACGGCTACGTGCCGGCGCCGCCACAGCTCGCGGGGGACGATACCGCTTTCGCGTTCCACATGCCGGATAACTCGTTCGGTCAGTGGTTAAAGACAGGCACCCTGATGTACGCCACCAAGCGGCGTGATCCGGTCCCGGGCGATCTCGTCATGCTCACCGGCAAGGACGAAAAGACCAAGGTTCGTCTGCTTGTCGACATCAACGAGAGCGGTCTCAGCCTCTCCAAGTCGATGCCGGTCACAGAAGACGAGACCATGCAGTTCGACGACATCAAAGAAATCGCCATTATCCTTGTGACGGTTCGAGAATAGTGAAGGGTCGCCCGCGGGCGGCCCTTCTTTATATCCCAAAGGTCTTCTGGATCCTGTCGACCATCGCCCTGATGGTTTCCGGTGGGGACGTCATCACGTCGACGTTAAAGTCGGTCTTGAGCTGCCGTAGCTTCTGAAGCCATGCCTCAGCCTGCCTGACAGTGGTCAGATCGACTTTCTCCTCCCATTTCATTCGCTTGATCTCGAGATCGGCCTTCTTGATCTCGAAGTCCAGGAAGTCGAGAAATTCCCGGAGCTGCACTGACAGTCTTGTGATGGCTGGCTCGATCACCAGCAGCTGATCACAGATCTCATTCATGATCAGCGGAAGCCGATCGGCGAACTTCGCATTGATCGGCGGCGGAGGCGGTTCTTTGGGGACAGGCTGTGCCGTACTGGTTGTCATTCTTCCTCCTGCTTACGAGTCCTTGATCATGCAGCCTCAGCGATCGGCGCCGGCCTGATCACAGCCATGCGACCCTTGACCCATTGGTCCCGAACAACCAGGATCAGCTCGGCTCGTGGCCTGGGTTCGCAGACCGCTCGCCACTGCGGACCTGGTTTCGATAGCGCCCACACGACGTAGAGCGTAGGTGATGCTTTCGACTTCATGTCTTCTCCTTGAGAAAGTTGGTGATGGGTCCGTCGCCCTCGTCAAACACGTTGACGATGCCACGGCCTTGCAGCTCGTCGACGGGGATCCAGATGGTGAAGGTGAGGCCTTGAGGGGCAGGGAGCTGATCGATGCACTCGATCAGGCCGGTTGCTCCCGGCTTGAGCGTGTGCTCGATGTCGTCGTGGTCGGCGCCCTTGGTCTCGGTCAGCATCTCGACGCGCTGACCGAGCTTGAAGCCGGCGGCTTCGTGCAGGCCGTCCCTGTGGCCGAACGTCCTATCCATAGACGATATCCCCAAACAAGCAGGACTGGATGAACACGTCGCCGGTCTCAGCGTCGCCGTTTTCCTTGATCATCTGCTCGATGCGCCAGAGGTGATTGTCGGCCAGGTACTGCAGTCCATTCCTCATGGACTCTGGCGTCATTTCCTTGGGCTTGCGCTCATCGTGGACTTTGATGAGGATCTTCCAGCCGCCAGCCGCCCAGAATTTCTCGTCGTCGTACCAGGGCGACACGTCGGTGCTGATCTCGCCTTCGGGCTTGAAGGACGATGCCCAGTAGCTGATGCCGCCTTCGACGCCGGCCACGATCTGGTCGGTTATCTTGCGCCAGGTCAGCCCATTGATCGAAAGCGGGATCGTATCGGTGGTAGTCGTTGTCTCGGTCATTACTTGATCTCCTCAGCTGTGATTTCGTTGATCTCGGCGCTTTCCACCTCGCTGCTGCACTGATGGCAGAGGCAGATCTGCGCTCCGGGTTCGGCCATCGCGATGGCTGCGTCTCTGTCCTTGGCGTCGAACACGCCAAGGTATTTCGTGCCGGAGACGGGCGCCGTAGACGTGGAATTTCGGCATCAGCTGAAGTCCATTTCGCCGTAGCCGTCTTCGTTGTGCCGATCGGAGCGGCGATACTCCCCGCGATAGCGGGAAGGTGCTCGTCGTTCGCCCCGATTGGTCTGAATGATCTCGCTGACGCTCTCGACGTCGTCGAACTCGTCCTCGATCAGCGATGTGTGATTCCAGGTCATGCGACCTCCTTGGCCCGTTCGAAGTGTTTCGAGCCTGTTCCGTGAGCCTCGATGGTGATGTCAGCTTTGGCTTTTGACCGTTGGCCGCCGCAAAGCAGGCAGTAGGCGCACTGTACGGACTTGCCCATCTCGGCCGCTGCGGGGCAGTGACCTTCGCCGTCCATCTTGGGCTCGCCCTTCGGGCGGACGCGGTAGGTGCGGAACCCCAGAGCCTTGGCCATGATGCGATCAGTCTCGCTGTCGCAAGAGGCCATGCAGAAGTCCGCCAACTTGGGGAACTGGCGCCAGAGATGCGAGTAGCCTGTCAGCTCATCGACCTGGGCGAGGGCGACCCGCCACATGCTGACTGGAGCGGCACCAGGATCGCCGTAGGCGCCGATACGGACGCGCTTGCGGGCCAGGAGCTTGCGAGCCTTGGCCGGCGTGACCTCGGGATAGATGCCGCGCTGGAAGCCATCCCAGATGACGCGCGGGCCATGCATTAGGGTAACGTAGCAGGACCGCTCCACATTCTTGCGCAGACCCGTCTTGGGATCCGTGACGATCCGGCCGCGGTGGATGCAGCTACCGCAGACTGAGACGTCATCGCCGGTCTGGGCGGCGAGTAGAGGGTTCTGGTCGGCGCGTATGATGTAGATCTGGACCATCGGTCCAGTCTTCGAATTGCTGCCGCCGTCTTCCAGACCAGTGGCGATGACGACGATAGGCTCACCGTCGATCAGCGACGGGCCACGGTACAGAATAAAACCGTTCATGGGTCTTTCCTTGTTTGTATTCATGCAAACACCAGTGCAGCACGAGGATGTGTCCGGTAAGCCAGGGCCAGGTCGGCCTGGGCACGGCTCAGATTGCGGGAAAGGATGCTGATGTGCTTCTGCTTGCGGGCGATGAAGGAGGCGAGTGCCTCTTCCTCGGTTTCACAGGCCCACCGTTTGGTGGCGGTCAACAGGACGAACCTGTCGCAAACCCATGCTCCCTTCGGTGTCCGTTTGTGGACCCGCCACCACGTCATCTCCAGCTGCGGGTCAGTGACGCCATACCGGTCAGCATCGGCATCGATGACGACTGAATAGCGCTTGGCCTCGCAGCGGAAGAGGACGTCGGTGTCGGGCGGCGGGGGACCGAACGGATAGTGGAGGATTACTCCTGCCACTCGCCGTTGCCTTCGAGGATCTGCTCGACGAAATCATGACCATTCTCGTCGGTCTTGATGTTCGCCTCGATCCCCTCGACATCGTAGTCGTTGACCTTGATGGTTACCCCCGGCGGGGCTTTGAACCCCTGAACCATCCCGCCTTCGATGTCGATCTCGATAACTGTCTGTGCCATCAGGCTACCTGCTCCTTCGGTTGCAGCACGTTGTCATTGACCGCCTTCTGCTTCGGCATCGGCGGGTTTAGATCCACGAGAGTGTCCATCGACCGGGTCGCGGCGACGTAGCAGAGGTTCTGCTCCTGAATGATCTCCCAGGGCTGCGAAGCATACTTGGAGGGGCAGGTGGCGAACCGGTCGAGCCAGAACACGTACTTCCATTCCCGGCCCTTCGATTTATGGATCGTCGATAGGGTCAGGATCCCGGTCACGTTGTCGGCGAAGATGGAGTTGATGTAGTTCACCACGTCCGTGATCAGGTGCTGCTTGCGCTCCTGACAGGCTTCCATCACCACCTTGAGCGTCTCGACCTTGTCCTCGGCTTCCTGGACCTTCGCCATCTTCTTCTTGGCGATCCACTTCACACTCTCAGCGTCGAGCCATTCTTCGAGCTTGTCTTCCAGCTCGGGGATCGTGGTGATCGACCGCCACCGGGTTGCCAGCTTGATCAAGGCCTCGCCGATGTTTCGCCCCTCGATCCGGCAAGGAATGTTCTGGCGGATCAGGGCGAACGCCGCGGTCACCAGCGGACGGGTGTTGCGGCAGAGGATCGCCGAGTCTCCATAATGAAGCTCGCGCTTCAGCATGAAGTCCTCGAAGGTCATGGCAGTGACGGTGCCCTGCGGCGCCGACTCGTGAGCCTGGATGTGATTGACCCAGGTCTGTGCGAACCGGACGATGCTCTTCGGGCACCGATACGTGACCGTCAGAGGCATTTCCTTGCAGTCGAAATGCTCCTTCAGGTTTTCCATGCTCTCGTTGTCGGCTCCCGTGAAGCCATAGATTGCCTGTCGGGGATCACCGACGCCGAAGAACCGGCCGTTATCCTTCAGCAGGGCATCCGCCAGAAGCTTGCGGCTTACGTTGGCGTCCTGCGCCTCGTCCATCACGACATTGTCGAACTGGAAGAAGTTGATCTGGAAGAGTAGGGGCAGGTAGATCATGTCGTCGAAGTCGACGACCTGGCGCATATCGTTGGACGCCTTGAGTAGCGAGATGGCGACCTCGATGATCTTGTCGGCCTTCTTCTGCAGCGGCTCTTCGTCGAACAGATCGAAGTGGTCGACGATGTCTTCCCAGATCGAGGTATCGTCGATGTGGCCCTGTCCGGGAACGCCGACAGCGTTGGCCTTGGCCAGCGAAACCAGGTGGCAGATCACCGAGGTGTGCGGCACCAGGGTGATATCGATCTCGTCTTCCTCGACCCAGGAGGCGCAAATCGCGCCGACCTTGTCGCCCTTGACGATTACGCCGGGAACAGTGCGCTTGTAGTTCCGCAGGCCGATCGAGTGGGTGGTCGACGCCTCGCAGCGCTTCCAGTCTACGCCGCGCTTCTTCAGCTTGGCCTTGATCTCGTCGGCAATTTTCTTGTTGTAGGCCAGGATGATGGCGTTGCCGCGCAGCTGGTCGGCCGCCTCCAGGATTGTCGTGGTCTTGCCGGCGCCGGCCACGGCGATCAGTACGATGGAGCTGGTGCCGTTCCTGGCCTCGTTGATGAAGGCCGACTGCTGCGGCGACCATTGAATTGCGTTCATGGGGGTTCTCTCGATCGGTTGCAGATCATGGATAGCAGACATTTGCATTCAAGCAAGCGTTCTTTGCAAAAAATGCAAATTAGGCTGCCTCCCGCTGTTCCACCGGTTGGAGTGTTTTCAGGGCCTCGATGACGAGCTTGGCGTCATCATCCTTGTAGACCTTGCAGATGTACCTGCGGTCGTGGAAGATAAGCCATCCTTCGCCATGGAAGTTCGAGATCCTGAAGGTCGCAGGATTGTCGGCGAAGAAGACGGACTTGACCTCCTCCGTTAAGTGCCGGGGCTGGACGCTTCCGTAGCAGTCGCCACGGAGCAGGCCGCGTTCACGCAGCTTATTGACGGTGTGGACCTCTCCGCCATTGACCCAGACGTAATTGACGGCGCCGATCGTCAGCACCTTGGCAATGATCTGCTCCTGCAGCTTGGTCAGTGTCTTAGGCATCGATCCGTCCTTCCCCTCGGGCTATTGCGTGCTCGATCACCTTCATGTCGTAGGCCAGGCGGATTGCGTCACCCAGGTATTGCTGAGGTGGTGTGTATAGGCCTGCATGCCGCACCATGTTCATCACCTCAGGTAGGCCGGGCCGTACGGGCCGATCTGCTTCAAGCCGTTGTGCTCGTCGAAGACATTTCCGCGAGCGTGCTTGGCCGGGGTCGACCAGCCTGCAGCCTTGAGAACGTCGCCGGTCTTCTTGTCGACGAAGGCGAATGCGCTGCCGTCACGCTTGATGCGATAACGGACGATCAGCTCTTCCAGCTCGAACACCGGCTTGGCGAGCTTGGGGTAGTTGGCATCCATGTGCTTGTCGCTGATCTGCCTGCACCCTTCGAAGAAGGACTCGACAGCTACTTTCAGGTCGGGCATTTCGATTTCCTTTGCATTCAAGCAAGGGGCCGGGCAGCACGAAGCCACCCGGCCGGCTCGCATCAGGTGGTGAGGTCGGCCTTGGCCGCTTCCAGCTCTTCGAGAGACAGGTTCTCGAGGTTCAGATCCTGCCGGCGGGCGATAGCCTGGTTGATCTTGTCCAGACGCTCAGCCTTGCCGCGGGCGGCAACCTTCTCGGTGTTCTCGGCCAGCTTGACATCGATGATGTGTTTGACGATGTCGAACCTGAGCTGGACGGTCTTGTCGGTCTTCTTGGCGGTATCGACGAACGAAACGTCGTCGCCGTTTTCCAGCTGCTTGAACAGCACCTTGGCGATGTCGTTCAAGTTGACTTTCTTCTCGCTGGTCAGCGAAAGATCCCACAGATCCTCGACCGACAGCGGGCCGACCTGGGTATCGAAGCGAAGCTTCTCTCGTGTTGCTTTCTCGAACATGTTGTCCTTCCTTAGAACGTGACTTTGACGGTACGGGTGAAATTGCCCTTCACTTTGGCTAGGATCTCGTTGCGCTGTGTGCTTGAGAACCCGAGGCCGCTGATCTGGTCGGCCGAACTTTCAGCCTTCATCTTCGATCCGACGATCTCGATGACCTTGCGATGCTGATCCAGCTCTTCCCTGAGGAACTCATTGAAGAAGCCGCGTGCCTGACCGTCGTTCTGGCAACCGCGCATCATGAAGAAGTAGTGCTTGTTGCCGACACCCCGTCCGTCCCAGTAGTTCGGGGAGAGCATCAGCAGGTCGACCTTGTGGAAGTCTTGGGTGGGGAGCTGCCACACGGTCTTGCTTGCCTGGGTCGAGGGCAGGGACTCGATGATTTCGATGCCCTTGGCCTTCGAGTATTTGAGCTTGGCGACCATGATCTTCTGCTTGTCACGGACCGCCTTCTCGTGGGCGAAGCGGGTGACCTGACCCAGCCAGTCGATCTCAACCTCGAAGCCGACGTCCACGCTCTCGCGCTTGGAGAAGTTGTTGACGTAGAGCGTGTAAACGCCTTCCCGCATCGTCGTCCGGGACCGGTAGAAGATGTTCTCGACCGGCGTCCGCGTCGTGCCGCCGCCGGCATTCATGTCGACATCGAGCATGCCGCCGAGCCGTGACTGCAGACCCTTGTTGCGAAAGTAGATCTCGTGCCCGTCCGGCTCCACCATGTGGAAGTCCAGGTCGTCATGGTTCGACCAGGCCAGTCGGCAGCACAGGTCGCCGCTGACGTTGCCGCCCGCCTTCTTGACCCGCTCCCGGATCGAGTCCGCAAGGTCTCCGTTGTAGGACCAGGAGAAACCGTTATCCCATTTGAACAGCGGCACCGCGGCCGGGTCGACCGGTGCGATCAGGCTGACCAGGTTGTTGAGGTGCCGGTTCTCGAACATCACCTCGATCGAGTCCGCGTTGGGTACGATGTCCGAGATGAACTTTTCGATGGTCACATCCTCGACCTTGTCGAGCTTCCTGGCCGAAGGCTTTTTGGTTGGGATGCTGTCGAACACGTCGCCGCCCAGAGCCTTCCGGGCCGCCCGATCGGCGAACAGGATGTTGTTGACGGTGACGTCTGTATTTCTGGCGTAGCGGCGCTCCAGAGCCGAAGCCAGCCCCAGCTCCTCAATCGTCGCTTTGGCCTTGTTGATCATGGCCGGAGTGACCAGCGCAGTGGCGCGCTTGTAGTTCTGGGGAGCAACCATGGCCTCGAACCTGCCGATCGCATTCTCCAGCTCCAGACCATTCGACAGGTCTACCAGCAGCTGGCCGATCGAGGTGTTGCGGATCTTGGCGACGGAGCCGGGCATGGTCTTGACCTTCGACCAGACGAACACATCCCGGTCGAGATCGGTCAGCTCGGAGGCTTCCAGCTTGACCTTGCGGAAGGTCTCGACGGCGAACTTGTGCTCGCTGCCGCGGTACAGCGAATTTTGCTTGATCAGATCCAGAACGGTGTCGACGGCGTCCATTGACAGCTCGTTGATGCTGCGGAGCAGGACGTCGTGAAGGGCTCGGGTACCGGACAGCTGCGGGCCGATCAGCTCGCCACGGGCAACAACGCCGGCCGGAAGACGGACGAAGAAGTGATCCCAGGAACGCACAAACTCTTCGATCGATTCGAGGGTCTTGTCGGCGCCGGCCGTTGATTCGGTGTGCAGGAACTCGTTCTCGATCGACTTCGAGCGGACCAGCTTTGCCATCGCGTCAGCCACAACCTGATAGGTCGGGTCGCCGACAGCGCCGTCCCAGATCGTCACGACCTTGCCGTTCTCGATCGACACGACGTTACCGACCGCGCGGATGAACTGGCGGCAGCAGCTGCAGTCATGCTCGGTGCGCTCCCGGAACATCGGGTTGGTTCCGGCCGGGAAGCCGGAGAGATAGGTAGACCAGAGGTCATCCTTCTCGACGGCGGTACAGAACAGGCCGCCGTTGCCCATTTTCTTGAACTGGAGAGCGACGGCATTCTTGAACTTGCAGAAGTCCATGGTGGCTTAATCCTTGATGATTTCTTTGATGGATGCGTTGGCGACGAACCCGAGATACCCGTCCTCAGACTCGACCATCACGCGCTTGTCTGTGTCGTCATTGTCGACGTCGCCAACGGTGTATTCGCCGTCTGGCGCATCATCGTCGCCCTCAACGCGAACCCGATCTCCCGGGCTCACGATCAGGACACGCATGGCGGAAGGTTCTGCCGCCGCCTTATGCTCCCATGCTGGAGGCAATTGCTCGCCGTCGAGGAACAGGCCATCCTCACTGAGGACGGCCCGTCCCTCGGTCGCGTGGTCCACTGCCGCTCGCACGTCCGTCAGGCGGACCAGCTCTTCTTCGTTGTCGCACCCCTCAGTGAGACGCGCCTTCACCACGGCAAACGCCGGGTGGTCGACCGCAAGAGTCCAAGGACGGCCGCTGGCGATGAAGAAGATAGAAGTGTCAGTGATCACACTGGCGATCATGTTGCTCTCCGGTTCGGTAATCAGGCGGCTTCGTTGAGGACCAATTCTTCCTCGACGTCGTTGTTGTCATTCGCCACTTCCGGTCGGGCCAGGAGGGCGAAGTAGTGGTTCAGCTTGAGAACCTTCGTTGCCTGGCGATGGGAGTGGTAGTAGCCATTTTCCTCGTTGATCGATCGGAGCAGCAGATACCGTTCGCAAAGCGCTTCGTAACGCTTCTCGATCTCGCCGATCGGGCAGACCACGTCCGGCTTGTTGATCTGAACGCCAAGCTTCCGCAGCGCCGAGAACGCCTTGTCGGTCTGCGTGGACGCGGTGGAGTTGTTGTCCAACGCGACATGCAGAGCCGACAAGTCGGCCTGGAACTGCCGGACATCGTCCGGCGCCTTTACGAAGACAGCCATCTTAGCCAGGTCATGAAGCTGGTGGTTCAGATGCCCGAGCGTCTTGTGGTGCAGGCCGGTGAACTCCGAGACGTCAACGCGATCCCGCAAGGCATCGAGCAGATCGTCGGCAATGAAGTTCCAGTCGCCCGAAACCTCCTTGTCGTAGTCCTTGACCAGGATGACCTGACCAACCTCGATCAGGCCGAACTCGACCGCCGTCATGATGACGCTTTCAGCATCGCTGAACTGCATCGACACGCCGTCGCTTGTGAGCCTCAAGCTGTCGCCGCCACCACGCCGCCGTCGACCTCCATAGGTCGGAGTGGCTTCCACCATGTAACCGCCTTCAGCGAGATCGACGTCCTGGGTGATACGCTGAACGCGGCCACCGCTCAGGACCATCAAGGTCTTGCGCTTGCGGATGGTCTTGCTGGTCCGCTTCGACACCGGCACCTTGAAGCTGTCGAGGTCGATGACTTCAGGATTGCCGAGACGATAGAGAACCTGGTCGCGGACGATCCGCTTGCAGCGCACCCAAAGCACCTTCTTGCCGACCAGTTCTGCCATCTGGAACCGGCCGAACGAGTAGCTCGGGTTGTGCTCGATGACGACCGTGGCGTCTGCCGCCCATTTGGTGCGAGCCTGACCGTCCTCGAACTTATCGAACGAGGTCCAGCCTTCGGACAGGCACTCGACCTTGCAGTCCTCCTTGCTGACGTATTCGCTCAGGTTGTGACCTTCCCACTTCACCAGACGGCGAAGGGAGGCCTGCCGGGTCGAGCCGAGCGTGTTGGTCTCGTCCTCGAAGATGCTGCACGCCTCGAACAGGGAGTTGGCCTCGGTCACCTTGAGGCGAACCTGCTCGATGAACGTGTTTTCGTATTCCGAGATCAACGACTTCAGCGTCGTGATGGTGGTCTCGTCGTAAGCGATATCCTCACGCGACAGGGTCACCTTGAGCGACCCGATCGGCGCGTCGAACAGAACGGTATCGCTGCTGTCCAGGAAGCCGCTGGTCTCGATCTTGTTGAGCGTGATCGGATACATCACGCAGCCCATGCGGACCCGCGGACCGTAGAAGGGAACCGATCCCTTCTTGTACTTGATCCACTTATCGCCCTGGCTCTCGATGACCGGCTCGTCCCACTCGATCGCCGGCAGGATGGTCGGACGGGGATTGAACGACCAGAGGATCTGGTGAGCCCGGTCCCGGAAGGTGTTGATGTCGGACTTGTTGACCGCGAACGACACTTCCATGCCGGCCGGCTGGTCGGACGGACCTTCGAACAGCAATTCCATCTTCGGCATGCCGTCGTCAGCGAGCGACATCACGTAGCAGCGCATCACGCCTTCGAAGTAGGAAGTGACGTTGTAGCTGCCGGCGCCGGTATCGCCGATCAGATAGGCATACGGGCTCTTGGAGCCAATGCCCCAGCCGCCGACCTGGTCGTTGCTCTCACGCTTCTTGGAGGCGTACGGCTTGGCATAGACGTTCTCCATGTCGAACTCGGACATGCCGGTTCCGAAGTCACGAACCTTGAACACGGGGTTGAGATAGGTCGGCAGATGAACTTCGAAATTCCCACGGGCAGCATCCCAGGCATTGGTGCAAAGTTCACGTACCGGATAGCCGATCTTGTCCGACGCCAGGCCGGAGAAGGTGGCGTAGAAGGCAACCGCGTTGGTCTCGAACGCGACCTTGATTTCCTTCTTGACGCCGGTTGCGGTGTGGGCGTGCTGCTTCATTCCAAGCTTCATGGATAATTTCCTGTTGTTATGTGATGGATCAGGCGACGTGTTCGATCAGGTCTGGCTGATCGAGGATGTCTGCGATGGTGAGTGGACGTTGCGATTTACGGATGGCATCGAATAGCTGGTCGTAGGTGACGCCCATATTCTCCAGGAAGAGGGCGACGTCGGTTGCGTTCCAGTAAACGAGATCACGCAGCGTCTCAGGCTTGCGGCGTCCGCTACCAAAAGCCAGTCCACCATGGCTCTTCTTTTTGGTCGGCAGCAGGATCTCGCCCAAAGGGTCGCGCTCGATCACGAACTTGGACTGGTCGATCTTGACCATGTAGTTCCTCAGCTCGATCAGATGACCGACATCGAGCGCCTCGTGTGGCTGGTGCTCGTTGTAGTAGCCAACCGACAGGTTCGAGCATTCCGGCACCAGGCGGCGGTACTGCTTGGTGTCGGTCAGGATACCCTTGTCGCAGATCTTGAACCGGCTCGGCAGCTGGGCGGCGAGAGAGTTGCCGAACGTGTCCGAGCAGGTGCGCTGACGCTGATGGGTGATAACCTGGTCGATGCCCCGGCGGTCGAACGCGATGGCTGCCTCGATGTTGACGAGACGACCGGGTTCCTTCTCTGCGATGGCGGACGAGCCAACGCACCCAACTTCCTCGGCGAAGTGGAAGATGTAGAGTCCAGGTACCTTCGCCTTGATCATCTCCGTCATGATCCAGACGCCCGCCGCGCAGTCCGCTCCCAGACAGTTAGATTTCGAGTTGACGGAGAGCGTGATGAACTTCCCGTCGAAATCGACCTTCTGGTAACCTTCCTTGTGGTGGACGCTGTCGGTGTGCGACGACCACAACACAGTCGGATTGTCGCCGATCGACAGGCACCAGTTGCCGTGCTTGTCCATCTTGGCGCCGAGCGGCATGATGAACTTCTTGATGAAGGCCATCTCGGTCGCCGATCCGGCTGGCCGGCGGTGAGAAAGCATGGCGATGATGGTTTCGAGATCAGTCATGAGTTTTCCTTAAGCGGCGCTGCGGCTGCGGAGGGCGAGAGCAGTGGCATCGAAGCGATCATCCGCACCATGCGGATCCCGTTCCGCGGGCCACTCCTGCAGGTGCAGGTTCCGGAAGTGGCGGCTATCCCGCACCAGATCCTTCTCGACACTGGCGTAGTCGATGCCCCATTTGGCAAACGACGACTCGATGATTGGAGCCTGGAGCTGCGCCTCCAGCTCTTCGCCCTTATCGTTGAAACGATAGGCGAGACTGGAATGCACCCGCTTGTCACCGAACTGCAGCATGTCGTTCTTCGGCCAGTTCTTCCTGGTGTAGGAGCAGTGCTCGCCGTGTTGTTCGAAGTGCTCCTTGGACCACGGAATGCCGCTGCCCATGATCACCTTGAACTCGTGTGGGTAATACTTGCCGTTGCCGCCGCAGGCGAAGGCATCGCTGCGGATCGCCGCCTGACACCACTCTTCGTTGACGCCGTGGACAAAGTACGTGTCAGAAGCCTTGACCGGCACCTTGTTTCGCGGACAGACGCGCTGCATGTGAGCAACACCTTCAGATGAACTTCCGCTGGCGACGAACAGGTCTCCAGGTTCTGCCTGAAGCGCAGTGACGAAGTGGTCGCCCTTGTCGATCGCGACCTTGATGTCGTCAAAATACGGCATCACGAACTCGCCGTTATCCCTGCGACCGGCCCGGATCTTCAGCAGCTTGGCTCCGACGAAGACCTGAAGCTTTTTGTTCCCATCGGCGGAATTGTCATCCCGCAACCAGGTGTATCCTTCAGCGATCATGGCAGCCTGCATGCGCTGGGCATCGCCATAGACGCGACCGAACAACTTCTTCTCCGGCCAGCAGACGCAACGGGACTGGATCCTGCCGTCCTTGTTCTTGGTGTAGGCGACAACCAGATCGCCCGCTGCGTAGGGCTCGGTGGGCCAGCAAGGCAGGTCATCAAACGAGTGCTTGCCGTCCATGCAGGACTCGGGTCCGTTCTCATAGACGTAGGCAATGTCGTCCGGCTCGGATGCGAAGAAGATTTCACCGCTCGGATCGATGGCGGCGATCAGGTGCCGGCGCTTGTTGTCATCAACATTCGGATAGAAGCGGGTGAGATAGCGACCGGGTGTGATCGACGTAGCCTTGTTGATGATCCCGTTCTCTTCGCTGTCGATGAATCCGATGGTGCTCGCATCAATCTTGCTGACGTGGGCGAAGTGGTCCGCGATCGGTTCCAGATCCCACTTTGCGGGGAGTGGCGTCAGCTCGCCGGTCTCGAAACGCTTGAGCATGGCGGCTCGCCAGTCGCCGGCCTGCGCAATACGGCGGCACTGGACCTTGGCGCCATTGAGGACCGTTGCTGCTACCTTGGAGGCCTTGGCAGCATCAGCACCCTTTTCGAAGGTGCCGTAATCCGGAAGCGGAGTCTCGATGAGTTCGCCGCTGCCATCGCGGTCCAACCGAACCAGGTAGAACATTTGCATCTCCGTTTGCATTCAAACATGCCGGTAGGCATGGCTTTCCCTTGGTGAGGCGCGGAACCGTTATCTCGGCGCCGCGTCTCGATGGCGTGTCAGCTTTTGCATTCAAGCAAACGCTGCGTCAAGTCAAATTGTCAAATCCCTGAGCGGGAAAGTGCCGCTGATACTCGCGGTCTGTCACGCGGGTTCATTGTGCGGATCCACGTCGTGAACCCGCAGAAGGTTATGATGTGCATACAAGTCCCTGTTATTTTGATTGTTGTTGGTTCCCAATAGCCAACAAAGAAGTCTCAAGATCGTAGTCCTATCAGTGATAAAGTTTGCAGATTAGGGGCCGAGTCCGGATGCTCCCGGTCGCCAACTTTTCTTATTGGTCGGGGAGACCTCATCAAGCATCTCCCCATCGGCTCAGTCTTCGTTGTCGACGTAGTCGATGACGAAGGACTCAAGCCCATCTTTGTGAACAGCGTCGCATAGCTCGTCGATGTTCTTGTAAGCGCCGTGCCAGCGTTTCCCTGGCCACTTCGCTCGCAACGTGGTGCCGTTGAGCCTGGCGTGGAGCACAGGCTTGCCGGCTTGTTCGTCGGTGTCGCTCATCGGGTCTGCACCCAGATGTCGTTGCGATGCATCTTGGCCTTGAACTGATGGCCTTCGATTTCGAAGGTGATCCATCGGCCCCGAGGCCATCCGCTCTTGTCGTCCGAGGTGATCGCCTTCATCATGGCGTCAGCGGCGTGAGCCCGCAGTGTATCATGGTCAGGTCCGTGTACCTCGATACCGCTGTCCAGGATGAGGAAGGGATTATCGACCCGGCCGATGACGTGGTTCCTGAATGTTATCGCGGTCATCACGCAAATCGCAGCGACGTGGTGCCGAAGAGCCTCACCCGCTCTCGCATGTCGGCCAGGATGATCGAATCGTCCAACCTGGTGTCGAACAGGTCGGCGAGGGTGGAGGTGGATCGGCGAAACTTTCGTCGGGTCTTTGTCGTCATGGTTATTCATCTTTCCAGTTGATGGTGATGGTCCCGTCAGGACCGGTTACAAGCTCAGCCTCAAAGAACGCTATGGCCTTGCGAATGGCGGGCATGTACGGACCAGATCCTCGTCTGGCCCGATGTGCTGCCACATTGGTGAAGTAGCCTCCGGTGCCCAGCTCGCAGTCGAGACCGCGGATAGACAAGCCGTCTTCCCTGGCGCGCTGCCGGATCGAATCCGCCAGGTGTTCGCCGATGATGGCGAGCGGCTTTTCGTGATAGTTGAATAGCGAGATGCCGAGAGCCTTTGCGCGCAGGTTGATTTCCCATGGCGACCGGTGCGGCAGTATGTGATGGATCGCAGTGGCGCCCTTGGTCGGAGCTGCCCGTCTGAGTTCCTCGTCCTCTCCGGACTTCCACGGAAGCCGGCGGTAGCCGAGGCCTTCCGCTCTGTCGCGCTTGCCCTGGATGGACAATCTCGATCGGTGAGGCGGCAGCAGTTTCTGCAGCTCAGATGTCCTGAGGTGCCGGTTGCGCCGCATGATCTCGATCTCAGCGACCGTCCAGGCATTGCCACGCTTGACCAGAGAGGCGCTATCGAACCTCTCGGCACCAGAATTTTTCCTGGCAAGCAGGACACTCGATGACCTCACTGGACTTGTCGCCCTCTTCGTCGAAGTCGAAGTTGCAGTGGGGGCAATCGAAATGGGTTCGGATAAAGCCAAGCGTGTGTTCAAGTTCATCTCGTGGCGTACTCATGCCTGGACCAGCCTTTTGCTATCGAGGACGAAGCGCCGTTCGCTCCGCCGTTGCCGGCCACGTTTCGTTTTGGAGAACGGCTCGTGGTGCCGCTTCCAGGTTTTAGTCTCAAGTAGGAAGCGGAATGCAGCGCCCAGGGCGCGTTGTGCCGGCTCACCCTTATCGCAAGGGTGTCTCCACCAGCGGCGTCGATGACGAAACATCTTTGGTTTCCTTCATTCGGCAGACGAGTCGCGGATCTCCCTTGTCGTAGGCTCCGGTTGGAACTTGTCGAAGCTCCAACGGCCTGGGGCATCCTATTTCCCACTGTCCGCATCGCTGACAGGTGCCACCCTTTCCGCAGCTGTAGGTGCCGGTGATGACCGTGCAGACCTGGCGCGGTTCGGGAAGGTTGTCATCGTTACAGCCGGTCAAGAGGAAAGCTGCGATCAGCGCCAACAGCTTCGGCTTCATGCCGCCACCTTTTGAAGTTCGTGGCGGTATCGTTGCGGCTTCGGCGCCTCGTACCAAAAGGCTACGCGCGGCGGCTCTTCAAACGCGACAACAACCACAGGATTAGCATAATCATAGCGTTTGGCAGCCTTTCGGAGTGTCCGTCCGCTCTCGCGGGCGGTATCAACAATCAGCAATTGAAATTGCTCCGGGCAGCGCATTCCGTAGGGGATGAACGGGATGCCAAGGATGTGCGAGGCATATACCGCGGCAACTGCGCCAGACCGTCCAGGGCCAGTGACGGCACCGATGTTCTCGAGGCCGCCGCTCAGCACCAGCTGCATGCGCTCGGCAAACTCGGCCTCACTGACGATGCGGACCGGCTTGTGTCTCGGGTCGGTCATGATGTCTCCGGTTTGAAATTGTAGGCGAACCCGCCTCCCGAAGGAGACGGGCCGCAGTTGAAGATCAGTACCGAACGTTCTTATTGAGCGCCCAGTACGGCTCGTTGCCATCCTTCGGGTCGATGAACAGCGACTTGCGAGCGTCGCGGCGCAGCTTCACGATGGTGCAGACGCGGGTGCCGAAGCCGTTGCGATAGGCGTGAACCGTTTCGCCAACATGACGGGTCCGACCGGCAACGTACATTTCGGTCGGAGCGGTTGGGGCAGGGGCAGGTGCCAACGCGGCGCCTTCCGTGCCCTCGACCTCGTCCTCATCCTCTTCGCTTTCGATGCCGTCATCGGTGTCGGCGCCTTCAACGAAGGCCTCGTCGGCAACATGGCTGGTCACGCCAGCAACTTCATCCGCCAGCGTGGCTTCCGGTGCCTGGATCACCAGCGGGAAAATGCCGGCGATGTCGTCCACGGAGGTCTCGGCGCGGGCGGCGTCTTCGCTGGCGTACAGCTCCTCGTCGACGTTCAGGATGCGACCGTCACGGCCAATCACCACGAACACCGTTCGCGGATAGGTCTGTTCCTGCTCAACCTTGTAGTCGCCACAGGAAGAGTCGCCGTCCGTGTCGAACTGGGCGATGCACTGTTCGCCGTGTTTCCAGAAGCTGATGACAACCGGGTGAACGCTGCCCTTGAGAACAGTCACGATCGAGGCGTTGTCGTATTCCTCTTCGTTGTAATCGGCGTTGTCGAGGACGACGATCGGCAGATTGAAGTCGATCAGCCCGATCGGATATTGCGGCACCAGTGCCGACGCATCCGCAACAGGAGGAAGGACTTCACCGCTGAGCGGCGCTTCCGGCGCGGCGGCGGGTTGAAGCTGTTCAGCGACAGGCGACGCATCGAAAACTGGCGGCTGGAAGCTGTAGATTTGGCCTTGTGTGGGATCCATGTAGTTCTCCTTTGGGTGGTCGCCTTGGTCAATGTCCCCGCTCTTGGCGGCGTCCGGGGTGGGAGCTGGGGTGGATTGTTTGCTTTCAAGCAAGCGAGAGATCATGTCGAAAGCGAAGAACGGGCTGATGAATGGGCTACGCAAAGTGCTTCTCCAGTTGCGGAGTGAGTTGGCAGGCTGTGGGCCAATCGGGATCACCCGTAGCCAGGAAGTTGTCGATCGCCGTGAGCGCGTAGGCCGGCGGGATCAGGTCTGGCGGGAAATCGTAGGTGTCGCCCGCCCAATCGAGCATCTCGGCGCCGTTCTTCTTCTTGAAGGGCCAGAACAGGGGTCCGAGAGCGTCGCTGGAATGAAAGGTCAGGTAGGCGTGGGCTGTGTGGCAAGGCGCCATGCGGTCTCGGCGCATCGCCTCGAACATCCATCCCCCGATGCAAGCTGTGGTCCCGCAATCGCTCTGCTGGAACGAGACGTTCATATTGAAGCCGTCAGGCTTTTCGAGATTGACGTCCGGGTCGTGATGGAACGAATGGCTGGCGAACAGACCTCTGACCTCAAGCAGCGCGCGGTGCTCAAAGCTCAGAATGCCGAGCTGATCAGCGGATAAGATGGTCATGGTTGGCCTCAATCTCATTTGCATTTCGATAATGGCGCTTTTCTGGAACCGCAAGCACAAATTTGCATTCACGCAAATAATGTGCTTATAGGGTGGTGATGCAGAAAACCGAGATTGTTTGCGGACTCCCTTGGCTTCATACGAAGCCGGAACGCGCCATTTTTAGTGAACTCGGTTTCGCATGTGTCTATGCGGTCGGTCCTTCAGGGGGCCGGCCGCTGCGCATCGGCTGGTCCAAGCAGCTGAAGGACCGGATGCAGGAACTACAGCTGGGTTGCTGGAAGGAGCTGCAGATCCACGATATCGCCTGGACCGCTGGCGACATGCTCGCCATCCGGCTGTTCAATGAGGCGGTCGGCCTGCTCGACAAGGCGAAACGACGTCTCACAGGAGACTGGTTCGACGTCACGCCGGAGTTCGCTCAGCAAGCCCTGCGGGTTGCCACGGATAAGACCAATATACCGACCTTCAGCCATGTTCAGATGCTCGACAAGGTTAGAGATGTGAGGAAGAAGCGGATCGAGGCAGCCATCAGGAATGCATAGCGATGCGAACCGCTTGGACCGAGGCTGATGCCTTGCGTCCTGTGTTCTTGAAGATGTCCACCATTCTCATGTAGTCCCAGGCCTCTTCCTCGCTGTGGAAGAGGATCGGGATCACGGCGAACACTCGCCAGTCACGCCAGTTGTGGGGATCGCCGCCTGGACGCAGGCCATCAGGTCTGCGCCATTGCAGCGTCACCTTGTATCGCTTCAGTCGTTGCTGCATCCGGGCCTTCAGGCGACCAGCAGCAGCCTTGGCTAACAGCTGGTCCTCATGGCTACGCGGCTGATTGATCTTCATCGATCAGTTCCCGTTCTGCTTTCCAGCGCTCCTCGTGTGGTTCGGTGATGTCAATGCCGGCAGCCATGTAGATCACACCGGCCCACCAGTAGTTGGCGACGGTCGAGATGCCGTTCATCACGGCGTGGAACAAGCGCTTCATTTCTTTTTACCCTTGGGTGGCGCTAACGTTGCCAGAAAGCGCAGCATCCAGAGAGGATCGCTCACCGGCACCAGTCTGGTGTATTTTGGTGAGACGACCTCGACCTGGAAGTCTGTGCCGCCGAAGTTGACGAGTTGGCCGTGTTCAAGCGGCGGCACGGAGCTTGTCTTCCGCCTGGACGATCTGGTCATAGGCAGCGCGCCAGATCGCATAGTTGACATTGCGGACCTTATCGAGGACATCGATCAGCAGTTTCTTCTCCGGGATGTAGATCCGAGCGAAGCCGCCGCCGTGGGTCAGAATGTCCGCGGTGTTGCTGAGCATGTCAGCGCATTTGATCATCTGGCCTTGCCAGGACGCACCGGCCAGGAACTGACGATCCATCGCCTTTCGCAGTGCCCGGTTGCCCACACCTTCCGGTGTGTTGCCAGTGTCTGCCCGACTGACATCGGTGACTTCCATCACAAGGCCGGCGACGTTCCGATCGAACTTCTTGACCAGATCGAAGTAGGTAACTTTGGTGTCCTCGATCGTGTCGTGCAGATATCCGGAGACGATGATATCCGGCGTGGCGCCGTAGCTGCGCAGCGTTGTTGCCACTTCGTGCAGATGGTTCCAGTAGGGCTCGCCTGTGAACTTACGCTTGTGGTCAGCATGAGCGGCCCTGGCAAAATCGGAGCCGGCCTCGATGTAAGCGTTCACTCTATCCATGGTCGGCAACCTTCTGGTTATCGTTGGCGATCCGGAGTCGGGCAGGCCTGGCGCCGGGTACGCACACCTTCAGGTGCATGTCCTCTTTCCAGGCGAAACCATCCGGGGCGCGGTGGGTGTGGGTGTAGGAGAACGAGTTCAGCTTGATCAGCGGAAAGGGCAGGGCATAGCTGCCCAGAAGAAAGACGACCATCGGAACCTCCGTTTGCAGGATATTTGCATAACAAATCGTTGCATTCAAGCAATGATTAAAACGCAACGCGACTGACGATGCCGATGAATGCCAGAGCCATGGCGGTTGAGACAGCGAACACCCGCAGATCCAGGAAGCCGATCGCCCTCATTTCCGTTTCATCCAGTCGATGCTGACCATCACGGTCCCGTATCGCTTGCAGAACCCGGCCAGACCCCGTTTCTTCAGGTCATCAGCCAGCTCGCCCAGGTCTGACCGGACTTTCTGCGTTACTTCGGGGATCAGCTTCTCTCGATTGTATTCCATGTCCATGATGGCGAAGATGGCATTCATGGCTGCGGGAGCGTAGGTGTCGAAGTCGGCACCCATCTTGTCGGCGCCACGCCGAGCGGCATTATCGACGAACTCGTAATCGGAACACTTCTGGACGACCACATAGGAGATGGTTGCCAGAGCGATGAACTCGCGGTTGACGTTGCCGGCCTTGGCCGGGGCGGAGAGGGCAAGCATCAGCGTTACCGCCGACGCACAGAGTGCGTGCAGTTTCATGGTTCATTTTCCTTGTGTGTGATGGATGGCGCTCCCGGCTGGAATCGAACCAACCTTTCCGCCTTGAGAAGGCGGCGTCCTAGCCGATAGACGACGGGAGCAATTAGGGTTTAGAGCGGTTCGCCCGGGGCGTTATCGACCCTGATCAGAAACCGTTGCGACACTTTGCCGGATGTGTCGAACTGCCAGACCTCGATCACGCCCCGATTTGTGTTGGACCTGACGGTTGCGAAGTTCTTGGTGTGCAGCAGCTCCTGAAGTAGCTCCGTCAGGCTTGGGATTGAGTAGAGCTTCATGATTTCACCACGACCGTGTGACCGGTCTCCTCATCGGTGAACTGGAGAAGCTCGTCGCCGTCGCTGTAGGACTCGACGGGATCGGCAACTCCGATGGAGTCCGGCCACTTTTCCTGAAGGTGAACAGGATTGTTGGCGTGGACGATGAACTCCTCGATGGTGGTTCGCGCCACCTTGATGCGGTATTCCGTCATGACGTCACCAGGTTGGACTGCCGTTTGCGTCAACGGCGTCGGAGTTGTTGTCGGGCATATGGTCGATGCTGCCGGTTGGCGCCGCTCCTTCAATCCGAAGTAGGGCCTTGTCGAGATTGTCCCGCAGATGGCGGGCCTGATCCGGCGTCATGTTGCCGGTGAACTGCGTGCCGCCCCTGGGTCCAGAGAAGAATAGGATGATGACGTCGTGCTCGCCGTCGTCGATCTTCCAGCTGCTGCAGTTGGCATTGACGTACTCACGCATGGTCGACACCGGGACGAAGGTTGCCGTCGTCGTCATAGTCGGGATCGTCGACACGTTCTGACGCTTCGATCATCGCCTGAACCCAGTCCCAGTAGCCGGCGCGGGTGTCGTGATTATCGACGTCCATTCGCCAGTCCGCTGGCGTGAAGGTGTGGTGTTCGCCCCAGGTGCCCGCGTTATCCTCTGCGAGACGTTGAGCGGGGGATGGATCGACAATCGTGAAGACGGTGGGGCGGACATAGCCCTTGCCTTCGACGTAGTCGTAGTTCCGCTCGATGATCTCGTGGACTGTCAGCTCGGGATCGTAGCAGGCAGCGCTGTGGAACTGACGCTGGATTGCGTCAGTGTAGTCGGTCGATTTGTCCCAGGGGCCGGCAACCATATCCAGATCAACAGCCAGGGTCATCGTGATGTACGCTCGCTTCTTCACAGCTCGATCCTTTCGTTGACGGTTGCGCCGTAAGAGTGAACTTGACCCCAGCAGACAGCGCCTGACGGAGCGGCGTTCGGCATGATCGGGCATTCGAAGACGCGAACGTTTTCGGTCATGCCGAGCGGGTATTCCTCAAGGTCTTCGTCGTCGCCGATCTCGTAATATTCCCGCCAGAACTTGACGGCCTCGCTGGCGTCGGTCGCCCAGACGAAAAGGTCGCGGATGACCACACCGTCCTGATCGACGGGACATTGATCGTGGATTGGGGCGACCAGATAGAGCATTCGTTCCATTGAGGTTGCCGGCCGTGCCTTCAAGGCAGCGTCGGAGGCCTGAAGCCGGAGGATCTCAGCCCCAGCCAGTTCAGCCTGTCCTTGCGGATTATCCTGATCCTCCAAAGGCACCTTGATGTTGAGCAGGTTGAGGATGGTGTCGACAAAATCGACGCAAGAATATGACATCACGGGTTCTCCGGTTTCTCGATTTCAGTGTCGACTGATGGATCGATGACGATGCCGTGCATGCCCTTTGCACGTCGCTCAGTGTAGGTTTCGCCGATCAGGAACCACTTCTCGGCTCCATCGCTGGCCCGCCTTGCGCAGACGCCGACCTTGCCTTTTGGCACCCAGCTCGCCCAGTCTCCCCAAGCAGAGCGCAGGACGAACTTGTCCTTTGTCTCTTCGATGAAGATCCTCTCGTCTCGGCTCCGCGACTCTCCGGGCAGGAGCTTGACGTTGAAGAACCTCTCGTACTCGTCAGGGTACCAGCCACGGAATGAGTCGAGAGCGTAGTCGTACTCGGTCTTGTCAGGCCGACCATCAATCTGGACGACGCGCTGGAAAGCTCCAGGATAGATCATCGCTGCGATCGACCACTGACAATCTTCCTCATACCAGCCGCCCTCGGCTCGCATATAGTCCGGGACACCAGCGTTTCGTTCTCGGGAAAGCTTGATGCCGCCGTGCCCCGCGGTCGAGACCGACCAGATGCCAGGCGCCAGTTCGCGCTTGGTCTGGATGGCTCCCCATGGTGAACGCGCGGGGCACGGGCAGGATTTGAACAGGCTGATATTGTCGGTCATCAAAAATACCCGGATGCAGGTGTGAGGTCGAACTTTTCGCCGAGCCACTTCACTAACGCGGCCGGCTCTTCGCCAATCTCGAAGGCTTGGCGCATGCGCTCGCCAGCGTCGTCTGTGACCAGGTCGGCATAAGCCCACTGCTTGTCGGCCTCACGCCTGCACTCGTCATCGAAACCACGCTGGATGAACTCTTGCGCCACCAGCTGGGCAGCGCTGTGCGGGTCGATCAGCTCGCCACCGGCGTAGATATAATCGCCGCGATACATCGAGGCCTTGCCATCCTTGCAGACGGCATGCTTCAGCATGGCCGGGATCACTTCCCAGTCGTATGACCAGTAACCGAAGAAGTCCTCGTTACGCTTGGTCAGGATGTCGTAGATCTCCAGGCACCATTTGCCGAGCAAGATCGACTGCGAGCGCATCTCGCCGGACCCTGTTGCTTCCCGCATCTCGATCCACTCAAGCCGAAGCGCTTCGTGGGAATGCTCTTCGCAGTTGACGCGCATGGCCTCGACCTGCTCTTCGGTGCCGAGCGTCCATTCGTTGAGGCATTCCCACACGCACAGCGCCGCTTCCATCTCGAGATTGGTGAAGCCGGGGAACATGCCCTTGATGCGATCGGCAAGGGCCGGCACGTCTGCATCGCAGTTAGGATGGACGACGCGGCGGAGGATAGTTTCGAGCTGGTCTGTCATCGGCGCATGTTCCATTGTTCGCTTGCGGCGTATTGGTCGTAGAAAGGGCGGAGGGAAGGGGCGATGCTCATCTCGATCATCTCGGGACTACCGCAGCACCATCCTTCGGTCGGGTAGCACTTGATGCATCCGAGCTTGCCGGTGTCGTTGCCATGCTTGTCGAGCACACCGTCGAGCAGGTGAATGTCTTCCTTGATGCCGCAGTAGGAGCACTTGCAGGCATCGCGAGGATCGTGGATCAACTGCCTCATTGACGCTCCTCAATCTTTGCCTTGATCTCGCGGGCAACGCCGACCCAGGCATGGCCGCTGATCATTGGCGTATCGACCTTTGCCGGTTCGGTTTTGGCGACGAGGTCTGCCCAGTTGCGGATGGCTTCGAGGATGAAGAGCTGCGCCAACGGTCCGTAGTTGCTGAACTCGATGAGGCGGGTGACGAACTCGACATTCGTCTCGGGCTGGTTCTTGCGCTTGGTCATGCTCAGTCCTGTTCGAATAGGAGCGCGATGGCTTCCAGTTGCGAGCACATGGTGTGATGACCGACGAAGTTGCCGGTGCGCCACCAGAGCCAGGGAAGGGTGAAGGCGAGATGCGGGCATGCGTCATCGCCTTCGAGGCCGGCGAGGTAACCGGCGTCGTAAAATTCGAAGGGGTTCATTCTGCTTCCGATGCCCAGGCGATTGCCGCGTCGAACACCTTCAGCACCTTGGCGTGACCGTCCTCGCTGTCGTTGACCTTGGAATAGGTCATGCCGTAGAGGCGCTGGGCCTCGGTACGCATGATGTCCTCAGCCTCGATGTAGGCCTGCGATTGATCGTTCAAAACTTCCAGCAGGATCGCGCCGTCAGCGCAGCATCGGGCGACATTGGTTCGGACGTAGGCCAACTGTTCCGGGCCAGGAAGCAGGTATCCAGACTCTGTGATCACGGAGGACCAGAGCCAGGGAGTGCCGTCCGTGAAAAGGAAGTGCCACTCCTGACACCAATTGGCAGGGTTCTCGATGCGCTTGCGCGCCGCCACGAGGATGGCGTGGATGGTCGATCTGTCGGTCATCTCATTCCTCATTCGCATTCAAACAAGCCACAAGGCGCACCTCTGGCGTAAATTGCAGTCGGTTCGCGAGGTTCTCTCTCCACCACCATCAGAGCTTGGGGTATCTGACGGCAGGTCTGCCTCCAACCGACGACTACTTCCTTCGGGGAAGCAGCAGGGCGCGAGCCGGGATCAGCCTCTCGCTTTTGTGGGCGGCCTGCCGCCCTCCCATTTCGTTCAATCCCTCACCGTGTCCGCAAATGCGGCGTCCCGTATGACGCAAGGCAGGCAGTCACGGTGAGGGACGAATAGCTCCAGCGGATTGGTTGGCACGCCGCTGGTCGTGCATTGGGTCCGGTCGCTCCCGGCTGCTCCGGTCATAAAGGTCGTCCGTGCTGTGTCATCTAGGCGGGGTCGCTTACTTCATTGTCTTTCTCCGTGGCAGTTGAATTTAGTGACGACCCCCACCGTGTCCGCATGTGCGGCGTGCCGTATCACGCAAGGCAGGCGCTACACGGCGGGGGACGAAAGCTAGTCAGCGTTGGCCTTGCCGAACTTGTATCCGATCAGCAGACACGAGTAGGAAATCAGGAAGATCACACCCGTGTTGTCGCTCGACGACCAGAGCGCCAGACCGATCCAGATGGCGGCAGCCAAAAACTTGTTCTGCATCAATGCCTCGAATTGAATGGCCGGATAGCGCCGGCCTCGCCACTGCGTTTGGGTCGCAGCAACCAATGAATACGCTACCCATTTCTCCGGGATCGCGAACGTCTTGCTCTCTGTATGGCGGGTCATCCTCGGCTGGCGTGCGGGACGCCATGTCTCCTAGACCCTAGTTTTTGACCGCTGCGGATTTCCCCTGCCTATGTGTGCAGACCGCTTTACTGCACACCTCGGGGCCTCGTTAGCTGAAGAACTCCACCTTTCGGCGAGGTCCAGCGTGATCCTTGACGACGTTCAGTCGGGCATCATCATCAGCAGCATCTTCAAGATGAAATCGAAATGCCGTCTCGTCGACATTTCCGACTGCGTAGAAGAAGCTGGCCGGAATGCCGTTGGCGAGCGTGCAGGTCCAGCCAAGCTGGTTGCGATGGATGTAGGCGACATTGCCCAGATCGTCCGTCACCTTGATGCGCTTGTGGGCGGTCATATCTCGCTCCATGAGGGATGGGGTGTGGGTGAAAGCGGGTGCGGCGTATTGCGTGCCGTCATCCTGCTGGTCTCGAAGTAGTCCTCGGGATCGAGGGCATGTGCCATGTCGGGATCGACATCGACCCGCCAGCCGCCCAAGGGCAGCGAGCAGGGCAGATTGGCGGCGACACAGAATGCGCCTTCGGTCTTTGCGGTCAGGATCATCAGGCCCGTCCGGGTAGCGACCAAGGCTTGTTGAGCGCCTGGATCATGCGGGACGAGGTGAAGGCGACGAGCTGGTCGAACTCGAAGCAGCGCGCGGCCTCGCCGGTCCGGGTGACGACGTAGTGTCGGTTACTCTCGGAGCAGCGGAACTCGAACGCATCCAGACCACGTTCGCAGAACGTGCGGGTCGTGCGGACCGCGTTGTCCTGGGACTCGACGATGGCCGGATCAGCCTGCATCGGGTCGAACGGGTGAGGGGATGCCGGCAGCATCACAGGCCTCCTAAGAAAACGCGAATGCCGTTCGCGAGGTGGTCGTCGTCGGCGCCCTCGGCGATCAGCTTTTCGGCGTGGGCATAGACGCGGGTGATGGACGTCATCGGGATCAGTATCCCGGTCACCGCGCGCTGGATGCGGGCGGCGTCGACCTTGCTCTGCTTGGTACGTCGGGCCATGGGTCAGGATTCCTTCTCAAAGCGTTCAAGGGCGGTATCGAGCACGAACAGGATCGCCTCATGCGGGCTCTTGTCCTCGATCTCGACGTTGCCATCGTTGACACGCGAATAGCTGGTCTGGCCGGTCAGCTCCTTGGTGACCGATCGCAGCAGCTTGGACGCGGCCTCATAGACGCCGGCAGTGTCCCAGCTCCACTCGCCGCTCTCGGCGTCGATTGTCACATCGGCACTCTTTGCCAGCGCGCCATCGGCGCACCAGCAGACGGCGTTGGACTCGGTCGGGTAGACCTCGGAGCCGGCGGTGTCCCGGGCGAAGTAGCCCTTGGTCCAGCGTGCCGGATCGGCGATCAATTCGCGGGTGACGGTCAGCGCCTGAAACACGGTTGTCATGGTCAGACCGCCTGCCAGCCGAGAGGGACCACCGGCATCATTCGGGCAAACGCGGCGCGGTAGCGCCCGCCTTCGTTCATGAGGAAAGCGGCGTGTCGGGCGATCCGGAGGGACCGCATGCGGACTCTCTCAACGGTGCCGTCGAGCATCACAACGGTCAGGGTGGGGCGCATATTCATCGTCGATTGCCTCGTTTGTTTTCGCTATTTGCATCACTGCAAGCGGAAATGCAAGAGCAAATTGGCCCTAACATCGCCACGTTCGTGTGAGATAAATCGGGGGTCGGAAGGGCCTCGATCAGCCCTCCGAAATTCGAAATTAATTCCCCGGAAAATGGGCCGCCGACGAATTATCGGACCGGCCGAGGGGATTTTTCGGAGGCCGCCCGGACCAGGCACACCACCCCCATGGTCATCAAGACAGGGGGAGCGGACAGAGCCAGGACTAGGGCAGCATCGACCAGCAGAAGGCACTGGTCGGGACTGGTTGGAGACACCCGGACACGGTTCCGGATCAGCTCAGCCGGTCAGGGTAGCAGCGGCATCAGCCGGCGCCCATGAGATCGAAAACCCCATGAAAACCAGACGAAACGCAGCCGCCCCGGAATCGCCGGCCGCCGAACATGCACCACCTCAAGACTGAGATACGAGAGGAGGAGCAGTAAGGACAGGAGAGACAAGCCGGTCAGCTGGCGTGGTCTGTGACCAGATGCAAACGGCACCTATCAATGCACCAGATCTGACGCATACAGGCGAACTACGGGTCAGATGTAACTCAAAAGGCCAGAAGTCCGTCGAGTCGATCTTTCGCTTCCCATAAAAGGCGGGCAATTAATTGCGCCAGTTAGACCCCAAAAACACTAGATGTGGGGCCTACGGAGGCTAAAACGGTACTTTGGTGTTCAAAAACACGGGTCTAGACCCGATTTTGGGCTCTGAATTACCAGATGTAGTGCATCAGGGGTGCCACGCCTGCATGGACGCGCCCCAGATGGTCGCCGGCAAGCGCCATCACGGTGAGGAAAAAGCCAGCGACGCAGATTTCGAAGATGGTCATGGGCATGGTACGCAACTCCAGAGCAAACGTTGGCATTCAAGCAAGCGGCCGGACACACTTCCGGCGCATCATGGCTCCGGTAAGCATGGCGTCCTCGATATCGTCGGTGTAGTAGGCGGACTTCTCAGCCTTTGGGTACGGCAACTCGGCGAAGGCCACGCGGAACTCGGCATCGCGGCGGGACAGACGCATGCCTGACACCAACAGACGCTGACGGGCTTCTCGGATGGTCACCATGGGGCGCACCTTGGGCGGTGGTTGAGGGGATTGGTTCGAGGATCGCGATCAGGGCGAGCCAGTCGCGACGGGATATCGGGCAGCGGGACATCAGCGCATCACGATGCCGGCGTACCAGCTCTGGAGATGGCCGGTGCGCTTCCACTTGGCGATGCGGGGCATGATGCCGACGTCGCACTTACGGACCACGGGACGGGGCGCGCGGCGGATCTCTGGCGTGGCCGGATACTTGAAGCGGTGACGGTCGCGATCGACGGTCATCTTGCTGGCGACGACGCGGCTGGTGTCGCAATCAATCAGCCGGGCGTTCGCGGGCGACGCTTCGAGGTGGTCGAACAGGGCAAGGGTCAGCTCATACTCGACGCGATTGCCACCCGATGCCTTGGGGGTACGGTTGGCCAGGTGGGACTTGCCGCGCAGACCACGGGCGGGGCGGGCACACAGGGCAGACCCGTCGAGCAGGGTCACCCAAGAGCCATGGGCATTCTGGGTTTGCAGGTAGACACGCATGGGCGCACCTCTGGCGTTGGGAGAGTCGGTCTCGTTTGAAGGGTACGGCTTGCCACTCCCCCGACCTTGCGATCGGGAGAGGGCGCAAACCGTCCGTTAGGCGGCGACGGCGACCTTCGGAGCTTCCACGGGCGCCGGGGCGGTGACCTTGGGCGCCTTGGGTGCCTTGGCGACCTTTTCGTTCTGGCTGTCGCGCTTGGCGGTTTCGTCGGTATCCGGGCGCAGCTTCAGGAGCTGGGACACCAGCGCGGTATGGTCGCGGCCGGTTTCCTTGTGATCCTTCTCCAGCTTTTTGATGAAGGAGTCGAAGCTGGCGGACACGTCCATCGGGACATAGGCGGCCTCCGGCTTGAAGGCCCAGAACGGCTTGGCCATAGCGTTGCCGAGCAGCATCCGGTTTTCGGGCGCATACTTGATTTCGCCCTTCTCGGAGAAGGCGACCGGGCCGTGGTGTTCGAACCACGCCTTGAGCGCATTCTTGCGCGACATGTCAGGCATGGACTCGAGCAGCTTGGTCACAAGCCGGACGTCCTTATGCTTGCCGACATGCGACAGCACGGAGCACGCCGCGGTGTGGATATCGCGCTGGAGCGATGCACCGCGGGCCTTGATTGACTCAAGGGCCTTGGTAATCGCCTTCTCGCCTTCAATGAGCTTGATGACGGCGGGAGCGGTAGTCTTGACAGTGTTGGTGACAGACATAGTTCGAGTCTCCATTGGGAGTGGGGGTGATCGATAGTCATGCTGTGCTGCTATCGGGTAAGGGCAAGTCGAATGCGCTTGCCGGATAGCAGGCAGACTCCGAGCGCACGTTGAAATGCACTCGGAGTCGCTTGGTGTTTGACGTTGAAATTTTGCTAAGACGGGACTTTGCCGGGCCTAGTTCGCAATGGTCCGGACGAAACAGAAAACGCCGCGATAAATCGCCCGCGTTCCGCCGTTCCGCCTATATCATTGCGCTATTGTCTGGCTTGGTTTGTCCGCCGCTATCGCACCGCTCAAAGCATGCCATTGCCGAATAGAGCGGGAAACGATAGCCGGTTGAACCATGCATTCGGAGGCCACAAGGTTACCGCTAGGGTAACCCGCGCGTGTTAGCGTCTGGAAAGTCTATTGCGTGAACGTTCCCTAAACCAGCCGGTCAAAGCAGTTTAAGGAATGCCACGCGACTCCGTACAGGGTCGAATGCATAATTTCCGATCTAGCAGGCAACGGTATACCTAACTGAATAGGACTCTCCGATGCTATTTTCCGGTTTCGTCAACCGTCTAGGTGAAAGCCTGTAACCTATCCCCTTGCACATCCGCCCATTGAAGGGCTGCAATCCGCTGGCTTGGTATCAAGGCTTGGCCGGTTGCCCGGTTGCTACATGACACGTTCGCCGCTTTTCCCCTTCGCTCACTTGCTTACACGTTCCGCCGTCCGGCATCGGCCCAAGGCCCTAGAACGCATTTGCTTGCTACCGCTACAAGGTCCGCAATTGCTATGTGCAAGTTTCAAAGGTCCAAACTACTCGGCATCACATCGCCGGGCAGAGTCAGAAGGTTCAAGAGGGAACCGACCGCTTTGCAACTTGACCGAAACAACGTCGTTTCGATGGATTGAATATGCCGAAAGCCAATGAGGAATGCAAACGAAAATTTGCATTCGAGCAAAGAATATCATTTCAAAGTTTCAATTTTGGGAGAATATTTTTTTTCTTGACATGGGTACTGGGTCGGCCAGCTCATCCAAACTTCGAACCCCTAAAAGGCCCTTTTCCGCCAACCCCTTAGGACCATCACTGGATGTCACCCTCCAGGAGCAGCGGAGCACGGGCGGCCCTCCAAAACACCCTGGCCGCTGGGTCAGTACCGGCTGGTCGGCAAGCCTCTCCATGGCCTTCCTAAGCCCTGGAAAATGCAAACGGGGGTGGCCTTCGAAAAGACCCCACCCCATTCGGGAGGTCATCCCGAGCGGCGCCGCGCCTAAAAGGCCATTTACCGGATGAGGTCGAGGCCGAGTGTGGCGAGCGCTCCGCGCTAGTGTAGAATGACGCGATGGCGCATAAGCCCAAGTACGCCCGCTATACCATTCGCCGGGACACATTCGGCTGGTCAGTCATCGACGTGCTGACCGGCCTGGTGGCGTGCCAAGACACCGTTACCCTCACCGGGCTCAGCGCAGAAGATGCGGACGACCTCGCGGACAGCTTGTCCTGGCTCGCGCGCCGCGACGAGGAACGCCGAGACGGGCATGGGTAGCGAGCGCTCCGCGCTGAAGGATATCGATCGGCGCCGCGCGTGACCGGCTCAATTGAACGAAGGCTTCTGACGCGGCTTCGTTACCTTGATCCTGGACTCGGTCAGCTGGACCAGCTCACCGTTCTTGGAATAGCCGGTGCATTCGGTTGAGGTGATGTATTTGGGCACACCGTTGAGCCGCTCGTACTCGGTGTGCTTCGTCTCGCACGACACTTCTCCCACCCCATAGTTCGAGACGATGGCCTTCATGAACTGGTCGCCCGGCATCTCTTCAGCACCAAAGATGCTCTTGTTCAGATAGATCTGCGTTACCGTGCCGTCCGGATCCAGGTCGAACATCGCGCTTGCCAGATCCATCATGGCGTTTGGAGGAACGAATCCGATGGCTGCCGGTCCCTGCTTCAGGCGATAGCCTTGGGGCATGAGGCTGATCGCATCCTTCTTGCTCATGCCGATGAAGAACCCTTTGAACTTGGTCGCCTGTTGCGCGGCGGCCGGATGGATCAGCATCAGGCAAGCAATAATCGCAACTCCGGATCGTCTCATCGTTCACCCCCAGTTTTAGATTAGATACAACGCGGCGAACAAGTTGTCGACCATAACCGTAGGTAGCGAGCGCTACGCGCTTCTTTCAAGATCACGGCAGCATGGAGGGAGGCAGGGTTCGAAAGCGAGTGCCCCTGTCACGGTCCGCTATTACGACCGCCGGTCTGCCGACCGCCCCCCTCGATGCCGCCGCCGGTAGCGAGCGCTACGCGCTACATTCAATTCTCTCGCCGGCCGGTCCGTCGTGAATGCCATCGACGGCCTCCAGGTCCAAGTCGCAGAAGATGCAGCCGCAGCTCGGCGTGACCTTGACCGGTTCGTCCGCGGGCGGGGTGATCATGCTGGTCAGGCAGTCGGCAATCTCGTCGTTCGACCAGACCGTATGCGGCGACTCGCTGAAGAATGCCGCAAGCCCTCGCAGGGTGTCGTCGCGGCCCTGCAGCGCGCCCGGGGCGCCAGCCTGCTCCTCGGCCTTGGCGAGGATCTCGATGGCATACTGCCGATCGCGCGAGCGATACCCGGCGGCCTCGGAGTCGCGAAACGTCTTGAGGACCGTCTCGACGCCCCATCTCAACCAGTCTGTTTGCATCTGGCCTGCCTAGCACGAATGCAAACGGAAGGCAAGATTTTGGAATTGCAGCGAGCATGGCCGGCGAGCGCTCCGCGCTCAGTCATCATCGGTCCCGGCGGCTGCTGAGGTCGATCACATCGCCGTCCGCTGCCTTGATGACCGACTCGGCCAAAGGCGTCGGGTCGAAACCAAGATCCGCCAGTGCCTCGGCGACGCCCTGGCGCTGCAGCTCGGCGACCATCACCTCGACGACCTTCATAAGGCGAGCAGCCTTTGCGGCTTCATCGTTCATGTTGCACCCTCGGCGTCAGAGCCTAGACCCAATGGCCGGCGAGCGCTAAGCGCTCAAGAGGATCCAGTTCCGCCGGCCGTGATGCGGAGAATAGGCCGCCTAATCTCCGCACCGTGGGGGTGTCATCCTAACTGACAGGGGGTGTCATCCAGGATGACAGGGGGGTGTCATCCTAAGTGACACCTTTAACCACTACTTAGAACCACCACCTTAGAACCAACCCCTATAGTCCCCTTCGGGGAGGACCGGCCGAGAACTTGGGCGATGCGCGGCGGCACGGCCGGCTCGACGACTTCAGAACTGATCGGCGACGCGGCTGAAGGCTGCCGGTTCTTCACCTTGATCCACTCGCAGGTCCGCGGCCGGTACCTCCAAGCCTTGCGTTGGCGGCAAACTAAAGGTCCTTGAAACTATCCGGCAATCCGTAGATAGACGGTGCCGGCGGAGGGAGCATGACAGCATCTGTATTGAATGTGGCCATGGACGAGTCCACGCCCGAAATAATTATCTGCGCTGCTGTTCGTGCCTCCAATGGAAAGGTCATCAGAGGCCACCGGCACAGTGATGCTATCCGTGCTCTTCAAGCGATGGAGGGGTATCAGGGCGAACAACCATATGGTGACGACCATGGGTTCGTCACGTCAACCAACAGGTTCGTAAATCGGCGGGAGGCCTATCGGCTACATTTTCCCGACAGGGTAGAGCCGGATGAGCTTCGCAGCGACGACCTGTACTAACGACCGCGTGCCATGCAGGCACAGAGCCTTCACCGAGGATATCCCATGGCTGCCGTGATCAAATATCTTATGGTTTCTGTGTTGCTTGGAGCGGTGTCGGCATCTTCGGCGCATGCCGATGACATGATCCAGGCCGTGAGCTTCGCAATTACGGGGCGCGATGGGAGCACGGTAGATGTGGTGGACAAGAAAAACTGCGTCTTCCGCATGGGAGCCCGCACTTACTTCCTGAATAACATCGTGACCAACAGCATCACGTTTCAGCCCTTCACCCGGCAGATGGGCAACTACTCCCGTGTCGGTATCCACGGTAAGTCGAAGGTGATGGAAGAGGTATATCAGGGCGTTGCGCAACCGATCACCGATTACGAACTGATGGTGGAGTCTCCTGACCACGCTCGTATTATTCGTGCGTGGCAATACATCTACGCTCACGGATGCAAGGGCATAACGAGCCCCTTCTGAACTCCCGCTTCCGAGTTCAGAACTGGTCGGCGACGCGAGAGTAGGCCGGGTGCTGCCGGTTCTTCACCTTGACCCAGTGGTCGCACCGGCCGCCCTGGTAGGGGCGCTCTCTGTGCTTCGAGACCAAACCCTCGAGCCCCATGCGGCATGCCGCGTCGAAGAGGTCGGGGCCGATCTCGCCCTGTCGGCTGCCGAGGCCATCCTGAAGCCGCCGCTCATTGGCTGACGATCCCCTTGGCGCCGACGAGCGACCAGCCCCACTTCTTCTTCTTCTCGATCTCCCGCCGGTCCATCTCGAACTGGAATTTCTTGCTCTTGAGAGGATCGATGCGCATGTCGAACGTCGGGTCCGGCGCCGGACCCGTGTAGATCACGCCGGGCTCCTGGTAGTTGAAGTTGTCCACCCGGTACATCTCGGCGGGGCCGTCACCGATCGTGATGGCGAACGTGATCTCGGTGACGATGAAGCCGGTGTTGTTCTTGACCTCGGCGGTGAAGCCCGGCGTCCGCATCATGCCGAACGTGCCGTAAAAGCCGTTCGAGACCTTCAGCCCCTTCAGATCGTCGTCGGTGAGCGTGACCGAGGACTTGCGGATGCAGGCCACTTTGATCGACTTGGCCGCCACGTCGGACGTCGCGCCTTGCATGTTTTTCAGGACGCAGTCGTCGAAGGCATTCGCCTGAGCGGTCGCGGCCCAAGCGACCGCCATCGCCGCTGAAATACCGATTATTTTCACTGATCCCCCTCGATTCCCGCCCTGGACCCGTCCATTATAGGCCGCAACTTGGGGGAGAGTAATGGGCCGTTTCTGGGGAAAATGGATTGCGATCGCCGTCGCCGCCGGCTGCCTGGCCGGGTGCGCCTCGGAGCCGATGACGCCGGAGCAGCGGGCGTTCGCCGCCCAGTATCTGCTGGCGCAGCAGGCTAACCGGCCACCGCCGCCGCAGCCGTACTACATGCCGGTACCCGCGCCTGCGCCGGTCGCCCAGCCGCACAACTGCATCAGCAACGTGAACGGCAACACGATCTACACGAACTGCAATTGAGGCGGCCGTGACCGAGATAGACAAGCCGAAGGACGAATTAAAGGTAGGCCGCGCGGTCGCGTTCCTGGGCTTCGTCGGCCTGGTGCAGGCCGCCGCCGGGCTGTTCTGCCTGACGCTGATGTACGGCGTCGTGGTCATCATCTTCCGGTATGCGTTCCACGTCGAACTTTGGAATCCGTTCCGGTGACCGAGAACGTCGTCACAGGCATAACCTTCGGCGGTCCCGGGCCTACCGACACCATTTATCGCGAGATCGGACGCTTCATCTTCCAGTTCTCGCAGCTGGAGTACACTCTGCGGCACCACGTCGCCGAGATGGCCCGCATCGGCGACGAATACTTCGACATCGTGACCTCCGGACTCGACTTCGCCAAGCTGTGCTCGGCTCTGCTGGCGCTGTCCGCCAAGGAAAAAGGCGGCAAGCCGGACCCGGCGCTCAAGAATCTGATCGCCGAATGCCACGACGTCAACGCGGTTCGCATCCGCGTAGTGCACGGACTCTGGGTCGTCGGATCCGGCCATGACCGCGCGATCCATACGTCGCGGAATTCGATGAAGAGCGAGGTCCACTTCGACCGGCCAGGCGACCTCGACGCGCAGGCCGACCGCTGCGCCAGGCTGCGGTTCGAAATCGAGAAGGCGATATACGCCATTCCGATCTTCGAGAGGCCCTGATGTCCAAACAGAAACCGCCGCCGACCAGCATCGCCGTCCCCGGCATGACGTGGTCGTTCACGCTGCCGGACCGCCTCAAGATCGCCATCGCAGATGCGGTGACCGTCTTCTCGCACATCGATTGCATGCTGATTGAAAGCGTATGGGCTCTCGAACAGCCCGACCTGAAGCGGAAGAAGCAGATCGCGAAGGAACACGCGCACGAAAACATCAAGTTCATCCGCTCCATCGTCGAGGACCACATGAAGCTCGACGTGTCGGCAATGTGGGACGCGCTCGCCGAACTCCGTCAGGAGCGCAACCTGATCGCCCACGGGACGTGGTCCGTCCGCTTCGGCGGCGACATGCCCGGCGAGACGGCGACGCCGCCCGAGGGCATACCGATGGTGCTGTGGCATTCGAAGATGCTGGAGAGCGACGACTTCGTGACCGCCGAATCCTTCGACTACTGGCGGTTCGAGAAGTTCATGAAGCGCGGTCGCCATCTGCTCAACACGTTCCAGCAGTTCAAGACGATGTGCGAGAAAGCCGTCGAGGAGCAGAAGCGGTCGGGGTCGACATGATCGTCGCCGCTCTCGTCGTCGCCTACCTCCACTTTTCAAAATGAGTCCATCACTCGCAAGAACGCCGGATGAGCCCGGTTCTTCACTTTCACCCAGTCGCAGGTCCGGGGCCGATAGAGCCGATCACGGTGCTTGGACACCAAGCCCTCGAGTTCCATGCGGCATGCCGCCTCGAACAGGCTGGGGCCGATCTCGCCCTGCTCGAACGGCGCCACGAAGATGCCTTCGGGCCGGCCGCGGAGCAGCTTGCCGAGCCGGTCCTTGCGCTCGAACAGCGGCAGGTCGCGGAGGTCATCGCCGTCCAGCGCCACGAGGTCGAAGGCGTAGAGCTGGGCCTCCTCGTTGTGCCGGCCTGAGTGGAGCGCGTCGAAGTTGGAGATTCCCTGCACATCGAGCACGACGATCTCGCCGTCGATCGCAAAGCGGCTCGTGCGGATCTTGTGCGCCGTCTCGACGATCCAGGGGAAACGCCAGGTCCAGTCGAGGCCAGACTTCGATAGCAGGCGCACGTCCTTACCCTCGCGGACGATGCGACCGCGGTAGCCGTCGTATTTGACCTCGTGGATCCAGTCGGGTCCAGCGGGTACGGCCTTTTGGGCGACCGGCCGACAATATTCGAACGGTTTTGGCATTGAAGTGATCTATGAGCCCGAAGGCAAAATGCGAGTCGTGTCAGAAATTTGCGGCGATTTTCTTACAGGTCAGATCTGAAGCGGTAGCGGCAGCTGCACGCCGATCTTGCGGCCGAGCTGACCTTCGATGAAGTCCGTCAGGGCGTCGGAGACTTCGCGACCCTCGTTGCTGATCCGGCGCTCCAGCTCGCGGGCGATATCCTCGCTGGCGTCCCTCGACCATCCCTCGGATGGGTTGAACGCCACCACCCGTAGAACCTGGCCGAACTCGCCGGCCAGCAGCTGATCGATGATGTCGTCATAACCGACGCCTTCGTCGGTCTCCCGAAACGCGGCGCCGTCCCGGAACTCTTCGAGGACGATGTAGAAATCCCGGTCGAGCCGGTCGTTGGGAATAATCGAGGGCGAGGCCATACGCATAAACTCCACTGACCGGAGTCAAACGTAGGGTCGCCTCAGTCGAAATGCGAGTCGGTTTCCTTGAGCAGTGTGATGAAAGTTCCGCTCTCGTGCCACTGGCAGAACCCGCGTTCCACCAGGATATTCATGCCGGCCGAATACTCGGCAGGTGTGGCCATGTCGACGAATAGGAACGGGCCGTTGAATTTCTCGACGTGCGTGCGGCCATGCACCGGCTCGATCTTCTGGATGATCTCCCATAGCCGCTTCGCCGCAGCCTCCGGCTTCGCGTAGGGCCGCTCGTTGGTCAGTCTCATTCGCCAATTCCTCGGTGGACGGTATGGATATGCTCTTCACATGAAATCGGGATGTCAGCGCCGCAGAAGCACTTCGACCAGCCGGTGGTGGTCTGGGTCGGCATCGGCAGGCCCAGGTCGTGCATCCGGTATTTCCAAGCGGTGCGGTCGCGCTCGCGGCGCCAGACCTCAAAGTTTTCCTCGGTGAGCTTCGGTCGGAGTTCCTCCCAGGCTCGCTCGAACGCGGCCCGGCATTCTTCGAAGGTCGCACCCGTGCCGCCTGCGCCGTCGTCGGGCTCGGTGCCGGGATAGAAGCTCAGGCTCCAGCCCCACTGGTCGACGTCGATCGGGACGCCGGCTCGCTCCCCGATGTGGCCGATCTGGACGTCGCCGTAGAACACCCGCCAGCCTTTGCGGTGCGGGTCGTTGGAGGGGCGGCGGCTGAGGGCCGTCAAACCGGCAGCCTGATCCAGATCTCGCGGCCGATCTCGAGCGGCTCGGCCTCTTCGGCTTTGACCAGCTCGGCGGCGGCAAGGAGGGTATCGATCGTCACCCGCAGGCCGGTGCCTGGCTTGCGCCGCAGCGCCTCCCGCAGGGCGGTTTTTCGTTTTTCGATGTCGCTGTCTGTCATGGGCTCTATCTGCCATCTGGGGGGTCGAATTTCAACGGCGGGTCACCCTGTGTTCCGACATTTGCATCCGGGCAAAAGCTCGGGTTGACAAAAGCCGGGTACCGCTGTAGGAGTTCGTGTAGCGTTAGCATTCGTGCAAACGTAACCAAGAGCCCCTAAGACACGGCCCGGCCATCAACCGGGCAATTGGGCGGTTCCCGGACCCACAAACCCCATGCTGACCCGGCTCAAGGCCGGCTGGCAAGGCGACAGGAGTTCGGCGTGTCTAAGGGATTGCATGAATGCAAACGGTAGGGAACTCGATGTCAGCTGCTCCTGCACAATACCTGGCGACGGCGGACATCGAGTTCCTGGTGATCATTTCCAGATCGATCATCCAGCTTCTTGTGCTGAGCGGCGGCGCCATCCTGTGCGTCCTGGTCGCGATGATCGTGCTCAGCCTGATCGGTCGGTACCGCCCATGAACGCGATCGACCGCTTCAACGCGCTTCCGGCTGACCGCCGTGAGGCAATTTTGGACCGTGCCGAAGAGCTGATCCGCGCTGAGCGCGCGGGGCGCTCCGCGCCAGAGTCAAACCGACACGCCGCGGACGCGGACGGACCAGGGACGGGTGCGAACATCGTGTTGGTCTTCATCGTGCTGCTCGGCATCTGGCTCCCGGCGTTCGTGGCCTGGGCGATCCGATGATGCCCATACTCGCCTTCGACATTCTTGCCCTGATCCTCGTGGCCGTCATCTGCTGGTGGTTCAAATGAAGCTGTATCTGCGTGACGCCGTTCTCGGCATCGTCCTCGGCCTCGTCATCGGGCTGATCCTCGGCGCCGTTCGATGAGTGGTGAGACCAAAGCCAACCTGGCGCTTGCCGCCGTGCTCGTGGTCGCCATCGCCATGAACGTCTGGGCCACCGTGCAGACCAACCAGGTCCGCGCCCAGATCAACGGCATGTTCTGCATCGAGGTCAAATGACCGGGCCGACGTTCGTAATTCCGCAAGGGTTCACGCAGGTTCACATCGAGGTCCAGACTGTCCCGATCACGACCTACACGCAAACCGTTCAGCTCGCCGAGCCTGCCACGCGCTTGAGCGAGGAGGAGACCGAGAAGGTTGCTCGCTGGCTGTCCGACAGGATGACCAAGATGATCGAGCGCGACCTCTTCGGCATACCGAATTTCAAAGACCCGCTATCTGCTTCGATGCAGAGCGGGTCCACCGTTCACCCCGCCCGCAACCAACCCAAGGAAAAATAAATGGTTGATCGCACTCCCATCGAAATCGTCACCCGCGAGCCCGCTGAAGGCGGCTCCGACAACCTCAGCAACACCAAGTACTACGTGATCGGCATCGCTCTCGCCCTGATCGCCGTGACGGCCTTCCTGGCCTTCCGCTAAGGATCGAAGTCGGCTGGCTCTCCATCGAGAAGTCAGCCGGCTCTCCTCTCACAAGTTTCACAGAGCCCGGTGCCTGCCAACGGCAGCCCGGGTCACCAATCAGGAGCAGCTCATGCTGTACGCGCACTCGCCGGGTTTTCAACAGGCCGCTCCGAAAGACGAGCCGGTCAAGGAAGCAAAGCCAGCTCGCAAGTCCACGCGGAAGCCGAAGCGCTAACTGACGGAACATCACGATGCCGCAAGCACACATACCTGCCGAACTGACCGACCTCGCGATGAATGCGCTTGAGGACGAGGTAGCTTGCTGGCGGCGTATCCCGATGTACCCGGGCGTCATTCGCCTGATGCGGTTTCCGCAGCTCAGTGAGATCGACCTGTCGCCGGCCGGCGCGGCCATCTCGGACGATGCCGAGACCGTTTGCTACCACGACGTCCAGGCCAAACAGGCTGACGACCTGGTGCTTCGGTTCGCCATGGAAAAGGTCGTCGAGGCCATCCTCGGCGCAGTCTCGGTCGGCGCGTGACCCGGTGGAGAAAATCTACGCCGCGGCAAACGCCGCATCCCGCATCTACAGCGCAAGCTGGAGACGGGGAAACATCATCCGGGCGCAGACGCGCCTCAAGGACCGGTCGCTGACCCGACGCCTCGTCGACTTCTATCTCGATAGTCTCGAAACCGAGGTCAGCTACCTGCTCACGGAGAGCCAGCGCGATGCCGCCTGAGGTCACCCAGATCATCATCGCAATCGCGATCTGCATCGCCTTCATGCTCCTCCTCGTCGAGGAGCCGGCATGACCACGGTCGCCTATCGACACGGCATCATGGCCGCCGACACCCGCATGATCCAGGGCACCGCCATCATTGGCAGCATGGTCAAGATCGTGCGCCGCGACGATGGAGCACTCGCTGGCGCTGCCGGCGATGCCGGATGGGCGCAGGCCTTTCATCGCTGGTTCCTCGACGGAGAGGACGGCGAATTTCCGATGCTCGAAGAGAACAGCAAGGGCGTCATCATCCGGCGCCGTCGCAAGCCGATCGAGATGTTCGAGCAGGGCGGCACGATCGTCTTCAAGCCGCCATTCTTCGCGATGGGCAGCGGCAAGGAGTTCGCTCTCGGCGCAATGGCGCAGGGCGCCTCGGCTGAGGCGGCTGTCGAAGTCGCTATGCGGTTCGACCCGGGATCGGGCGGTAACATCACGGTGCTCCGTAATGACGAAGCCTGATCCAATCTCAACCAGTCGGCTCGCATCGGTGCTGCACCGGTCCATCCAGGTGCTCGACAAGCTGGTCGGGCCGGCAGAGGCGCAGTTCTTCATGATGCGCGGCAACGAATACCTCGGCGGCATCACGCCGGTCGAGGCCATCAAAACCAAACGGACCGCTGGCCTCCAGAACGCCATTCGCATCGTCGCGATGGAGAAGGGGATCTTCCGCGATCCCTACGAGGGCGAGCAATGAGATTGCAGATGGCAAAGCCGTGGTGCGCGGTGATCGCGGCCACGAAGGATATCGCTGAAATCTACCTGGACGCCTTTGGGCTCTCCCGGGAAATGTGGGCCATCTACCGCCACGAAGACTCGCTGCACGGTCGCCTCTTCGATCGCATCGTGGTCATCCGCCCGCACTGGCGGATGGACTTCGAAGAGACTGCGCGCTTCGAAAGACAAATCACCGAACACTGGCGCCACCGGGTTGAAACTGGCGGCCACTTCAAAGTCATCTGAGGAAATTCATGCGTTCACTCGCTCTGCTTCCCATTCTGTGCTGGCTCCTCGCCCTGTGCGCCTGGGTCACCCACGTCGTCAGCTGCCTCAAGGCCGGCGCCATCGCGCTGCTCCTGATCGGAGCCATCATCTTCCCGATCGGCGTCATCCACGGATGGCTGATCTGGCTGGGGATCATGTGATGTCTGTCATCGTTGCAGGCATCATCGTTGCGATCGGCCTGATGTTCGCCGCCAATATCCTGGCCGATGCTCTCGAAAGCGCGACAGAGGAAATCTCCTCGCGCCTCGACCTCCTTCTCGAACCGGATGAAGGCTGATGCCGTTTCCGTTTTGCTTCCTGATGTTCAGCTACGCGATATGGCAGGCGTCCATCGACCGGGCTTTTGAATTGAACCCGTTCGAGGTGCGCTATGCGAGGACTGAAGACGTTTGATCGACTAATCATCCTGGCGCCGCTGCTGTTTGTCATTCTCACCTGTCTGATGGCGCACCTGTTCAGCTGAGAGCCAGCGGCTCCCAAAAATACCGAGCACGAAAATGAAGGCTCTGAAATCATTGGCCCTTGCGGGCCTGATGATGATTGCTGCCGTGGCGCCATCCCACGCACTGATCATCGAGGACGATCCCGGCGGGATCATCGTCGACTTCGTGAAGAAGTATTCAGACATCCGGGACCGCGGCGAGACTGTCGTGGTCGACGGAGAATGCGTCTCTTCCTGCACGTTGTTCCTCGGCATCGTACCGAGGCAGAACTATTGCATCACGCCGAACGCCAGGCTCGGATTTCACACGGCATCAGTCAAGCAGAAGATGCCTGACGGTAGCTTCACCTATTCCCACGCCGAGGAGTTCTCGGCGCTGATGTGGAATATCTATCCAGGCAAGGTTCGAAAGCTGATCAAACGCATCGGCTGGAACGGTGACGACAGCTCGATCGCCCATCGGGAAATCGTCTACGTCTCTCCACGCCAGCTTGGTGCCATCGGCATCCGCTCCTGCGGTCCCGGAGACATATCGTGAGGCGGCGAAGGCTGCCTGACCGACGCACGCTGCCAGGTATCATCAAGATCGGTATCTGCGAGTACACGCTCATCCACTGGGATCCAGTGGAAGCGGAAGCTGCCGGCTGCCGGGGCGAATGCAACATCTTCACTTTCGAGATCCGGATCCGGACCGACATGCCGGACTCGCACTTCGCCGAGATCCTCGAACATGAAATCAACCACGCCTGCTGGGCTGCCGCGAAGCTGAAAGGCCGCGCAAGCGAAGAGACCGTCGTCAACAGACTGACACCGGTTCAGATCGCAGCCCGCCGCGACAACCCTGAAGTCTACGCCTGGATCGACCGGGCTGTGGCTCAGAAAGAATGAACCATGGTTAGCGCAATGGTCGCGTCCTCGAAGACGCAGGCCGAGGCGATGATCCGCTGGCAGCGCCTGGACCCCACTGAGTGGGTGCCGGTGGTCTACGGCCAGCAGCTCTCGAACCTCTACCAGCACGCAAAGCTGATCCGCCCAAGCGAAGGTGTCTTCAAGGAGCACGCCGACTGGGTCATGGGAAAGCTTCTGCCTCACCTGTGCCTCACGGTGACCACGGTGCCTCCGCACTGGAAGATCCCGCAAGAACACGTCGACTGAGAGAGACATGAAGAAGAAACATATCAAGAAGGTCTCGAAGAACATGAAGCTGACCGAGCTTCGGCTGGAGCGCAAGCGCCGCCGTCGTCGGAAGGCCAAGGGTTAACGAGACCTCAGTCATCCCCGGAGCCTGTTGAGACAGGGAGCGGCGTAAAAAGCGCCGACCGTCTGTCCGCGGCCCGGCCTGCCAGCGAGGGGTTTTCCTCCTTTCCCCGGTTGCTGGCGCCCGAGCACAAATCAGTTCGCTGCAAAACTCGGGCACCATTTTCTCGAACCGCGGAGTCCAAAATCGATCAGGTCAAATCCGTCTATAACTACGCCGTCGCCTGGGTTTCCACCCATCAGAACGCAACCGTCAACGCGATCCTCGCGGTGGTGGTGCTGAAAACCGTGCTGCTCGTCCTCTGAGGATGGCCAAGCCGTTCAGCGAATACGAATACATTAAGGCTTGGGAGGCCTGGGAGCCGAGCTTGCTTCAGCGCATCACTGTGCTGTCTTCGCCGCTCATCCTCCTCGGCCTGTACCTGATCGTATCAGGTAGCAATTAGGTGGTTCACCGGACCGGTAACGGTGACGGCTTTAACGGGATAAGCCAGTAGGCCCGTAGCCCTCGTAATTCCTCAAAGCGGCCCCCGAGGGGGAATGATTGATCATCATCAACGCGATGCGGTTGAGGCAACTGAGTGCCCGACTTCTGGATTGGGGCACTCCCACCTAATCTCGCGGCCCTGGACGAGGGGTAACAATATCGTTCACAGCCAATCGACGCAGAGGTCCATGGTATGGCGTTGACGACCGTTTGAGACGAGTAACGCCTGATGGCGCGTCGAGGTCGAAAGGATCGCGGTGCTGAAACCACCCCGCGAGACTAATTCGCTGTTCGCGAATTGCGAATACTGAGTTCCAGTATACCGCATACTTCAGAACAGTAGACGAGAAGCCGAAAGGCGCACGCATACCCCCATCGCGTCCCGACGACTGGCTTACGCCGTCGCTTGAAGAAATCGGGCTGGGGAACGTCATTCAAAAAACATGCATCGGAGTCCTCCGGCGAAGGCGCCCGGTCTCCAAAACTGTTGTGAGAGAGTTCAAGTCTCTCCTCCGGTGCCAACAACAAAAAAAGAAGAACGATGAGCACGCAGCGGTACCGCGTTATCGCCCCGAAGGGCATCTTCGTCGGCGAAGACTTTTACGACATCAACGCCATCGTCAATCTGACGACCGCTGGTGCAAAATATCTAGTCCGGGACAGCAAGATTGCGATTGCTTCCGATCAGGCGCCAGTCGGCGAGCTGCCGGGACCGAGCGAAGATGAAGTTCTTGTCGACATCAAGGTTGGCAACCGGTTCCTGTCCGTAACGCTTACCAAGCTCCGGGCAATGTTCCCGAGTATCGTTGGACCAGAAGGTCAAGAAGGCCCTCCTGGACCGCGTGGCCTGAAGGGGGACAGGGGTGAAAAGGGTGTAAAGGGAGACACCGGAGGCATCACGGATGATCTCGCAAATGCGTTTGCCGCTGTGGAAGCGCGGGTAGACGTAGCGAACACCAGTGCTGCCAGCGCGGCTTCTAGTGCCGCTGAAGGTCTCGCAAGCAAGACATCTGCCGCGGCTTCGAAAATCAGCGCCAATACAAGCGAGGCCAACGCAGCTACCAGCGCTGCTACGGCATCGGCCAAAGCCGGCGACGCAAAAACCAGCGAGACCAACGCTAGCAATAGCGCCACCGCAGCGGCCGGAAGCGCATCGAGCGCATTGGGTAGCCTGAATAGCTTCAAGGGCGCTTGGTACGGAGCGCAATCCTCTGACCCGACCCTTGATCCGCTCGGCGCCGCCATCACAGCTGGCGGAATGTATTGGAATACGACTTCCCATACGCTGAAGATCTACAGTGGCTCTGCCTGGGGCGCATATAGCGCTACGGCTGGCGTTCCAACGGTATTTGGGCGGACCGGCGCAGTAACGGCGCAGGCCGGCGACTACACCTTCGCGCAGATTGGCAGCAAGCCAACCACCATCTCGGGATATGGCATCACCGACACCCTGACGAACACTGTCTTCGGACGCTCAGGGGCTGTAACCGCTCAGGCTGGTGACTACAACTTCTCTCAGCTCGGTTCCAAGCCGACCACGCTGGGCGGCTATGGCATCACCGACGCGGTGAGTGCATCGAGCCTTGGCGCCAGCAACGGCGTTGCTACCCTCGATGCCGGCGGAAAGCTGTCGACCTCTCAGATCCCTGCTTCTCTTGTCGGGGCTGTTGTCTATCACGGCACCTGGGACGCCAGCACCAATACGCCGCCGCTCGCTTCAGGCGTTGGCACCAAGGGCTGGTACTACAAGGTCTCAGTTCCAGGCACGACGAACATCGACGGCCATAACACCTGGCAAGTCGGTGATACGATCATCTTCGATGGCACGACCTGGGATGCGATCGACGGCGCCGATAACGAAGTTCAGACGGTGTTTGGTCGCTACGGTGCGGTCACGGCTCAGGCTGGCGACTACACGTTCGCTCAAATCGGCGCCAAACCAACGACGATTGCTGGCTACGGCATTACCGACGCGATTGCCAATACGGTCTTTGGTCGTAGCGGAGCTGTCACAGCTCAGGCCAATGACTACACGTTCGCTCAGATCGGATCGAAGCCGACCAACCTGTCCGGCTACGGCATTACCGATGCGGTTGCTCTTGCCGGAAACCAGACGATCACTGGCGGCTTCAAGTTCACGCCAGCCAACCTCGGAACGTTCACCAGCTTCACGGTCAATCCGGCTCTGGGCAACTACCAGTTCGGCAGCAACGCTGGCGCTTTCACACTGACGGCACCAGCAACTGACTGCGCTGTCGACCTTCTCATCGTCAACGCGGCCGGTGCAGGTGCCATCACGGTATCAGGCTTTTCCATCGGAACGACCGGTGACGCGATTACGACCACGAACGGCAGCAAGTTCATCATGTCGATCAGGCGCATCAACAGCATCTCGACCTACACGATAAAGGCACTCCAGTGACGCAGATTGTTCTTTCGTCTGGGTCGCAGCTTATTATCCCTGCGGATTGCGTCAAATTCGACAGCGTCGAATGCATGGGAGCGGGTGCGCAAGGCGCAGCTGGTGTTGGTACTGACGGCCTTACTTCTCCAGGAAATGGTGGGTACGGTGGTGGTGGCGGTGCTTACGCTCGAAGAAACAACGTACCCGTCACTCCCGGATCGACGGTCTCATTCGCTATCGGCCTCAACAGCGGAGGAACCTCTTGGTTTATCAACGGCAGTACGTGTCTCGCTGTTGGAGGCAACGGCCAATTAGGAGGCAACGCAGCATCTTGCGTCGGTGACGTAACTGTTAGCGGAAACAATGGCGTTGCAGGAGGAGGAATCTCCTCTCCCTATGGAGGCGCAGGCGGTACGGGTGGTTCTGGAGCAGCTCCTTATGGCGGTGCCGGCGGAGCCGGGACAGGTCAATCTCCAAACTACCCAAGTGCCGGTTCTCCAGGTGGAGCGTGGGGAGGTGGCGGCGGTGGCGGCGGCGGCGCTGGTTTCGCTGACCGTGTTGCCAAGGCCGGCGGCGCACCAGGCCCCGCCTACCAAGGCGTCATCGTCCTCAACTACACGCCGTACATATCCGTACCGGCCTTCAACATGCCAATGCTAGGAATGTAATGGAACAGATTGGATACTCTGTCATGGACGCAGGCGGTAACGAGCTTATCGCCTTCGGTGAAACTAAGGGGCAGCTTCGTAGCCCTCCAGAAGTCCTCGTACTTCCTAACCTTGATCAGGTTCTTTGCGCGACCGTTGGCGACACCTACGGTGACTATCGCTTCGTTGAGCGCTGGATGTCTGACGATCCTCCATCACCGTGGCACGCCGAGGTATCTCGAACTTCAGCGTTCGACGGCACGAAGGTTGTTGTCACCGTCGCATACGAGGACACGCCATCGATAGTGCCTCAGAATGTCACGCCACGTCAGGCTCGCCTCGCGCTCCTGGGCGCTGGACTTCTTGGGCAGGTCGAAGCTGCTGTCGAGGCTGCTGGCGGCGCAACAAAGATCACCTGGGATTACGCTTCGGTTTTTACCAGAACCGATCCTCTCATCTTAGCTATCGGTCTCGGTCTTTCCCTGACGGAAGCGCAGATAGATGAGCTGTTCCGAGTGGCTTCGTCGCTCTAGGACGTCAAACCTTCAAGGACAAGTTATGCTGTTTTCAATCCTGCTTGGGCTTCTGCCTAAGCTCGGGGCGTCGTTTCTCGACTACCTGAACAAGAAGTCCGACGCCGATCTCGAAAAGTTCAAGACCGCGGTTGGCGGTGATGTCCAGTTGAATGTCGCCGAGTTGCGTTACAAGGTCGAGGTCGCCCGAATGGCGGCCGACATGCGCAAGGACGACCGTGAGCACTGGTTCACGGCCTGGATGGTGCCCACCGCGTTCGCCATCTTCATCATTCACATCGCAGCTGTCGTTTTCGATAGCATTCCGCTTCTCGGTCACGAGGTAGGTAGCTGGCAAGTCTCCAAGCTGCCAGGCCTCTACGCCGACATGCAATACAACATCGTCATGACGATCTGCGGCGTGGCCGGGGTCGGGGCGATCAAGAAGATTTTCTCCCGATGAAAGCCATCACCGACACCAGCCTGGTTTCCGAACTGGAAAGTGCCAAGCTGCCCATCGTCATGAAGTTCGAAGCCAAGTGGTGCCAGCCATGCAAGGCAATGACTCCGATCCTCCTCGATATCGAGAAAGAATACGGCAACCGCGTTCAGTTCTTCACCGCGAACGTGGAGCACTGCAACCTGATCGCCCAGCGCTACCAAGTTACGCAAATCCCGGCGATCATCGCGATCGACAAGGGTATCATGATCGCCAAACGGCACGGCTCCGCTTCCAAAGCGGAAATCGTCCAGTGGATGGTTCAGTCCGTCCCAAGCCTTCGAAATGATCGGTGACGATGACGACGTCAGTTTCGTGATCGATCTCAAGACCGAAACCGTGACGTTCGATGGTGGGTTCGTTTGCCCGATCACCAACATCCTCGACGAGAAGGGTGAAGAGATACTGGATCATCATGAAGATGATCCGGTGTACGTCGTCGTGCGGGTGCCTCCTGAAGGCCGGCTGGTCACCGTCGACATCCGCGACCTCGATAACGAGCATATCTACCCTTCATTCCACTGATTACAAACTCAGTCGCAAGAAAGAACAACAACATGACTGATCTGCCGCCGCGTCGCCGGGGTCGACCGACGAACGAGGAGAAGGCTGCCCGCGAGGCAGCCGTCAAGGACAAGGCTAAGAAGGATAACGAGGAGACCGCATTCCTCGACGAGGTGCTGGCTCAACCGATCAAACGCCGCAACACCAAGCTCCAGCCAGAGGAGGATACGCTGCGCACCATCGGGGAGCTGGCAAAGCTGTTCTGCACCCAGGAAGAGGTCGCTGGCGTCCTCGGCGTCTGCAAGAAGACGTTTGGAAACTTCCTGAACGAATATCCAGAGGCTCGCGAAGTCTGGGACGACGGCCTGCAGCACGCGAAAGTGTCGCTGCGCCGCAAGCAGCTGTCGCTTGCCGACAAGAACGCGCCGGCCGCCATCTTCCTTGGCAAGAACTACCTCGCCCAGAAGGACGAGAGCACCATCAACCAGAACGTCAAGTCCGAAGCGTCCCAGATGACCGAGGATCAGCTCCTCGAGATTGCATCCCGCGGCGTGCCAGCGCCCAAGCCCACTCCAAAGGAAAAGCTGAACTGACGCGGCTCATGTTCTGATCACCGAAGTAAGGGATCCCTGATGAACTACGACCGTCGCAGATCCCAGGGACTTTCCGAAGTAGCGCGCCGGCAACGGCAGGAGGCTCTGGAGAAGAGTCTCTGGCACCGCGCCAACTATTCCGCCAGCCGGCGGGAAACCACTGACCAAAAGCCGGTCGAAGAGCCCAGGACCACCGAAGCGCCTGCGCCGATCGAGCAGCCGAAGGTCATCATAGACCGCGACCATCCAAAGGTCGTTCAAACCAAAAAAGAGGATAGAATTCGAATGGGGCTTCCCCACGTTGTAATCGTCGGCGCCGACAAGGGCGGCGTTGGCAAAACCTTCGTCTCCCGCGCCGTCATGGACTACTTCAAGGCTCAGGGCGCGACCGTTCGTGCATTCGACACTCAGCAGCCCGATGGCAACCTGAAGCGCTTCTTCCCAGCCGAAACCGAAGTCGTGAACCTGTCGACCTCGGACGACCAGATCAAGGTGTTCGATACGGTCGGCAAGAACGACGTCACCGTCATCGACATCCAGGCCGGCCTGCTGACGCCGACGCTGGAGCTGCTCACGGACATCGCGTTCTTTGACCTGGTCACGGAAGGCAAGCTGAACGTATCGGTTCTGCACGTCATCGGCAGCACGATCCAGTCGTTCAACGAGATCGAAGGAACCGCCAAGCTGTTGCAAGGTGTCCGGCACTTCGTCGTGACCAACCACACCAACGACGCCGCCTTCTTCAAGGGCATCGCTGGCGTGTCGACCGACGTGCTGTCCGGCGCCGACTTCCGTATCGACATCGCCAAGCTGGACGAGCGCGCCACCGAATACGTCGAGGCCGCAAACGCCACCTTCGCCGACTACGCCAAGAACGGCGAGTCCTTCGTCATGAAGGGCAAGGTCAACAAGTGGCTGAACGACACCAAGAAGGCGTTCGAAGCTGCGAAGCTGAACATCAAGTAAGAATTGGACGGCTCTGCGAGATAACCAAAGGCACGACGTATGTGTGCCGGCCGTTCACCATTCACCGAGAACAAGTCCCCTGACGGGATCGATCGTGGCAGCCGGATATTCCTGTTACCCGGTGACGATCGACCGCAACACCAAGTCCTGAATTGACAGGACGATCCGCTTGGCCAGCGGGCGTGGGGCCGTCTTTTTTGCGCTTCGGCGCACGACGAGCGCAAGCTCGTGGGCTGCTCCTGCGGGACAGCCCTCAAACATTCCTCACTCTGGTCGAGTTGCCGCTTCGGGGGCATTAGCGCTTTGCGCCTCGACCGGAGTCTAAACCACGGAAATCCAGTGCAATCACTCACCGATGTCTCCCCCGAGGAGGCAGCGGCCGAAATCCTGCGTCGCAGGAGGGGCCGCGAGCGGCTGATCGGCTTCACCGAATACACGCTGCCAAAATACAACGCTGACCCTTTCCACCACCTGGTGGCGGAAAAGCTGGAGGCAGTTGAGCGCGGCGAGATCAAGCGTCTCATGCTCTTTGCGCCTCCGCGGCACGGCAAGAGCGAGCTGTCGACCCGACGCTTCCCGGCCTACTACATGGCCCGCAATCCCGAGAAGAACGTCATCTCGGCATCCTACAATGGCGACTTCGCCACGACCTTCGGCCGTGACGTCCGCAACATCGTTCGCGGCAAAGAATTTCCCATCCTGTTCCCCGACATCAAGATCCGTTCGGATAACCGAGCGGCCGATGAATGGGAGCTGGAGCAGGGCGGCAAATACTTCGCGGTCGGCGTCGGCACCGGTACCACCGGTAAGGGTGCCCATCTCTTCCTGATCGACGATCCGATCAAAGACCGCAAGGAAGTCAACTCGGCATCGTTCCGGGAAGACCAGTGGAATTGGTACCGCGACGTCGTCTACACCCGTCTCGAAGAGGACGCAGCAATCGTTCTCACCCTGACGCGGTGGCACTACGACGACATCGCCGGCCGGCTGATCGAGCTGATGAACGACGGCAAAGGTCTCCCCTGGGAGATCCTGTATTTGCCGGCGCTTCCCTACACCAAGTCGATCGAGCGCGAGGACGGCACCAAAGAGCTGATCCTCAATGAGGACGGTACCGTTCCTGGCGACCCGCTCGGACGCAAGCCTAACGAGCCATTGGCTCCGCGGCGCTTCTCGATCAATGCGCTGAGGGACCGCCAGGACGTTCTTGGCGAGCGTTCGTTCTCTGCGCTCTACCAGCAGCAGCCGATGGCTGACGACGGAGGCATGTTCCGCGCCGACTGGTTCGACGCTCCCACCGAGCTTCCGGCCAAGCGCGTGCGAGTTCGTGCCTGGGACTTGGCTGCATCTGCGGACGGCGACTACACGGTCGGCATCCTGATGTCCAAGGACGCCAACGGCATCTTCTACATCGAGAACGTGATCCGCTTTCGCGACACACCGCTCGGCGTCGAGAAGAAAATCTTTGAGACCGCCAAGAGCGACGGCCGGTCTGTCCAGATCATTCTTCCGCAAGACCCCGGCCAGGCTGGAAAGAGCCAGGCCCAAAGCTTCATCCGCCGGCTCGCCGGCTACATCGTCAAGGCTGTTCGCCCCACCGGACCGAAAGAAACCCGTGCTGCCGCATTCGCTGCGCAGTGCGAGGCAAAGAATGTGAAGATGGTGAAGGGACACTGGAATCAGTGCTTCACCGACGAATTGGAAATGTTCCCGCTTGGCGTCAACGACGACCAGGTCGACGCCGCTTCCGATGCCTTCAACTCTCTGCTCGGACCGAGACGGGCCGCAGTTCTCGACTGGTAACGAGGACCACCCAAAACAATGGCTGACACAACTGCCAATTACGTGCCGTCTCCCCAGGCCGGCAATCCCGGCCTGCTTTCGGCAGCTGCCACCACGATGCAGAACCGCACGGCAATGCTTCGCGCCGTCTACGGCGGCACCGAGACGATGCGCGCCAAGGACAAGACCTTCCTGCCGCAGTACGAAAAGGAGTCGGACGCTCGCTACAACACGCGGCTCGCCTCGACCTTCGCACTGAACAAGCTGAGGGAGGCGGTGGATGCCGCTTCTGCCAAGCCGTTCCGCACGCTGCTCAGGGTACTCAACAACACCGATCCGGATGTTGATCTCTGGACCCAGGACATCGACCTACAAGGCACGCACCTGCACGTCTTCGCCCACCAATTCTTCAACAATGCCATGCTCGACGGCATGTGCCACATCCTGGTCGATCACCCTGACACTTACAATCTGCCGAACCTGGCCGCCCAGAAGGCGTCCGGCGCCCGGCCGTTCATGAAGCTGTTCAAGGTCGACGACGTGGCAGCAGCCTATGACCAGTATGTCGGCGGCGACACCAAGACCGTTCACGTCCGCATCCGCGGTCAGCGGGCGGCGCGCGACGGCTTCAAGGAAGTGCTGTACAACCAGATGCGGGTGATCGAGATCGACCCGTCGAAGACATCCGGCATTGTTCAGCTCTGGGAGCAGAAAGCGACGTCGGGTGGCTCGAACTGGGACTTCATCGGCGAGACGCCACTGAACAACATGGCAGAGGTTCCTTTCGCCACGCTCTATGCCGGCGAAAAGGAGGCGGACTATCAGGTCAGGCCGGTGTTTATCGATCTGGCCTATAAGCAGATCGAGCACTGGATCTCCAGCTCGGATCAGCGATCGATCCTGTCGGCCGCGCGCTTTCCCATGCTCGCATGCTCCGGCGTCCAGATCGACCCGGAAGACGAGAAGCAGTTCGCGATCGGTCCCTACAAGGTGCTCTACGCGCCCGAGGCCAATGGCCGCTGGTACTTCGTCGAGCCCAAGGGCACGGCGATCGAGTCCGGCGCCAAGGATCTCGACAAGCTCGAAATGCAGATGGACATGATGGCGCTCAACCCGGTGACGGGCACGCACCGTCAGTACGTTCCGCAGAACGAGCGCGACATCCAGGAGACCCGGGTGCATTCGGTCGTCCACGACATGGCGATCAACTGCCAGGACACGATCGAGAAGGCGCTCCGCTTCATGGGGCAATGGACCGGAAAAGACCTGAGTATGGTCACCGCCCTGCTGAATACGGAGTTCTCGAACACCAAGGACCGGCTGCTCGAAGTCGCCCAGCTGGTGAAGATGTGGGAAGAGCGCGGTCTGTCCCGCGAGGTTCTGCTCACCGAAGTGCGAAACCGCAATCTGCTTGGTGACGACTTCAACCTGCAAGACGAGCTGGCCTTCTGGAAGGCGGTCGATGATGCCAACATGCTCGCCGCGGACGGCATGCTGCCGGGCCGGTGGACCCAGGCCGATCCTGCCAAGGAGCCAGGTGCAGCGGCAGCCGCAGCCCCTGCAAACACTACTCCGGCGAGCGGAAGCAAACAGCCTCTTCCGAACTTTCCTCCCGGTCAGTTGCGTCCGAAAAAGCAAATCTGATTGACATCCGGCAAACGGAAATGCTATCGACGCCACCCCATGGCTGACTTGACCCTGAAGCTAGAAATTTCCGAATACCGCTGTGATCCCTGCTCGATGAGGCAGGGCACAGTGGTGCGGGAACTCGTGCGGATGATTCCCAAGTCGGTCGTGGTGTTCGGCAAACTGGTGGGGCCTGAATACTTCTGCTGCCCGATCTGCTTCGAGCCCAAATTCGACGCGAAGACGAGGAGTCCGGTAGATGTCAAAGCCCCGCTGGCAAAGGATTCTCGATCTGGAGCATCAGGCAAGGACCGGCTGCGAGCCATTAAGTGAACAGCCGCCCATGCCCTCCAAGTCGATCCAGGATCCACTGGTCAAGCAAATGGCTTCAGACCTCCGCGCGATGCGCCGGATGCAGTCGTTCGACTTCTTCGCGCCGGGCATTGCGTTCCTGCTTCTGATCGGCTTGGTCTGGTTCATCCTGGGGCGCTAGGTATTTGCATACAGGCAAAACGTTCGCCTTGACAAAAGGCGGGTGCTGTGCTTAATCATTTGCTTAAATGCAAATGGAGTGACCGTGCAGCTCTTCTCCCGCAAACTCCTCGTCCAGGCGTTCAAATTGCCACTTTGGGGACGCGCTGCTGACGAGACGCCGCCGCATTGGCTGGTGAGCCGCCTGCAAACGGGCGATCTGGAGATCAACCGCCTCGGCGGGCTCACGATGCGAACCGACTGGGGCGTCCAGCAGTGCGCTGCAGGCGACGTCGTCGTCCTCTACCAAGACAATTCCATCGGGTTCGAGAAGCCCGAGAAGTTCGAAATGGACTTCGAAGTCGTCGTCACGACCGAGCAGCTTCGCGCCGCGTGACCTGATCCTCGCCAAACCACAATTCAAGCCCGCTCAGGACGTCCTGGGCGGGTTTTTCTTTGTGCCTGCGCCTTCGAGGGCTGCGGCCGAGAACCCTACCAGATCGCGCTCCCTCTTGGTTGAGCGCGGTGTCAGCGGTCTCAGTTCGCATCCCGCACAAGACGAACAGAGATAACCAAGAGCGCGTCGCACGCCCGCGCCGCCGCTGACCAATTCCTATTCGCCAGCAATGACCGATCGAGCGCCGGGACGGCCTCGAACCGATCGCCGCTGGCAACTCCGATTCCCCGAACTCCTCGGGGATATCACCGGACCCGAAGGCGGGATGCCCCAGGGTCCTTTTATCACGAGGGGCGGGATGCCCCGCATTTCCGGGATGGATATGCTCAAAGCAGTCGTTATTGATATCAATGAAATCGACGAGGGCCACCGCGGCTTTTACGTGCAGAAGGACGGCAAGTTCTTCCTCAACGTCACGCCGGTCGATGGTTTCCAACTCGACAACGTTACGGGCCTCAAGACCGCGCTCGGCGCAGAACGCAACTCCGTTGCCACTCTGACCGCGCAGTTGAAGCCCTACGAAGGCCTGGATGCAACCGCGGCTCGCACTGCGATCGAGCGCATTGCCGCCTTCGGTGACATCACGCCGGAAGCCGCCAAGACGGCGGTCGAAACGGCAACTCGACTGACTGCACTCGATCCCGAGAAGCAGGCGGAACAGATCGCGTCCACCAAGCTCGACACCCTCCGGGGCCAGCTCACCGCGCAGTTCAACCTGCGTGAGACCGAGTTGACCTCGATGGTGAACGGCGGAAAGGCTACGATCGAAAGCCTGACGGGGCAGCTTCAGAACTTGATGCGGGACAACCAAATCAAGGACGAAGTCGCCAAATCCAACCCACTGGACGACGCGCGGGATGCCGTCGAACTCCTGGTGGGCAAGTTCGTCAAGACGTCCATGAAGGACGGGAAGGTCGTCGTCGAGGTTCTCGACACCAACGGCAACCCGCGCATCAAGGACCACAACGGTACTCCCTTCACCGTCGCCGACCTCGTTGCCGAGGTTCGCGAAAAGAGTGCGTCTCTCTTCAAGCCCGACGAGAAGCGTGGCCTCGGGGTGCCCCCGGGCAACAACGGTAGTCCTCCGGCCGGTGGGGTCGTGAACCCCTGGGCCAAGGACACCTGGAACCTTACCCAGCAAATGGTGCTGGAAAACACCAAACCTGATTTGGCCAAGCAGCTCTCAGCAGCGGCCGGCGTGAAGGCTTAACCTCACGCCATCCAACATGCAGGCGCCCGGATTCTGTCCGGACGCTTGCTTGAATGCAAAAGCGGCGCGGCCAGTCACAACCTCAAGAGTGAGAAATGACTGAGACTCGTCTGTCGGACATGATCGTCCCGACCAAGTTCAACAAGTACGTTCAGACCCTTTCGACGCAGAAGTCGGAACTGTTTACGTCGGGCATCATCACCGACCTGACCAGCGTCATCAACGCCGAGATCGAAGGCAAGACGGTCAACATGCCGTTCTTCAACGATCTGGACGCCTCGGACGCCGAGCAGGTGCTCGACGATTCGACCGATCTGACCGTCAGCAAGATGACGACCGGCCAGGACGTGGCCGTGAAGCTTCTGCGCGGTAAGGCGTTCGGCAGCTCGGACCTCGCGGCGGACCTGTCCGGCGCCGACCCGATCGAAGCCATCGCCAACCGTTTCGCCGACTGGTGGAACAAGCGCATGCAGACCGCGCTGCTCGCGACCCTCGGTGGTGCGATGGGCTCGACCGGCATGGAAGCCAACGTCAGCGACATCTCCGCCCTGACCGGCGGCGCTGAGTTCTTCGACGCCGACTCCTTCATCGACGCCGCGTTCTTGCTCGGCGACGAGCAGGGTGGCCTGAACGGCGTTGCCGTCCACTCGCTGACCCTGAAGGCGATGGTGAAGGCCGACCTGATCGACTTCGTGCCCGACAGCCAGGGCAAGCTGACGGTCCCGACCTACCTGGGCAAGACCGTGCTGGTCGACGACTCGATGCCGGTTTCCGGCGCGGGCGCGAACCGCGTGTTCACCACCTACATCTTCGGCCCCGGCGCCATCGGCTTCGGCGAAAAGAGCCCGAAGGTTCCGGTGGAAGTCGAGCGCCAGGCTCTGAAGGGCATGGGCCAGGAATACATCGTCAACCGGCGCCAGTGGGTCATGCACCCCCGCGGCATCAAGTGGCTCGGCGGCACCCAGGCCGGCGTCACCCCCGCGAACAGCGAGCTGGCGAATGTCGCCAACTGGCAGCGCGTGTACGATCCGAAGATCATCCGGATCGTGGCCTTCAAGCACAAGCTGGCGGCCTAATCGTCTGACCCCAGACGGTTGAAGACCTACACAAGACCCTCCTCGGGAAACCGGGGAGGGATCTTTGTGCATTTGGAGATTTGAGAATGAATGGAGCGAAGGGCTTTCGAGCCCGTGAGGCCGCTGCAAACTACCGTTACCGCGATCGTCGGCTGGTATCGAATGACGTGCGGGCCGCTCGTGCAGCGACTCTGCCTGGAACTTCGTTTCACGGAGAGGCTGACGAAGATGACGCCGTTGCTGTGAAGGCTGCGGAAGTCGTGCCGGCCGAAACCGAAAAGGTTGAAATCGAGCCGGCCACTGCTGAACAGGCCTCCGGTGATACCACCGAGACACCTGTTGAAGCCGAACCCGCTAAGGACGAAACGTCCGAGAACGGCGACAAGGCCGGCAAAGGCAAAAAGAACAAGAACAAGGACAAGGGCTGAGACCCATGCGTCCTGAGAGGAAGCAACAATGTCAATTTCCCCCGGGGTTGCCCGCGGTAAGATCGGCGCCGAATCCCTGAACCAGGCCTTCGATGACGCGGTTCGCGCTAGTTCGTTCGCTGTCGCCGGTCTTCCGGCTGCTGCCAAGCACGCTGGCAAGATCGTCTACGTCTCGAACGGTGCTTCGGGCGCCGCGTGTCTCGCCTATTCGAACGGTACCGCCTGGTTGCGCATCCTTATCGGCGCGGCTGTTTCTGCCACGTAAGGATCGACGACAATGGGTTACGCGAGCAAGCAGGACATCGATGATCTATACGGCACCGATCTGCTTGTTCGGGTAGCCGACTACAACAGAGACGGCACGCCCGACCCAGAGATCATCAACAAGGGTCTTGAGGCGGCTGACGAGATTTGCGACGCCTACCTGTCCGCCCAGTACACGATCCCGGTTGTCCCCACGCCTGGCGTGGTGAAGAACTGTGCGATCGACATCGCCGTCTACAAGATGGCCCTGGGACGCACGAGCCGCACCGACGAGATGCGGGTGCGCTACGAGGATGCGCTGGCGCTGCTTGAGAAGATTTCGACCGGAAAGGTTGGCCTCGGCCTTCCGCCGGCCACCGACGATAATGGTGAAACGACCAATCCAAACGTCCGGCGCTCGGGAGGCTCCTTCGACTGCGGGAGGGCATAATGTCCGGCATCGCAATCAAGATCGACCACAATGACATCGGTCGGCTGAACAAGCGCATCACCGAGCTTCTGCATGACGTGCTCCACATGGAGCCGGTCATGGCTGAGGCCGCGGAATATATGAAGCGCTCCACGGTCAATCGTGTCCTGCGCTCCAAAACCTCGCCCGATGGTGAACGCTGGGAAGCTCTGCGGGATGTGACGGTCAACCTCAAGGGACATGACCGAATCCTGTTCGAGCACGGCGACCTGGCCAACAGCATCCAGGTCGGAGACGTCAGCAACGACGGCTTCATGGTCATCGCCAACGCCAAGCACGCCTCCTACATGCAGGAGGGCATCGAGCGCACGCGCGGCATGATCCGGAACAAGAAAGTCCCGCCGCGCCCGTTCATGGGTTTCTCGGACGAAAACAAACGCCGGATCAGCCAAATGATCCGCGATTATCTGGCGCATGGAGGCGACTGATGAGCAAAATCGTCGACTTCCGTGATCGGATCGTCCAGGCGGTGAAGACGCTGTTTCCCGAGATGGACGTCGAATGGTACGACGGCCTGTTCGACGAGACGGACATTGCTGAATGGACGTTGAAGACGCCGTGCGCTCGCGTGGCCGTCATGAACGCGCCCGGCGAGCACGAAGTGACCGGCGAAATCAACGCCTGTCTCCGCGTCGTAGTGGTCATCATCGACGACAACCGGCGAGCGGCGCTTGATGGCGACGCCAGGGCCTGGGAGTACGTTGAGAATACCGCCATCATGGCGAACCTGAACACCTTCGGCGACCCGAACGCGGCGCCGGCCACCAAGGTCAAATTCAGACGCATCAGTCAACCTGTCCTTCGGCGCGAAGGCGTTGCAGTCGGCGTCGTTGAATGGGAAAGCGACCTCACGATCGGACGCAATCGCGTTCGAGAGCGTGAATTTTTCTACCGTCCGGACGGCAGCATGATCACCGACGTGCCACGGACTTCGTACATCCGCGGCGACGCCCACTTCGGGCACGTCTCACGCCACGAAGAAGTGGAACTGGATCTGAACGAGGAATGACATGAAGGCTCTCCTGGCAATCGAACGCCGCATGCAAGACATGGAGCGCAAGTTCGAGAACAAGGAGCGTCTCGGCAAGATCACGCAGGTCAAGTACGAGAAAGACCGCTGGTACGTCAAGATGAACGACGGCGAAGACCAGACCCCGAGCGGGTCAGGTGGTGGCGGAGGAGACGCGGCGGCCGGCGGCGGCACTTTCAAGAGTGACTGGCAGCCCTGGCAAAGCCATTCGCACGGGTCCATCAAGTTCTCCGTGCCGCCGAAAGTCGGCCAGCAGGCGCTGCTTCGCTCATCGGGCGGAAACGCGGAGCTGTCGACGGTCGAGCCGCACCATTACGGTCCGCAGGCTCCGTCGCCGCACGGCAAACAGGACGAAACGGTCGGCCTGATCCACGAGAAAGAGGATCAGCAGCACTGGGTTCACCAGACCAAAGACACGCATCACCTGATCATCAAGTCCAAGAAGAAGGACGGCGCCGGGATCGGCGGCCTCGGTGACATCGGTGGCCTCGGAGACCTGGCCGGCATCAGTCAGATCGCCGGCATGTCCGGCATGGACTTCTCAGGAATGCTCGGCGGCCTGGGAAATCTCGGCAACCTGGGAAATCTCGGCAACCTTGCCGGCCTCGACATTTCGAGCATGGCCAACCTGCAGCAGATCACCAGTCAGATCGGCAACATCGGCGACCTTTCGCAGCTTGCCAATGTTGGCACGCTTCTCAATCAGGCCGGCCTGTCAAATCTGGCGCAGTTCGGCAACATCGCAAACATCGCGCAGCAGGTCACATCCGGCGGGCATCTAAGCTCGGTCGGCGGCATGATCGGTGGCGGCGCAGGCGGCGGTGCGGGTGATCCATCAAGCGCCGGCCAAAAGGCTCAGGCGCCTAAACTTCCAGAGCCATCTGAGGATGGCGATGAGGGTGTGACCCAGGTCAAGTCGACCAAGGAGTTCATCCTCAAGACGGTCGGAGAGAAGAAGTCCTACTACAAGCAGGACAAAGACAAGGTCCACATTCGCTACGGCGAGCAGGACGAGAAGGCCGACATCCTCATGAACGAGGATAAGATCCAGGCCCAGTTCAAAGACAAAAAGTCCATGATCAAGTGGACTGAGAACGACCTCACGCACCAGATGGGCGAGGACGACAAGTCCAAGACGGTCTACACCGAAGACGACATCACGACGACGCAAGGCGGTGAAGATGCCTCCAAGGTCAAGATGACCAAGGACGACATCACCGTGAGCCAGGGCGGCGACAGTGCCTCCTCGATGAAGTTCACCAAGGAAGACATCACAATCAGCCAGGGCGGTAGCACGTCATGGAAGATGAGCAATGGCTCTCTGGAGATCAGCGTAGGCGGAACGACCTGGACGCTTGATGCATCTGGTTGGACGCAGTCGGGTGGTCAAGTGGCACATAACGGCCTGCTCATCGACGCGACCCATATTCACAATGGCGTAATGCCAGGCCCCGGCATGACCGGAATTCCCATCCTGCCAAAGAGCGGCGGTGGTGGCGGCGGTGGCGGTGGCGGAGATGCTCCTCCCGGCGACACCGGCAGCGGTGGCGGCGTCTAACACATCAAGGAAACCCATGCCCAAGTACAACGTGGCCAAGGACTTCTGGCGCGGCGGTCATCTGATCGCTGCCGGTTCGAAAGCCTCCATGACCAAGGCCGAGGCGAAGTACCTCGGCCACATCCTCTCCGAGGACAAGCCGGTGGCGGATCCCGAGGCTGCTCCCGCGCCAGTCGATGAAGTCGAAGTTACGCCCATTGCCGGCGTGGCCGTGACGGAAACGACCGCACAGTCCAAGCGCTCCAAGCGCCAGGCGAGTGCCGAAAATGTCGACAGCGTCAACTGAGCACCTTACCGACATCGATCGCGAAACCGGTGCCCTGGTCCAGGGATGGGACAGGATCAAGCAAAGCATCTTCGTCATCCTCACCACCAGACTGCGCACTCGGCTGATGCGCCTGTGGTGGGGATCGAAGTTCCTCGACATGCAGGACAAGCCTGGAAACCAGGAAGTCCTGATGGCCGGAATGATGGCTGCCATCGCCGCGATCAACACATACGAGCCTGAGTTCAAGGTAACCCGCGTCACGATCGATGATTTCGGTCCGGACGGGGATATCACGATCACCATTGAGGGAGTCGACCTGGTCGACGCCACGCTCAAGAGGGTTCGCAACACCATCTGATTTCAAACAGGCGAGGGCCTCAAATGCCAAGTTTCGAGTCTCCCGCGCTATACATCGACTTCGCGAGGCTACCGCCTCCGAAGGTGATCGAGGAGATCAAATACGAAGACCTGCTGACCGTCTACAAACAGCAGGTTCTCGCAAAGAACCCGAGGCTCGCGGCGGCTCTTAACCTGGAGCAGTCACCGACGAACGTTATCCTGGAGGCGGAAGCCTACGGAGAAATGATCGTCCGCGAGCGCATCAATTCCGCGGCCAAGGCTTGCATGCTTCCGTTTGCAACCGGCTCCGATCTCGAAGTGATCGGCGCCAGGTTCAACGTTTCGCGCATGGCCGGCGAACTAGATCCTCGACTCCGTAGGCGCATTCAGCTCTCGATGGAGAGCTATACGACGGCCGGCAGTCCCGGCTCCTACATCTTCCACTCGCTGAGCACCTCCACCGACGTCAGGGACGCCACGGCGGTCACAGAGCGCGGGACGGGTAGGGTGATTGTCACGATCATGGCGAACGGAGCCAACCCGGTTCCAAGCGCCGCATTGATCGACGCCATCTATGATCGACTCATGTCGGACGGCATCAAGCCACTGACCGACGATATTTCAGTGCTGCCGGTGATCAAGATCCCGACAGACATCCAGGCAAACATCACGCTTTACCCTGGCCCAGATGCATCCCTGGTGATCTCCGACATCAATAAGGCGCTCACCTCGCTTCGCAACCGTGTCACCCAGATCGGTATGGATCTGAAGCGGTCTGCCGTGATTGCAGCCCTCACCCAAGAGGGCGTCCAGAACGTCGATATCGACTTCTCGGATATCAACGTCGGAACCAACGGTGTCGTCTGGATCAACTCAGCCAGCGTGAACGTGTCCAACACTCGGGAGGAATAATCCATGGCTGACCGGCTGATGGAGCACATCCTGGCGCCGAACGCGACCGTCTACGAACGGACGCTGGCGTCTCAGGTTGATCGGCTCCTCGACCTGGATATTGACCGCCTCCGTCGCCTCTGGGATCCCTATCGCTGTCACATCGACGACCTGCCGTACCTGGCTTGGTCTTTTTCAGTGGACATCTGGGATCCACACTGGACGGAAGCAAAGAAGCGACAGGTAGTCGCCAACGCAGTTGCTCACCACCGGATCAAGGGAACGAAGGCCGGTATGGCCGCCTACCTCGATCTGGTTGGATCGAACCTGCGTGACCTGATCGTGCCCCCGGCGCGCGGGTATCGCATCCCGGCGATGACCAATGAATCGTTCATGTCATGGCTGCTGCATCTGCCTCAGATCAGGGTCTATCCTTACGTCATCCGTGACCCGGCTGGACCGAGGGACTTTCGGGTGCCGGTCGTTTGCTTCCGGAACGATAACTTCCGAGAAAAGAGTCTTGGGCCAAATCTCTACGGACGAAAGGCCTCCATCTACAAGAATGGGGTTGAGGCCTACGTCAAGCTGGAGTCCATGACTGAGCTTGGTGGTCAGGCTGTCGAGCGCGTCTTTATCGGCAACAATTCGGAGCGTGATTATCACACCGATGGTTTCCGCGGCCACAAGTTCTACAAGCTGACGGACGCGACCGACAACATCATTACCGTCCGCATCAATGCTAACGGTTCCGATCTCGTTTCGCTTACACCTGGGCTGACGCCACAGGACGTCAAGCCGGTTCAGATTGCAGAGCGGCATGTACCGCAGGCCGGCCAGCACTTCCATGACTACAACAAGTCGTTTCGTGGAGGAAACTTCCGCCGCGAGACGGATGCGGCGCGATGGGTCTACGACCGGCTCGCGCTTCACGACAAGAAAGATCTGCCTGCAGGTCTGTCTACAAAATCCTACCGCGGTCACATGCGGTACGGGATCCCCGCTTACACGGCTCAAGCCAAGGTGGAAGTGCCGTTGATACGGTCTCCAGCTCTGGGCTTCGGCGGGCGCTTTCGAAATGGCTTCAGAATTCCGACCGACATGGAAAAGCTCAACGACGCCTGCGGGGCGATTGTTGCAGCGAAGCCACTTCGCGACACCGTTCTCGTCGACACCGTCAATTACCGGGTCGTGAGATTAGGGGAAGCGCGGAAGCTCGGAACCTTCAAACTCGGCGAAATCAAGAAGGTCGCCTAAGGCGATCACGGAGAAAACAGTGGAAAATAAGATCATCTTTCATGCGAATATCGATGATGATCCGACAGACTTCACCCGTCTGCAGGACTTCGCCGAAAACTCGCTCGACCATGTCGTCCAGGACGGCATCAGCGACCGCACGAAATACACCGGCTTCGGCGTCGTAAAGTCGGCAGTCACGCAGATCACGGTTGATCCTGGTCGCCTCTATTCGGCTGGCAAGGTATTCGGATCGGCCTCGACCTCGTGGTCCAAGGATTTCATCACCCAGCTGCCCGTCGCCGGCAAGAAGATTGCCGCGGTCGTGACCTGGGGTTCGGAGTCGGATACCGACATCCGTCCCCGCCAGTTCCTCGTCAACGCTGAGACGCGGCAGGCTGAGCCGCAGGCTGTTCCTCTGGTTCATGCCCGTGTCGCGAACCTGAACGTGGTGATCGGCACCGAGGCTCCAGACCCGACGCCGCCGCTGGTCGACACCGGATACACGGTCATTGCGCATATCGTCCTGACGCCGACCGGCGTCGATACGGTCACGATGAACACGGTCAATAAGCTCCCGAGCGTGCAGGGCCACGATGACCGCATCGTCGACCTCGAAGAGTTCGAGGAGACTGCAGGCCTGCAGATCCGGACCTTGGCCTCCGACATCGCTGGTATCAAGCAGAACCAGGTGCAGCAGCAGGCGGACGGAGTGCAGCTCGGCCGCACCCTGACGCGCCTTGCGGTTCTCGAGTCCAAAGCCGGCGTCATGTACAACGCCATCGACTCCAGCGCCAACTTCTTCCTCGACCAGACCAAGTCGAAGCTCGACGACCCGTTGTCGCATGTGAAGGTTGAAGAGGGTATCCGAATGCCGCACGCGGCCGAGGGTCTCTCTGCACTCAACATCTTCAACCCGCTCGATCCGAACGCGACCATCAAGGCCGGCATGCTGTTCCCGGCCTACACCCGTGAGGCTTGGCTGCAGTCCGGCACCATCAGTGGTGAAATTCAGGTATCAGCCTATTCCGTGTCGTCCTTCGACATGGTTCAGAAGACGATCGCTCGTCAACGCATCCGTTACGGCGGTGAATTGACCGTCTGTACGAACAGCTGGTGGTGGCAGACCGGCCAGTGGGATGGCGGCAGCCGCTTCTTCCGCGCTGGCGAAACCTACGAGATCCTTTCTGGCAATGCGTGGGGACACGACTTCATCCGGCTTCGCCAGTATTGGGTCGATGACTACACCGATACCTATTGGGATAAGGTCATCATCACCAATACGGTGACCGGCGCGCAGGTCGCTGAAACCTGGCTCCAGGGCCAGAATATGTGGCTGGATGCCGTTGGCATCTGGTTCACTCGCCTCGCAGCCGCCGGCTCGGCTCACGTCGCCATCGTTGAAGTGTCGGACTACGGCCTGCCGAACATCAAGTCGGCGCTCGGTCAGACCACGCTGCTTCGCGAGAACATGAAGCTGAATGCCGAGACGGTGGTTCCGCTGCAGCCCATCCTGTTGCAGGCTGGTAAGCGCTACGCTCTGGTCGTAACGACGGCTGCAGATCACTGGGTCGCATTCGTTCCCGGTCAGCAGTTCACCCAGGGCACGTTCTTCTACGTCCTCGACGGCGCTTATGCGCAAGGCGATGCGTTCAAGGATCTCTGGATGCGCTTGTATCGCTGCAAGTTCAATCAGGCCCGTGCGGTCGTGAACCTGAACCCGCTGCAGCTTTCGGGCGGCATCCTGTCGATCGACTTGCTCGCTGGTACGGCTATCCCGGACGGCACGACGCTCTCCTATGAGATCCAGGTTGGTTCGACCTGGTACAACTTGCAGGACGTGGACAAGTACATGCTCGGCCAGGGCGGCACGATCCCGCCGCTGTTGCCGTTCCGTGCGGTGTTCATGGGTTCCGTCGACTGTCAGCCGGCAATCAACCTGGCAGACAGCACGGTCTACGTGTCACGGCCGGACACCTACGCGCAACACGTCACCCAGACGCGAACGCTTCCGGCACCTTCGACCCAGATCCGCGTCATCGAGCGGTACGAGTATTTCGATCCGATCTACCACACTGCTTCCGTCAAGCTTCTGACGGGCAGCGGTTTCGGAACTGAAGTTGCTCCGTCCAGCACCTCGACCGTGATCGATCCGATGGATGGCGCCTACGAGCGGACCTACGTGTTCAACCTCGGCGCCGCTGTCACGCAGTACCGGGTCAAGACGCGGCTCGACACGTCGACCAACCAGCGCACGTTCCATGTGGGTTGGCAGAAGGACTACGCGCTGTAAGAGCGCAACCAAGAAGGAAACCATCTACATGGCCAAGAACAGCAAATCCACCGCCGATCAGGCGGTGGACGCTGACGTGCGCTACGAAGTCAAGCTTTCGGGGCGGCACGAGCATCTCGGGTTCTGGTATTTGCCGAGCCACGAACACGTTGTCGACCACGATACACTCCAGGCACTCGATGCCGCGGGGGTAGTCGCCGATGTCAAGCAACTATCCTGAGCTTGTATTCAACGAGAGTGAAGACTTCACGGCAGAACGTTTGAACAAGGCAATGCAGGTGCTGGATCAGCGCCTGCGTTCTCTTGAGCCTTTCGCTCCTTCATGGGAGGCGGCGGTCAACGATCTGCGTGCGGTCGGACTGTCTCGTTTGAACGATGCCATCCTGCCGTCATACCAGCGTATCCAGCTCCTTTCGGAGATGGGCTTCCTGTTTGCCGGCTCCTCTTCATCAGTGACACTGGTCCAGAACCAGAGCGTCACGTTTGTTATCGAAAACGAGGTCGAGCGTTCGCTGTTCACGCCGACGCCGTTCCTCGCGATCACGCGAACGTCCACTCTTGCGGACTACGCAATCGCGCAGCTCGTTTCCTACGAAAAGTCCACCGGTCGGCTTATGCTGCTGGTTAAATCGATCACCGGAAGCACTGGACCATTCACCGATTGGCAGATATGTGCGCTGGCGGCCAATACCGCCGCTGCGATGGAATACTTCCGGCAGATCGATGCGGCGCGAGCCGCTACGCTCGCTGCGCAGGTCAAGTCAACCGCAGACGCAGTGGCGACAGCTGCTGATCGCATTCAGACAGGCGCGGACCGACTTGTTGTCATACAGGCGAGAGACGCAGCAGCTGCTTCTGCCGCTGCCGCCGCCCTGTGGGATCCGTCGAGCTACTACACGAAGACCACGATCGACGTGAAGTTCAGCGACTTGGTGAACGGGGCCGGTGCGGCTCTGGACACTCTGAAGGAGTTGGCCGACGCACTCGGAAACGACGCTAACTACTCTGTCACGGTGAGTGCGGCGCTTGGCAACAGGCTCCGCGTGGATACCGCAGCTCAGGGGTTGAACGCCACCCAGCAGGGCAACGGCCGGACCAACCTCGGTCTCGGTGCTTCTGCGGTCAAGGGTGTCGCTACCGCGGCGAACATGGTTGCGAACTCCGGAAGTGACGTCGTCACGACCGACCAGGCGTGGGCCGCGGCCGGCTGGACTGCCCTTGGCAACAAGAGTGGCGCGGTCACGATCGACGCTTCGACCGGATCCAGGTTCTACATGACTGCCACCGCTGCGGTGACGATCAGTATCTCCAATATGAAGAATGGCCAGGACATCGCAGTTTGCGTCATTCAGGACGCGACTGGCGGTAGAACGGTCGGTTGGGGTGCCGGGATCTATTGGCCCGGGGCGACTGTGCCAGCCATCACCACGACAGCCAACCAGGTCGCAGTCGTTGCGGTCTTCGAAGGATCGTGGTCGCCGAGCACCATCATCTTCGGAACCGGATGGAAGATTGCCTAATGCTTATCCTGCCATTCCAGCGATCGAAACTGTGGCGATCGACAAGGACAATCATACCAGGCAACACCGTATGGAATGCTCCCGGGACGATCAACGTCACCATCCCAGAATACAACGTGCTCACGATGAATGTCTGGGGTGCTGGCGGCGGTGGCGGCGGTACTTCAGGTGCGCCAAACGTATATCAGGCCGGTACCGGAGGAACCTCATACTTCACCGCTCCTGATGGAACCATCTATGCTTACGGCGGAACAGGCGGATCGAACGGAGCCCCAAACGGACCTCAAGTAAACGGTAATCCAGGTGTTCACGGCGCCGCCTCTGGCGGCAACGTCAACAACACTACCGGTGGAGGTATGGCAGGAGGTGTCGGAACGACCACCGATATCGGCGCCGGCCCCAAAAAAGGCGGTGACGGCGGCAACGGAGGTCTCGTCGTCCGGCAGTGGACGTATGGCGCAGTCGGCGCTCCAGTCGTTGGATCGACTTATACCCTCGTTCTAGCTTCAGGAGGTGGTCCTGGTGCTGGTGATTACGCTGTTGGCACCAGCGGAACAAACGCGAAGGGGCAGCTACTGTGGGCATGAGCCGAAGCCTCGTTCAGAAGCAAACCTTAGAAAGGTAACACAATGACTGTTGTTCAGGAGGTGTCTCCTGAGACTTTCGAACAGCTGATCCCAGGATCATCTATCCGTGCGCCTGACGGATCACTGCAGCCGTGGCAGGCGGTCGAACTTTGGACGTCGGACGAACTCGCTGCTATCGGCGTATTCATCGTCGATGATCCAGAAATCCCGGTCGGCAAGGTGATGACGGGAATGGTATTCAGTCGGGTCGACGGAAAAGTTTCGGCCGCCCCTGTGCTGAACGATATTCCGCCGCCTCCGCCTCCGCCGGTTCCGACGCTCACACGGCGACAGATGCTGATCGGACTTTCGAGTGCAGGGCTCATCACGGCACAGGAGGCGATAGACTCTGCGAAAATGGTTGGCGTGCCAACCGCGGTGCAGGCCGTAATCGACAGCCTTCCGATGCAGGAGATGAAGGATCAGGCCACCATAACCTGGTTCGCCATGTCTCAGGTCGTTCGCTCAGACCCCATGGTGGAGGCACTTCGCGTCAATGCAAATCTCACGGCAGAGCAGGTTGACGGCCTGTTTTTCCAATGGGCAAGCCTGTGAGGTAGCACATGGAAAGCATCATCAGCTGGAGGCCTCCGCTCGTTCTTAGAGACGACTTCATCGTCGCTACCAATGAGGATTGGACGCGCGAGTGGCAGTTGCAGACCGAAAACGAGGCGCCCATCCTCATTGAGGCCGGCTGGAAGTTCTTTATGCAGTTGCAGAAGCAGTCTTCCGGCGACCTTGTGATGACCAATTCAAACGACAACCAGCGCCTCATGGTCCTCGATCACGAAGCTGGAAAATACGGGCTCAGGGTGAGACAGGCAGACGCTGCCCAAATCCCCGCAGGTCAGTACGACTACGACATCGTCCTCGTTGCTGGCGATGGCATCTACCGCCTTGTGAAAGGCTCCATCCAGGTCGATCAGGGCATCACCAATGTCCCAGGGCAGGAGAAGTGGTCGCACTTCCCGCTGATCCTTAGACCGTAACCATCGCCAACAACTCCAACCTCCATGCCGCCCCTTCGGGTGGCTTTTTCGTTTGGGAGAACCCTAAGTGACTGTTCAATATCTCCACGGCGTCGAGACGATCGAACTCGATAGCCCCTCCGGCCCGGTTGAAACCGTCAAGTCGAATGTGATCGGCCTTGTCGGCACCGCCCCGGACGCTGACCCGGATATCTTCCCGCTCAACACCCCTGTGGCCGTCTTCTCCGACGCCCTCAAGGCGGGTCAGCTGAAATCCACCGGCACGCTGCTCGACGGCATCGATGCGATCTACAGCCAGAAGGCGGCTGTTGTGGTCGTTGTCCGTGTCTCCGAAGGCCTGAGCCAGGAAGAGACCTGGTCGAACGCTGTCGGTTCGCCGACCGGCAAGACCGGTGTCTGGTCGCTGCTCAAGGCTCGCCCGATGCTGAAGGTGGTTCCGAAACTGCTGGTGGCCCCCGGCATGACCAGCGGTCGACCGACCAACGGTCTCGCAAATCTGGTCATCGGCGACGATGGTCAGGACTACGTCCTCTCCACCACGCATATCACCGTCGCTCCCCCAACTGTGGGCGGTCGTCGCGCAACGGCGGTCCCGCAGGTCGTCGGTGGCAAGCTGACGGGTGCGATCATCACCGACCCCGGCTACGGCTATACCGTCGCTCCGGCCATCACCGTTACCGGTGCCGGTACCGGCGCTACCGTCACCGCCACCCTCGGCCACGTCGCCAACCCGGTTGGCGTCGCGTTCGCCTCGATCGTCGATCGCCTCCGCGCTGTCGCGTTCCTGGACGGCCCGGGCACCGACTACGCTGACGCGGTTCAGTACCGCAGTGACTACGGTTCGCAGCGCATCGCAGTGGTCGATCCTGGTGTTCTGAGCTGGGATATCGAGAACTCGGTGTACGTGCAGAAGCCGGCGTCGGCCTACGCGGCTGGCATCCAGGCGCGCGTCGACGAAGAGAAGGGCTTCTGGTACTCGTTCTCGAACGAGCTGATCCAGAACATCGGCGGCCCCGCCCGACCGGTCGACTTCATGCCGAACGACCGCGACTGCGAAGCCAACATGCTGAACTCCAACCAGGTGACCACCATCATCCACGATGACGGTTTCCGGTTCTGGGGTCTGCGTGGCACCGGCACAGACCCGCTCTGGGCTCAGCTGTCGGTCCGCCGAACCGCTGACATGGTCTACGAGAGCCTGGAGCGCGCTGAGCGCCCGCGCCTCGACAAGCCCTTCAGCCGCCAGCTGCTCGCCGGCATCCAGGGTGACGTGAACGCCTACCTCCGTCTGCTCCGCTCCCGCGGCGCGCTGATCGGTGGCAAGTGCTGGATCGATCCCAACGTCAACACCCCGGCGACCTTTGCCAACGGTGAACTGACGGTGGACTTCGATCTCGAACCCCCGGCGTGCTTGGAGCACCTGCAGTTCCGCGCTCGTCGCAATCCGAACTACTACACGGATTTCATCGAAGAGTTCGCGCGCTCGATCGCTTAATCGCAGCGACTGCACCTCACCAGAACACCAAACCATTGAGCTGAGCATCAGGCCGATCCGGACCATCCGGGTCGGCTTTTGCTTGGCCGGAGACATAAATGAGCAATCTTCGCGACTCCAACATTTTCCAGGACTTCACCGTCTGGATCCAGGACGTGGGCAAGATCGGCGAAGCGCCGAACTTCCAGCCCCCGGAAATCAACATCCAGACCGAAGAGTTCCGCGGCGGCGGCATGGATGGCACCGTCGAAATTCCGATGGGCATCGAAAAGATCGAGTTCGATTTCGAACTCCATACCTGGGATGAGCAGGTCTGGTCGAACCTGGGTTACGGCCCTGGCTCGCTCGACGTGCCGATCACCTTCCGCGGCTATCTGCTGACGGCCGGCGGCGCTGAGAAGGGCGTGATCATCGAGACGCACTCGCTGATCAAGTCGATCAAGCCCTCCAAGGTCGAGCCCGGCAAGAAAGCCAGCCTCTCGGTCCACCTCGCGGCGAACTACTACCGCCACGAGATCAACGGCCTGACGGTCACTGAAATCGACGTGTTCAACAAGATCACGATCATCGGCGGCACCGACAAGACCGCCAACGCGCGTCGGATCCTCGGCTTCACCTACTAAGCCGAGACCGACCAATTCGACTGGGCCTCGCCTTAACCGGCGGGGCCTTTTTTCTGTGTGCAAATATCAAGGTGTGCAAACCAATGTCGACCGAAAAAATCTTCAACCTGAAATTCCCCTTCGAACACCGCGGCGCCAACTACATCGAGTTCAAGGCCCGTCGTCCCAAAGTGCGCGACCTGCGCAACTTCATCAAGAACGTCGACAAAGACAGCGTCGCCGCCATGGAGAAGGTGCTCGCCGACCTGATGGAGATCGACGAGAAGGTCATCTCCGAGATCGACGTCGAGGACTTCGCGCCGATGAAGTCGTGGTTCGAGAGTTTTTTGCAAAAAATGCTGGGCGAGTCGGACGAATCCTAATCGACGCATTCCCGATCTTCGAGCGATTTCACTGGTCGCTCGAAGACGTGGAGGCCCTCGATTTCTACGACTTCTGCCTGATCGCAGACGGCGTCCAGGAACTCAACCGGCGAGATGCCGAAGAAATCGCAAAGATCAAAGCGGCCCAGGGGAAGTAACCCCTGAGCCGTCCCTTTCTGTGACTCCGAGGAGCGGGTATGTCCGACAACAATCTCGACATCAGGGCAAGGCTTACCGGCGAAGACCGGATGTCCTCGACCATCGTCAAGCTCTTGGCCAAGATCAAGAGCCTCGAGACGCAGATGCAGAGGCTCGGCAAGGCCGGCAACTCCATCTCCGACATCCCGATGGAGAAATACGTCAAGCAGCTGAACGCCGGTCAAAAGGCGGTCAACGGACTGACGAAGAAGCACCTCGATTGGGCGAAAGCCAACGGCGTTGCTGGTGACCAGGCTCAACTGAGCTGGGGTAAGCTCACCAACGAACTCATCCGGGCCGGCAAGGAACACGAAAAGTGGACCCAGTCGACAGCCCGCGGCGCGAAGAAGCGCGCCCAGCTGGCGGCCGAAGAGCTGCAGCAGCACTACAAGAACGCGGTCGCCTTCAAGTACCTGTACAACCGGGTCGGCGAGCAGCGAATGGATTCGCAGCGCCGGGTGACCGAGCAGCTCGGTAATCTGGAAGCGGCTCACCTTCGTAACCAGGAGCGGTTACACCGCAACCACCTCACCAACATCTCGCGCATGCGTCAGGCGGCAATGCGCAGCATGTCCCAGCTGTCCGGCATCGGCAGTCGATCAGGGATGTACGCCGCTGCCGGCGCCGCTGCTTCTGGATATGCTGGAGTCTCCGCATTCCGGACTAGGATGAGGACCGACACCGCCGAAACGAACCTGAAGATGTTCGGCGAAATGAACGACGCCCAGGTCCGCGAAATGCGGAAGAGCTGGGGTAACGCCTCATCCATCAAGTATGGCATGACGGCTGACAAGATGATCGACGCCTTCACCGAAGTGCTGAAGGCCGGTGTTCCGAAGGACAAGGCCAGGGAAGTTACCGACACGCTCATGAAGTCGGGAACCGGACTGGATCTCGACCTGAAGGAGACGACCCGGTTTGCGACGCGAATTGCGACGCTGACCCAGGACATGAATAACCTGGACCCTGCAAAGCTCAAGAGCATCCTGAATGCCGTAGCGGTTGCCGGTATGGAGTCCGCGGCCGATCCTAACGAAATCATCGCGGCCAACCGCCGTGCCTCGGGTGTCTTCGCGACCTCGAAGATGACGCCTGAAGATCTGTCGGCCTTCACCGGTACCGGTGTTGGTATAGGCCTGCCGTCCGCCAAGGTCGGCACGTTCCTCGGCTTCATCGTCAACGAACTGGTCGGCTCCAAGAATGCTCGCGGTCAACGCGGCAAGGATCTGTCTACGGCTTCGAACATGCTTGGTCTCGGCGGTCGGAACCAAATGTCCGCTCAGATGGCGGCCAACCCGGCCGACACCCTGCTCAAGATCTTCGACAAGGTCGGCAGCATGGATGAGCAGAGGCAGAACAAGGTTCTGAACCTGCTCGGTATGCGCGAGTGGCGAGACGAACTTGCTGCTTTCGTCGAGGCCAAGGGGAACCTGGCCGATCTGTTGGCGAAGGTCCGCGATCGGAAGAATGCGGGCAAGCTCGATGAGATCAACGACAAGAAGCTCAAGTCGTTGGCCGGTCGCTGGAGGTCATTTGTGTCGGCCATGACGCTCCTTTGGGAGTCGGTCGGTGCCGGCTTCGAGAAGGCTTTCGGCCAAATCACGGACTTCTTCACGAACTATTTCGGCACACTTGACACCGGAAAGATCAGGGAGTCGGTCGAGGCTTTCACTGACGGCATCGTTGCCGGAATGGGCTTCGCCAGCTGGTCAGACATGCTCAAGGCCGCCTTCGGCGATCCCGCCGAGGTCAAGAGCCATGCCAAGCAGATATTCGACTTTACGAAGGGATTTGTTGCCGAGATCAAGAAGGCTGCCGAGATTGTTGGTGGCATCATCTCCAGCATCGCCACTAAGTTCGGCGTCAAAGACGCAGAGTCTGCTGGAAAATTCACGGCTCAGATCCTTGAGCTGGTTGCTGCCCTGAAGGCGCTTGGCACTGTTGCCGGATATCTCGAGTCGCTTGTCACGTTCGTGAAGAGCATCGCCGGTATCATGACGATGGTCGGTTTTGCGGCCAACGACGTTGGTATCCCGGATGCTCATATCAGGCGCAAGGGTGAGTCCATGAAGGACTTCCGCGAGCGCGAATCTACAACGAAGCGGCTGCAGAACTATACCACGCCCAAGGGCGCTGACCCGCTGTTCACTCCCACGAGTTATACCGGTTCGACCGACTTCTCCGGTCGTCGGCGCAGCAAGGTTGACGATCTGGCAAGCCAGCTCGGCAAGTTCGGCGGCAACGTCGAGCGCGCGGCTTTCATGTCCGGCAATCTCGGAAATGGCGGTCTCCAATACGCCATGTCCGGAGGATCTGGAAGGGGCCTCAGCCTCGGTGGCGGTAGCGCCAGTGGCGGCGGCGGAAGCGGCTTCATTGGCGGTGTGCCGGCTCTTCTGAAGGCAACTCCGGGTCAGGCCTTGCCTGGCCTTGGCGCCTTGGGTAGCAGCGGCATCATCCAACGCGGCGTCACAGGCAACCCGTTCAGCGACGCCACGATGGCGGCAAAGGACAAGGCCTGGCTCTCTCGCGGCAGCAGCGGCAACAGCAGCATCGTAGATCCGCAGAAAGTTCCATCCTTCACGGGTGGTGGCGGATCTGCAGCTGACAACGTTGGCGCCGGCTTGTCCGGAGACGCATTCCTTCAGGCTCGACGCGCTCGCTTCGGCGAAGAGCTAAAGAACGATCCAAACCTGGCCTTGCACCTCGCTGCCATGCAGCAGACTGAGGGCGCCAGCAGGGGCGGAACGATCGAGAGCCTGATGAACCGTGCAGACATGCAGGGGAAGTCGATGCGACAGATGCTCGGCTTCTCGGCTGAGGGTGTTCGCAGTACGGACGGCAGGGGGCGGCAGAACAGCTTCTATGGTCCCGTCCGTCGCGGTGAGATCTACGGGGCAATCCGCAACATGCAGAACAACCCGAAGGAGTTCGCGAAGTACAACGCTTTCACGCAGAAGGCGCTCGCTGGCAGTCACGTCATCGGTGGACACACCGATCAGGGGCTTCCCACCGATCCGAACGGATCGGCAAGGACTGGCATTCCAGGGCTCAGACTCCGAGATCCTCGCACCGGAAAGCTTGACGGCAACGAGTTCACCGATTGGGTTGGCCCTGGATCGAAGTACGGTCGTGGCCGCGCAGGCGCGATTAACTATCGCAAGCTCATGGAGCAAGGCATCGCCGGTTCTGGCGACGCTCCTCTTACGAGCGCCGTGCCTTCGCCCGCGGACGCTGTGCAGAATGTGCCTTCTCCGATCCGCGGAGACGCAAGTCTCGGACTCAATGGCGGAGGTGGCGGCGGCGGGCCAGTGGCCATCCACATCAACGGCAGCAGTCACGATCCGGAAGCGCTGGCGACGCTGGTGCAACGCCGGATCGACGAGTCCATGAACTGGCGAACCCACGACACGGCAAGCGAGTACACCTAACAGATATGATCCCGGCCCTACGGGGCCGGGGTTCCACTTCAATCACCAGAGGAAGATATGGCTGACGTTCTACTTGGTCTTGGCTCTCAGGATCCCAACTCGAATGATGATACCGGGCTGATCCTCTTCTACGTGCCATCGAAGGGCATCGACACCCCCAACTTCGAAACCATTCAGCGCGATGCGCAATACACCTGGACCAACGCCGATCGCCTTTCGCGCGATCCTGCAATGCAGTTCACCGGTCCTGGTGAGGACAATATCTCCATCGACGGCAAGATGTATCCATACCACTTCGGCGGACTCTCGACGCTTGATCGCCTGCGAAGGGCCGGTCGAGCCGGCAAGCCGATGATCATGGTCCGCTTCTACCCGCTGCTGGACCCGAAGGGGTACGGCTCTGAGGTGATCGGAAACTACGTGATCAAGCGCGTCCGAACTGCCGAGTCCAAGATCGGCGTTATCGGTATCGCTCACAAGATCGAGTTCACCCTTGAACTGCAGCGGTACGGCGACGACATCAACCAGGTTGTCGACACCCTCAACACATTCGTGGCCACCTGATGTCGACATATATCACGAAGCTCTACGACCGCCTCGATGTGATCTGCTACGCGCGATACGGATCGACGGCGAACCAGATCGTGGAGTGGGTCATCGAACAGAACCCTGGTGTCGAGTTGTACGGCATTGTGCTGCCGCTCGGCATTTCCATCGAACTTCCGGAGCCGCCGCGCCAGCTGACGCAGCCGCCGGTCATCCAGCAAGTCTTCCTCTGGAAGTAATCCATACGCGAAAGCGTATAAAACCGAACTATACGCGAGTGCGTATCAAGCCGTCCTTCGGGGCGGCTTTTTCTTTTGGAGGCTGTGCGTGCCCAGCGGCTACACCCCGATCTACCGAGTGTCCAAGGACGGCATCGACATCACCGGTCAGTTCAACGACCGCACCACCCAGATCAAGGTCGATCTCCAGGCTGGCAACGGCAACGACGATCAATGCACCATCACGGTCGATGATCGCGACTGGAGGGTTGCTCGGCCGATCCCTGGAGAGTCTCTCCAGATCTGGCTTGGCTATGCCGAAATCGGTCTCGCCTACATGGGATCGTTCGAGATCGACGACGTCACATTCGTGGGGCCGCCGCGCTCGATCAAGCTGACCGGAAAATCGACCGGGTCAAACGACATCCAGAAGGCTCCGGCCATCAAGGATTTCGAGAACAAGTCGATCAGCGACATCCTTGGCGGCATGGCCGGCAAGACCGGTCTAGGAGTTTCCATCTCCGGAGCCCTTGGCGACATCAAGATTCCATTTAAGAACCAGGTCGTCAGCAACCTGCACATGATCCACGAGCTGGAGCGTCTGACTGGCGCTGTTGCAAAGGTCGTCGACGGGCATCTGATGTTCGTCAAGCGAGACGGTGGCGAAAGCGCCAGCGGCGTGGCTCTGCCAACCCTGGTCCTGCAGCCGGAGCATTTCGGCACCTGGCAGGTCAGGTACACCAGCAAGCCGGGCTACGGCGGCGTCAAGGCTGCCTACTTTGACAAGGACGAAATGGTCCGCAAGTGGGTCGACTCCGCTGTCGGCGGCGGGCTGGGCGGCCTCGCCAACAAGTTCACCGGCAACTTCAACATCGGCCAGCTCTTCAACTCGAAAGAGGAAGCGCAGCAGGCAGCATCATCCCAGGCAGCAAACTTCAAGCGTGCCGAAGTGCAGGGCGTGTTCGATCTCGCCAAGGGCGATCCCTGGATCAGAGATCAGCAGACGCTGATCGTCACCGGCATGCGCGACGGCATCAATGGTTCGTACGTGATCGACAAGGTGACGCACACCTACATCAAGAGCACCGGCATCAAATCGCAGATGGAATGCAAGCAGCCCGGCGATGGCGCTGACTATGCGGAAGCGAGCAAGGAGTTCATGCGGCCAGGTCCGGGCGAGTTGCTCGGCGAATACCTCCGAACGCATCCCGAGATCAACCCAGGCGACCTGTCGAAGAGCGACATCGACGCCATCACAGAGGCGGGGCGACTACCCTAACCAGAGAGTATCCATGTTCAGTAAAGAGATCATCGACGCCATCGTGCGGGCGGCGCAGGCCGAAGGCTGGCCTGCTTCTGCGCTGTTGGCTGTCGTGGAGTGCGAAACCTCGGGCAAGCCGTTCGAACAGGACGGACATACGCCATCGCTGCTCTTCGAGCGGCACAAGTTTTATTCGGAACTGAAGCAGCACCAGCCGAACAAGCTGACGCAGGCAATCCGAGCCGGCCTCGCGATCCCGAAGTGGAGCCGGAACACTCAGTACAAGGACCAGGGCACCTCAGCCGGCCGCCTCGCCGTTATCGCGAAGGCACGAGCCGTCGACGAGGAAGTCGCCAACAGAGCGGCGTCCTGGGGCCTTGGCCAAACGATGGGATTCAACGCCGAGCGCCTGAAGTACGAAGACGCCACCCACATGGTTGGCGAGCTGTCGCGTGGCATCGGGGAGCAGATCGACGCGCTGGTCCGCGAGATCAAGACGGACCACCTCGACAAATACCTCAAGGCGAAGAACTTCACGTCCTTCGCGCGGGGCTACAACGGATCTGGCTACGCCCAGAACCAGTACGACACCCGCATGGCTGCGGCCGATGCGCGCTGGGTCCGCCGCCTGGAGCAGATCGCCAATGGCGATTACGAACCCAAGCCGGGCAAGACCGTCACGCTGGTCTATCAGACCAAGCTGAAGGGACTCGGCTTTAACGTCGGCAAGATCGATGGTGACTGGGGCGATCTGACCACGGGCGCAACGTCTGCGTTCCAGCGGCGCGAAGGCGTCAAGATCACCGGCCATCCGAATGACGAGACCACGGCGCTCCTGGAGCGTTCCAACGAGCCCCGTCAGGTGGCCGACGAGCGCGCTACGGCAACAGTCGACGACCTCCGATCGGCCGGATCGCAGACCATCGCGTCGGCTGACAAGGGGTCACTGATCTCAAAGATCATGGTCGGTGCCGGCGCCATCGGCGGCGCTCAGCAGACCGGCGTGCTCGACCAGGTACAGGGCGTGGTCGACAAGGTCCAGCAGTTCAAGGGGATCATGGACAGCGTTCACAGCCTGACGGCTGCGCTCGCCCCGTACTGGTGGGTCGGCGTGATCGCGGTCGGCTTCCTTACCTACAAACTGTACGGCGACGTCATCAAGCGACGTCTGCACGACCATCAGATCGGAGTCCACCTTGGATAACATCGTCAACAAGATCGCGGTCCTTTGCGCCGCGGTCACCGGGTACGCCCAAGCGGCTCGGGATTTCGTCGCGAGCACGAAGGGCAAGGTCATCCTGGCCGTTGTCCTTCTGGCCGTCGTGGCGGCTTTTGCCCATCACTCCGGTGCATCTGACAAGTCGGATCTGAAGGCGCAGGTCGCCGACCTGCAGAAGCAGATATCCACCTTCAAATGCCCGGCCGTCACGGTCCGGGAACCCATCGAGGACGTCGAGAGCAAGCGTAGGGCCGATCAGCTCGCCGAACGCCTGTCCGAGTCCGAAGCGGCCAAAGCCCGCCTCCAACAGAAAGTTACCGACTATGAAAAGCAGCTGGCGCAGCGCCGCAAAGCTGGCGCTCTTATTCTGTCTCCCGCTGACGCTCGCAGCCTGTCAAACATCCAGTGACGCTGTTCTGGTCGAAGACCGGATGGATCTCAGCGCCTGCATGCGGGTCGCTCAGACCGTTGAGCTTCCCCCGATCAAGGCCGGAATGGATGCCCGCGCAGTGATTGCCCGGTACCGGGCGGCGCTGATCGGCGCCAATGGCAACATCACCGATTCCAAGGCCTGCATGGCCCTGCTCGATAGAGCAGAGACGAAGGGCTACTTCTAATGGCTATGGACTTTTCTGAGGCCCTGCAGCTCGTGGGTCCGTTCGTAGCCATCGCCGGCTTCATCTCCGGCGTTTGGTACAAGGTCGAAGGCAAGATCGACACCGTGCGCTCCGACGCCGCAGCCCAGGCCGCCGCCGCCCAGGTCAAGGCCGAGACGGCGCAGAAGGAGCTGGCCGATTTCAAGCTCAAGGTGGTCGAGGAGTACGCCTCCTGGGACACTGTGAGGTCGATCGAGAGCAGGCTGACCGAGCGAATGGACAGCCTGACGGAGCAGGTGATGAAGATGCCAGACCTTATCGTCGATCGCATCGTCAACATGATCAAGCTTTCGTCCAAGTAAGGCCTTGGATCCTTGTTTGCATTCTCAAATTTGCTTGAATGCAAATTATGTGCTACCCCCAGGACCATAAATCCTGGGGGTTAAGCAGCCCTGGGAGTGGTTCCACACCATTCATAGGGTCAAATGACGCTCTCCATCGAAGAACGAGCCCGTAGAAAGAAGGTCGTAGAGGATCTCCTGCAGCTCGGTTACCACCCGCAGGGCCAACGTGGAGGCCTTGCCTCCGCCACCAAGACCGCGGAGGGTCGTGAAGGCATCAATTATCCGAACTGGGTTCGCGCCGAAGAGGCGCTGAAGCGCAAGCGCAAAGAGAACTACGCGATCGATTGGTCGCTGTACGTTCCCCCGGTGAAAACCGCCACCGTGACCCGAGGGTCCGAGGAAGCTGGCGAAGAACTGTCCGCCGAAGAGCACGCGCACGCACGCGCGGTTGCGCTCTCGACCGAAGTTACCTCACTCATCACCCAATCCATGTATCCGGTCGTCAACCCGGAATCGATCGTCGTTGACAGCTACATGACCCGTCGCTGGGATCGTGACGCGCACGCCTACGTCCTGCGCGAGGGCAAGCCCCGCACCTGGATGACCGACACGCTGAAGGTATCTCCGATCGTCGACAGCCGCGGCAAGAGCTTCATCTTCACGTCCGCGCAGAACGACTCCATGCTCCACGAGGAGTTCTGGGCCAACCTGCAAGCCTACGCCGCCTTCATCGGCGCGGAGATCATCGTCGGCCCGTTCACCTATGAGACGCAGTGGTGGGCCGAGAATAACCCACAGGCTCGGGAATACGCCTCCGAACTAACGCCGTTCATGTGCTTCGGCCAGATGAAAATCGGCTCGAACTTCATGTTCTGCGGCGAAATGAACACGCTGCCGACCGCCTCGGCGCCGATCTCCGATCTGGTGACCTACAGCCGGGGTCGTTGGGCTGTGTTCCCGCACGCCAAGCGCCAGCTCAAGAGCGTCCCGTCGACCGACCCGGCCGTCCAGGCGCATCAGGTCATGACGTCCGGATGTGTCACCCGTCCCAAGGTGATACCGCGCAAGGCCGGCGTGAAGTCGATCTTCCACCAGGTCATCGGCGCCACCGTCGTTCAGTTCGACGAAGAGGGGGACGTCTTCTGCCGTCAGATCACCGCTGGTGAGGACGGTGCCTTCTACGACCTCGACGCCCATGTGGCGAACGGCGAGGTGTCCACGGGCAACCGGGTCAAGGCGATGACCTGCGCCGATCTCCACGTCCGCAAGCTTGATCAGGGCAACTGCATGGCCGTGTTCGGCTGGGATATGCGTGGCGGTCGCAGCCAGTACCGCAACAGCATGGTCGACGTCCTCGATCCCGAGAACATTATCGCCCACGACATCCTCGACAACGAGGCGCGGAACCACCACCACGTCCACGACAATGCCTACAGCTACGAGATGGCCATCCGTGGCCGCGACAGCGTGGAGCAGGAAGTCGATCAGGTCGGTGATTTTCTGGTTCTGGCCGCCGGCCGTGATCGCACGATCATCATCGCTGAAGGCAACCACGATATCGCCCTGGAGAAGTACGTCCGCGAAGGCCGGTACCGCAACGACGGAACCAACGTGCGCTATGGCCTGCAGCTCGAGGATGCGTACCTCGGCTACGTCGAGGCGCGCTCGCACGCCCTGGACAACGACCTGCCAGTGCCGCGGTTCTCGCTGCTGGAATACGCCATCCGGGTCAAGAAGCCCGAGCTGGGCAATCTGGTCGAGTGGTGTCACGACGGCTACAGCCGCCTGATCGATGGCATTGAGGTCGGCAACCACGGCTTCCGCGGCGCGAACGGCGCCAAGGGAACGGTGGCAGGCTTCGCCCGCGTCGGCCGCAAGATGTCGATCGGCGACAAGCACAGCCCCGAGATCCTGGACGGCGTTTACGTGGCCGGCGCGATGAACCTGCGCCACGGTTACAACAAGGGCGCGTCTGGCTGGGCCGTGACGATGATCCTGCAATACGCGGACGGAAAGCGCTCTCTGGTCACCCTGCAGAAGGGGAAGTGGCGCCCGGCCAAGCCCATCATCCGGGTGCCGGCGTCTTCTGCTGTCTAATCGCTTGCATGAATGCAAATAAGGAGGCTTCCATGCTCGTCTACCTGGCCGGTCCGATCTCCGGACTGAACTTCGATGGCGCCACCGACTGGCGGGAGGAGGCGAAAGCCCACCTCTCCCAGTTTGGGATCAAGACGCTATCGCCCCTGCGTGATCAGGAGCACCTCAAGGAGGTCGGTGTTTTCACCGACGCCTCCAAGGAGACCGCGCGCCTGAAGTCGCCGATGTCTATGCCCAAGGGGCTGACGATCCGCGACCGCTGGGACGCGATGCGCTGCAAGGTGCTGCTGGTCAACCTTCTGCGCGCCCAGAAGGTCACGATCGGCACCGTGATGGAGATTGCCTGGGCCGACTCCAAGGGCACCCCGATCGTCTGCGCGGTCGAGGAGACCGGCAACATCCATGAACACGCGATGCTGATGCACTGCATCGGCTACCGCGTCCCAACGCTCTGGGAAGCCTGTGATGTCACCCGGCAGCTGCTTGCTGCCTGAGCGCTTGCTTGAATGCAAATAACCAAAGGAGAGTAGATGTCGACGGTAGTAGGACTTTCGGGCTTTGCGCAGTCGGGCAAGACGACGGCGGCGCTGTATCTGGAGCAGAAATACGGCATCCGCCGCAAGCACATCGCCGAGCCGCTGCGGGCCATGCTCGCCGTGCTGCTGAAGGCGAACGGCATGTCGGCCGACATGATCACCCGGTACCTGGAAGGTGATCTGAAGGAGTCGATGATCCCCGAACTTGGCGTCACCTCCCGCTATGCGCAGATCACCCTGGGCACCGAGTGGGGCCGCGAGATGATCAATCCGGATCTATGGGCTGATACCTGGGCGGCCGGCGTCGCTGAGGGCGAAAGCGTGATGAACGACTCCGTGCGTTTCCCGAACGAGCAGGAAGCGATCAAGGGCCTCGGCGGCGTGACCATCATGATCAAGCGCCCGGGCACCCGGCCGGCGAAGTTCACCTGGGGCAGGTTCGGCGAGTTCCTTTACGACAAGTTCGGTCTGATGTGGGGCGTCCACGGCAGCGAGCGCATCGATCGCATCAAGCCGGATTTCATCATCCACAACGACTCCAGCCTGGAGCAGCTCTACGCGGACCTCGATTCCGCAATGGTGCAGCACTACAAGCGCGTGGTCGACACCACGTTCTCGGGCTCGCCGAAGGCAGCGACCGCCGCCATCGGTCTGGCTCTGGCATCGACGGTTCGTTGATGCCGCCGCTCCGCTGGAAAGAGGACAGCAGGCCGCAACGCCATGGATGGGCTCCGGGAGAGTACGTCCATGTCCGTTGCGCAGGATCGCTCTGCAAGGATATTGAGGACTCGAGCTTCATCGGCGCCAAGCGAGCGATCATCTGCGCCGACTGCGCCTATGCGCTGCCTGACCGTGATCCGGAGCCGAAGTCCCCTTCAGGAAGGTATCGCGAAGGCCAAGGCTGCAGGCAAATATAGGGGCCGGACGCCCACCGCGCGGGCAAACCTGTTGCAGTAAAGCAACAAATACGCAAGGTTAGCCACGATTTATGGTTGTTTGCTCATATTGAACGTGTGAAGCTTCCTTAATTCGAATCGCCCCCCTTAGTGCAGCAGTTCAAGCTTAGTGCAGCAATTCAATTCATGGCCCAGCCGCTAACAAAGGTCCGCAACGTCCTTCCGTTCAAAAAGAAGGATGCCCAGTCAGTTATCGAGTGCCTCGACAATCTCGATTTCATGCGATCACTGAACAAGGAAAGCATGAAATTAATTGTGACGTCGCCGCCTTACAACATGGATAAGGCCTATGAGAAGCGGACGACGAATGAGCTGTATATCGAGCAACAAGCAGCCACCATCGCGGAAGCCGTACGCCTCTTGCACCCACAGGGTTCTATATGCTGGCAGGTCGGAAACAATGTTGATGACGGCGAGATTTTTCCGCTCGATATCATTTTGTACCCGCTGTTCAAAGCGCACGGCCTGAAACTCAGAAACCGCATCATTTGGACGTTTGGTCACGGCCTACACTGCCAGAAGCGGTTTTCGGGACGGCACGAGACTATACTTTGGTTCACCAAGGGTGAGGACTATACATTCAACTTAGATCCCGTCCGCGTTCCTTCTAAGTATCCCGAAAAGAAACATTTCAAGGGTCCCAAGCGTGGCAAAATATCTGGCAATCCCCTTGGAAAAAATCCATCAGACGTCTGGGAAATTCCGAACGTTAAAGCGAATCACGTCGAGAAAGAGGCCCACCCTTGCCAGTTTCCGGTGGGCTTGGTCGAACGATTGGTGCTCTCACTGACAAATGCTGGCGACAATGTTTTGGATCCCTACCTCGGCGTTGGTTCATCGGCTGTTGCCGCGTTGAAAAATGGCCGGAATGTCTATGGCTGTGATGCCGTCAAGGAATATGTCCGGATCGCTGAAAATCGGGTCGCAGACTTGAAGGAGGGGACACTCCGTGTCCGCCCAATGAACAAGCCCGTCTACGAACCTCCTCTCAGGCATGTCGAATGAAATTTGTCAGTGCCTTCTCGCTTCATAACGGGAATGCCGAGTGGCAGCGGCGTGAGCTAGACGAATGGCTCACTGATCTCTTTGAGGCTCCAAAGATTGCGATTGCTGCGGGCTGTACAGCGAAAATACGCAGCCACCTCAAGGATGAACTGACTAACGCGGGCTGGGCTTACAACACGCGGATTGATGCAGACTCCGATCTAACCGTAACCGGCATGTATCGCGATCTCGCATTTCAGATTCAGACCGGCAACATTAGCCGCGCAATATACGATCTGGTGAAACTTCAATATCTCTATACGCAAAAGAAGATTGAAGCCGCAGCGCTCGCCGTGCCCACAAAGGCAGCAGCGGAGATCATCAACTCAAACGTCGCCCATTCGGAGCGCGTTTGGAAAGAGGTTCAGCTGTTCGATAGGATTATAACGGTGCCGCTGTTGCTGGTGTCGTTCGAATAAGCAAGAGGGGCGCATGGCATTCGGTTACAAAGTTACTGTGAAGCCGCCACACGAGCGTGAACAGATTATTCAGGCCCAACTTACGTCACCCCTGCGTGAAGTCACCAGCCATGATGTATTCGAAAATACACCGACGTCGTTGAAGGTGATACGGATACCTTTAAATCTTCCTATCTATCGCATGGCCAATGGCCGCACGGCAACGCAGCAACTCGCTTATGTCAGCGAGAAGGGATTGCATGCAGACTATTTCGCCAAAGGCGAGGAAAACGAAGCCGTGCAACAGATACAGCACGAAATACTAAAGAAATTTGCGAAGGATGGGACCGAACAAATAACTCCTATAATCGATGTTCTAAAAAGAGATCAACAGCGCGAGCCGATCTGGATCACGCCCCGCGGGCTGGTCATCAACGGCAACCGCCGCCTCGCGGCCATGCGCGAACTCTATACAGAGAGCCCGACGGATTATGCAGAGTTCGCGCACGTTGAGTGCGCAGTACTCCCGGCGCTTACGGCAGAGCAAATTGTCGAGATCGAAATCCGCCTCCAAATGACACCAGAAACTAAACTTCCGTACGGATGGATAGATGAGTGCCTGATGATTCAGACGCAAATAAATTGCGGCAAATCTGAAAGCCAAATTGCTCACGTAATGCGGTCCCGCCCCAAGGAAGTGAAGGCCGCTATAAGTGCGCTCAAAGAGGTCAATATTTATCTCAGCGACTGGCGCAAGGCTCCCGGCGATTATCGGTTGGTCGAAGAATCAAAGCAGTTTTTTTACGATTTGCCGGGACGGCTGAAGGGCAAGACGGGAGAGCTTCTTGAAGCGAGCCGTCGTATCGGTTGGGTTCTCATCGATAACAGCAGCGAATTGGGCCAGCGAGTGTATGCCTTTAACGACATGTTCGGAAACAAAGCGGAGGAGGTCCTTTCCAAGCTGGCGGACCATATCGATATAGACTTGGACGAAGAGGGCGAGTCCGACGACGACGATGCGGACATCGACATTGATCTCGGCGACGAAGCTGGAAATTCGACGACCTATGGCGGTCTCATTGGGGCGATTGACGACCCGGCGCGGCGCGAGGAAATCACGGATGGGTTAGTTGTTGTCTGTCAGACAATTATTGATGCCAGCAGGACGGCCAAACAGGGAAAGAATGCACTTGCAGCGGTACGCGATGCTAACACTCGCCTCACGGAAGTGGACCTCACGAAGGCAGAGCCGAGCACATACCCGGGCATTGCGAAACAATTGGACGAGATTGTACTTCGCGGACAAGATTTGAAGACCAAGCTGCAAGCCTACGTGCAAGGCGCCAAATCCAAAGAGGCAGCGAGTTGACGTCTCCCAATCCGGCGTCCATCGCGATCACGTACGATCCGCAACGCCTGACCGGGCAACTTATCCTTGAGGGGGCGACAACCAACTCGGTTTGGGACCGCCTTCAACAGGCCGCCATTGGCCTGGGTTCGGAGTACGCGCTGCATCCGAATGCGATTGAGCTGTCATGGCCCGGCATTCTTGCCCTTATTCGCGAATTTGGAAGGCAGCAGAAGGCCCTCGATTTCCGTTTTCGTCCTGCAGCGGGCGAAGCGCGAGATAAGATCGAGCAATTTGTTCAGCAGTATAAAAAAGTCCAAGAGGCGAAGGGCAGCCTCACCCTCACGATAACAAGGGATGAAATTACTCAACGCCTGCAAGATGCCGGGTTCACAAAGCGAACGCTGACTGACTTTCAATTGCGCGACATTCAACACCTTCTATCGCTGCAGAACGGGGCGAATTTCTCCGTTCCTGGAGCAGGAAAAACCACCGTCTCGTTAGCTCTGCACATACTCGCGCGAAAGCCGGGTCAGCATATTCTGGTGGTGGGGCCGAAAACTGCATTTCCAGCGTGGCGCGAGGTCGTCGAAGAATGCATCGCTGATGATGCCCCGGGCGATAATGCCGAAAAATTCACTGTCCTCTCTGGATCGTCAGAAGCAATCCAGCGCGCACTATCATCAGGCGCGACACGTTTCGTTATCAACTATGACTTAATGATCCAAATTCCTGAGATCATCACCTCATACCTATCGCGTCAGCCTGTGCATCTCCTCTTGGATGAGGCTCACCGCATGAAAGCGGGGTTCCGTTCGCAACGGGGAGCTTTTCTTCTCAATGTTGCGCCCCTGCCTATACGACGGGACATTCTCACTGGCACACCGATGCCGCAGCACCCGTCGGATATTCAATCTCAATTGGATTTCTTGTGGCCGGGAGCGGGGCTCGGTTTCCAAATCGGGCAGGGATTACCCCCGCGTCAGGTCCTGGGACAACTTTACGTCAGGACTACCAAACAAGAGTTGGGCCTTCCGAAGCCCAATCGAAGTTTCGTCCATATTCCCATGGCGAAAGGACAGATGGTTCTCTACAGCATCGTCCGAGACGAGGCATTGCGCCAATTCAGCACGCTTCGAACCGAATCCCGCATAGATATTATAGGCGCAAAAAAATCGGTCATGCGCCTCCTTCAGCTTTCTTCCAATCCGGTACTAGCACTCCGGTCGATTACGGACGATGTGATCAATCTGGATTCTGGAATTGTTGATCAGGTTCTCGCCGAGGGCGCGTCTACGAAAATGCGAGCGGTTGCAGACATGGCACGCTCATTGGCGAAGGAAGGTAAGAAGTCGGTTATTTGGACAATCTTCACTGATACAATTCAGCAAATGGAGAACATGTTAGCGGACTTGAATCCGGTTTCGCTATACGGAGCGGTGCCGAGTGGAGAGCCATCCGATCCCGCAACTCGTGAAGGGCGTCTTCACAGATTCCACAGCGATCCCCTATGCCAAGTTATGCTCGCCAACCCCGCCGCCGCTGGCGAGGGAATTAGCCTGCATCGTGTATGCCACGAAGCGATTTATTTGGATCGCAGCTATGTTTCTACGCATTACCTGCAATCGCTTGATCGCATTCACCGCTTAGGCCTGCCAGCTGGAGTGGAAACTAACATCCATATCTTTCAAACGATGACGCCAAAAGGTTTGGGCAGTATCGATCATTCGGTTAGTCGTCGGTTGTCACAGAAGCTTCGAGCCTTGCAGGTTCTTCTCGACGACCCCGATCTTCACCAGATCGCGCTAGATGAGGAAAATGCGGGAGATCCAGTCGACTACGATGTTGACCCGGCTGATATCGTCGATCTCATCGAGCAACTCGAGGGGAACGCCGTGTACAACGACGAAGACGCTGAGTAGGGGCGTTAATGTCGGCGACAAAATACTTCACAATGAGTGCTCTCAACGCCCTTCTTGCGATACGGCGATATCTCATTGCTTACCCGGGGCTCGATGCGCAAACGGTCGCACGTTCAATCCCAACAATAGATGCGGATAATGCCGGGTGTGATTTCGAAACAGGAATTGAGCTTCACGAGAGGATTTCGGTGGATTCCGCATTTGGAGATCCAGCAGAGGGTCTACGTTACGCGATCGCAAACATCGTCAGTTGGCAGCATCCGCTTTGGGTACGGCTTACCCCTTACGGAAGGGAGCGTGTGAAGACCGCGCTCACGCGCGACGAAGAGCAGTGCCTCAGATCAGCAGGGCTTTTCGAAGAGCCCCCCAGCGAAGCGATTGTTTTGTGGTGGGACAATCTTGCACAAACCGCGCGTGCCGCCGCAAACGACAGGCTCCTGGCGCAGGGTCGCGAGGCAGAGCGGCTGTCGCTCGCCTATGAAACGGCTCGCCTCGAAGCTCTCCAGATTCCAAGAAAGCCAAAGTGGGTTGCAATTGAAGATAACGGTGCGGGCTATGATATCCGCTCTTACGACACCGGACCGGTTGAGCCCATTGGCCGCCTTATCGAAGTGAAGTCTTCCACGCAGAACCCCCCTCGCATGGTTCTAACGCGGAATGAGTGGGAAACTGCCGTGAAGTATGGCGACGCATTTGTGTTTCATATCTGGGTCTTGCCAGCCGAGATCCTCCAAGAGCGCACCGTCGCGCAGATAGCGATGCATGTCCCGGCGGATCAAGGTTCTGGGCGCTGGAGCCAAGTGGAAATCAAAATCCATTAGGTGATCTTCGATGAAAACCCGACCTCGCGAATGTTTCATAATCGGCTCCTGAGCCACTCTTTGATGAACGCATCTAGGTTCGGTGCGTATTTCGGCAGGCGCGAAAGGCCTGTTCCGATGCCGTCAGCCGGGACGACCACTGTGCGGCCACGATCCAGGGCCTGCTGCACCAGGAGAAGATCACGCTCCACCAGCATTTTGCAGGCCGCAGTGTCGTCGAAGAAGGCTGTGGGCTGCATGCTGGGCGCCCACTTGGTGACGACTCCGATCGCATTCGGCTCTCCTCGCATCTCCTTGGCCTGGCCGGCAAAGCCGGTCCGTTGGACGTTGTCACCGAAGACGTACATCTTGTCCCGGTTGTCCAGCAGGTCGTTGCGGGTGATCCAGTTTTGAAAAACAACAGGCATCAATTCACCTCCCAAATTCGTCTTGAAGTTTCTGTCGAGCTTCCTCTCGGAATGCTTCTGCGGCTGCCACAGCCTCCTTGCTGGTGTGGTAGCAATCCTCTTCTTCCTCGGAGAGCTGGCAGATCATCCCACCGATTGACGGGAGGTATTTGAGCCTGCCTCCGAAGTTGCGGCTGGCGGAGCGACACTTGCCACTCGCCACGATCCGCAGTCGTGCTTCCCGTGTGTCCGCCATCAGATGGCCTCGTACTGCGAGTGCCGGCGGACATCCGACATCGCATGGCTGGCGAGATCAGCCATGAACTTGCCGTTTACGGTCTTGATGACATAGGCTAGGCGCCGTCCGAAGTAGACCGCCGCCGATGGTGAGCACATCACGACCGTGGTCTGGGCTGACGTCATTGCCTGCCCGCCGATCCCGCCGAAGCCGAGCGCTGTTGATCCCCATCCTTGCGGAAAGGAGTACACCTCGATGTCGTATGGGGTCGGTCGCCGATCGTGCGACTTCAACGCGGCGCCAGCTCGGCGCCACGTATCCTTGATGTCGGGCAGGTGCTTCTCGCATGCTGCCGCCTCGCAATAGAGGCTATCTGAGATGCAGGCTACCATCAGCCCACCTTGATCTTATCGAGAGTGATTTTCAGGTGCGAGCTGGCGGACAGTTGATGCATGATGCCGCTGGCAACCGATGAAGAAAAACGGTCCATCTCGTCGCGAGAGCGCCAGCCGTTCTTGGACTTGATCTCCACCGTTACCTTGACGTCGGTGAAGGGGTCCTTTGCCTGGATGCGTTTTACCCGCTTCATGATGCGGACACCCAGGAGCGGATGCTGCTGCGGGAATGCACAGCCTCACGGACGCGGCCACCGTTGTTGCCGCTGATGACGATCGGATCTCCCTTGGCAGTGAAACCAGAGACCACACCGACGTGACCGCCGCCACGGCGACCCATGGTCACGATAGCGCCGACCTGCGGGGCGATGTGTTGGCGACGCTCCCAGGAGAGGGCGGTGTCGTCGACGCCGGACGCGCCCGTGATCTTGCGCAAGAAGGCTGAGCACCAGAGCGTCGATCGGACGCCGACCTGACTGGCAGTGGCTCCGATGAACTGACGGGCGCGATCCACGACGCCGCCGCCGAAACCGCTAAAGAACGATTGCTGCTGCTCAACCTGTACAACACGAGCGTGGTGGTGATGGTGATGCCTGCGATGATGCGGACGCGCATCGGCGGTCGACATGGTGACAGCGAGGATTGCGGCGCCAATCAGCGCCGTGAGGAGTCTGTTCACGATCTTCTCCGTGGTTGGTTTTGGTCAGACCGAGCTGCGTGCTGCGATCCGTTTGCGGTCGGCGTCGACCGCGGCGTAGGTGGGCAGGCGCGTCCACTCGTCGTTCTTCTCGACGGTGAAGGTCTGTCCCACGAGTCGGGAGAACAGGCGCGCGGCCTGCTCGCCCATCTCTGCGACGACCTTGTCGCCAAAGGTCATTCGGAATTTGAGCGTCGGCTGGTGTTCCTCGACCTCGATGCGTACGGCGCTGAAAGAGATCGGTCCTGCGGACATGACGATGATGTTCGTGATCTTCTGGCTCATGCTACCTCCAGCTCCGGCTCTGCTTCAGGGTGGTTGAACTTGGTGATTTCGTTGCCCCAACCGTCCCAGCCGGGACGCGCCTCGCGGCTGAAGATGTCCGCCTTCGGGTATGGTCCAGCCATCTTCGCGGCATCGACGTAGCCTTGCTCTGGCTTGCGTGAGTGCTCGCGACGCGGCTCCAGAATCGCGGAGCGGATGTTGCGGGAGTGGATGCGCGGCGTGCCGACCTTCCCGATGAGGAATGGTTCGTGGCAATTGCGAAGGACGTAGCCGGTGCCGAAGGTCGGCTTGCTATTGTCCTTGACCATCTTCACCCAGACACCCTGGGTGACGTACTTGACGTTCCATTTGTCGAAGCAGGCGCGAGCCGCGTCGTACATCGGAGCGGTGGCATAGAGCCAAACCCACATGCCGTCCGGATGCGCGAGGTCTTCCACCTTCAGATTGAAGATGTCCTCAAGCGACATGGTGTCGTAGTGCTGCTCGGCCGACTTGCCCTTGCCGGCTTCGGAATAGGTCTTGAAGGCCCACGGCGGATCGAGCTTCGCCAGACCATAGTGACGCTGCTTGAGCGGCTGCAGGTTGAAGGCCGGTCGCAGGAAGTCGTTTGCATTCAAGCAAGCGTCCGGACACGACTCTTCCGTTGCCTCCGCATCAAGCGGAGCCTTGGTCGCGAAGCGCGTCATGTCGAAGCCGTGTCGTCTGGCTTCCTCGTAAAATGCCGTCGAGACAAAGATCGGGTCGATCACTTTTCCTCCAACCACTTCGGGTTCCAATTTGCCGCCTCTTGCATTATCTCGACGCTGAGGATGTCTTCCTTGCGTTCAGCCCGGATCGCCTGCACGAGCAGTGCGTCTGGTAGGATGGACATGCAGGGCGACTTCTTGTTCTCACGCTTGCAGCTCGCCTCGGTCAGTTTGGCGCGGACCACGAACATCTCTCGCTCACCGCCGAAGCGTTCGAGCAATCCGTCCTTGCTGAGGCGTCCTTCGCGCTCGCACTGAGCGCACTTCACGCGCACGTAGGGCAGGGGCCATTCTTCCAGGCGCATCAGATCGCCCTATCGATCAGCTTGAACTCGACCCCTGCCTCGGTGAACAGCTGCTTCGACAGCGTCAGCGACTTCTCCCAGCGCTCTATGTCGTAGGTCGGCGAGACCACCTTCTTGATGCCGGCCTGGATGATCAGCTTGGCGCAGTCAGCGCAGGTGAACAGCGTGGTGTAGATCGAGTAGCCACGGACCGGCTCACGAGCCGAGAGGATGGCGTTGGGCTCGGCGTGAACGACCATGGAGTATTTGGTCGGACGGTCATTGAGGCGCTCGTCGCTATCCTTGATCCCTCGCGGGAAGCCGTTGTAGCCCATGGAGGCCACCGTTCGGTCAGGACGAACGATGACGGCGCCGACCTTGGTGCTTGGATCCTTCGAGGCATAGGCAACCGCTTCCGCGAGATCGAGGAAGTAGTTGTCCCACCAGTCCTGGTTCCGACGATCGGTCTTCGGCATGACGATACCGCTAGCCTGGCAGCAGATGTCGCAGAGCGAGTTGGGATCGCGCTGCTGGTGCGAGCATGGGTTCACAGCGGAGCAACAACCTAACATCATGCCAACACCTTCAGGCTCAGGATGCAGTGACCGGGCGACAGCACGGCGCTGGAGAACGCGCACGGCACGGTGCGGTTGGTGATGTAGGTGACCTCGACCTCGATCTCGGCGCCCGTATAGCGCCCGTTGATGTTGTCGAACTCCTGCAAGACTAGGATGTCGCCGATTTGATAGCCGTCGTCTTCGCGGACGTCGTGCAACTTTCGGCCGCCCTTGATCGCCTGGAAGAAGTGGGTCCAGGATTTTTTATACCGCCGCTTCATTGTGTCGCACCCTTTCGCGTCAGGGCGATGGTCTGCGGCTTAGCCTGCGGTTGCAGGCAGTCCACTCTGGGAACGAACCGAGTAGCGAAAACAAGGTCAGTATGGCCGCCGCGTTCGGTCATCGAACGAGGGCGGAAACATGTTGAAATCATGGGCTTATTGCGGGTGTCGATGGGCGGGAACAAACAGGCCTCCGTTTGCATTCAGCATTTGCATTAGAGCAAATATAGCGAGAATGCAAGAAGAGATTTCGGGGTGCGGCGTTCAACCTAAGTTTGTATATTCGGCCTAATTTTAAGTGTAACACCCGCAACTTGTGCCAGAGTCCGTGTTTTTACGGGGGCTGGGTTGCGCTTGCATTATCGTGCAAATGTCATTAGCAGTCGCGGCAACCGATCCCGCCCTGGGCTCAAAAAAGGTTGTCGAGTCAAAAAATGAAAAGCGCATTCCAATACCGTGCCTATAATGTAAGCAACGATGGCGGCTTCTACGTCGCCAAATCCACGGATGGAGAGCCCGGCCAGCTCGTATCCAAGGATCTTTTGCGCGTTTTGAGATCGATCGACGTCCTTTGGGACGCTCTCGAAACCTGCAATATGCCGGGTTGGTGCGCGACCTACCTAGAAGGCGACACCCTTCACTGCGACCTCGATGTCTTTGCCGACTCCTTGTCTCCGAACCTGGAGTCCTTGCGCGCCCACGGCAGCGTCGACCCTTTGGCAAATGTCCGTAAATTTTTCCCGGACAAAGCGAAGCCGCTCCTTCGGATCGTTGCCGCGGCGTGAGCCGACATCTTGGGAGGTGGGGCTATGAATACGCCATTTGAATATCGCGCTTACGTGATCGACCGGGAAGATGGATGGTTCATCGCGAAGCCGCTTGACGGTGAGCCGGGGGAAATCGGCTCCCGGCATTTACTTCGGGTTATGAAGGCAATCGACGCTCTCTGGGCCACTGTCGATAGCGGCAGCTTGCCACAGTGGTTCAACACGGAAGATCTGATCAACCTCGATCAGCCGGTGCGAGATCGTTTGAAGCTTGGTGCGTTCAGGACGCTGCCGGCGAGGATTGCTTCGACGTTCGATACAAATGCGTCAAAGGTCGATCCGACGAAGCTTAGCAAGATCATTCTGACCGTCTTGGCTGTAGTCGGCATTGCAACCCCAGTTGCGATGGGGATGCAACAGCTCGTTGCCGGCTCCGAACCGGCTATCATTTTTACTCTGGCGGTGACGGCGATAGCGCTACAATTCGGGAGGTGGCCGGCAATCGGAGCCAGCCTAGTCGTGATGGTGCTGTATAATTTCTCGTTCCAGGCCCCTGTCATGACACCTTCGCTTCCGACTTTGGAGGAGTGCGCCTACACTCTGATCAACCTCGTGGTGTCGGTGGCACTCCCATGGCTGCTTTCGCCACGATGGCTCACCTCAATCCGAAAAGCGTCGGTGTCAGACCATACTCAAGGCACTGTTTCGACATATCCCTAGTTCCCTTTCCGCCTGGGAATCCGAAGGCCGTATCCGGACGACCGTTGCGTAGCATTTGAGTGTTACGAAATGGACCCGCGGCAGCATCGTAAAGCTTGCCGCGGCTGTTCCTTCTGACCAAGGCGCCATCGCGCTCGATGTTGTCCCAATCAGCCGGATAGGGATCGACCGCCACGTTGCGGCTATCAGCCCATTCTCGAGACAGTCTGTCAGCTCCCGACATCTCCCCCTCTACGATGCAGGTGATCTTCCTGCGCTCATGGGCGGCGTCCAGAACGTCGTACAGCCATCTTCTGTCACTGAAATCCCGGCCACCAAAAACCAGGACGCGATGGTTCGCCATCAGCAGGATGGAGTCGCCGTGGCAGCGATGCGGCGCGCAGAAGCAAACCAGGTCTCGCCCTGTCAGCCCGTTCACGTCCATGTCGGGAAGCTGCTCGCACTCGAACCGATTGCAGGCCTGGTCGCGGTCGCCGTCAGCTCCGATGACGAACCGATTCCCGTACGGAGATCCGCGCCCGATGTAGACGGCGGCGGCCGGCGCATCGCCGTGGTGTTTGTTGTAGACCCGGGGCGCTGGCATCAATGCTTCCGACCGATGATGACCGACTTCTTGAAGTCGAACTTGTCCCACTCACCCAGTTCCTTTTGGCACTTCGGGCAAGAGACCCAATCATCCTTATCCGGCTGCATCTTTGTCCCGCAGTTCCCGCATGTGACCTCGATCGAGCCGCTCCGGATCAGTCCCGCGTATTCCTGCCTGCTGAACTTTGCCTTCCTCTTCGCCATCACTTCCTCTTCATCAATCGCATGCCAGCCGGACCGTAGGTTTTCTCAGCCTCGGCGCACTCCTTGGCCGGGTTGGCCTGAAACTCGTCGGACCGTTTTCCGTACCAGGCATCACCTTGCTCCGTGACGTTGAAGGCCTTCACAATGGCCATGACGCCCGCGGGCATTTTTTCGTCCCACTTTTTCATGTCCACCATGAGGGGGCAGAAGTTAGCGGCGTTCATAACTTCAGTGAAGACCGAATGATTGTAAGCCGCGTCCGTCACCGCTTCAGCCTGAGCTGCGGGGCCAATCCGCACCAGGGCTCGCGCGTCGGTTACCGATAGCGATGTCAACACGATCATGATTGCCAGTTTCATCTTGCGCTGCATATCCCGTCTCCTATTTGCAAAATGCGGCTGCTTCGGTGGGATTGGCCATCAGCGACTCGCGCATCTTCCTCTTGAAGACGTCGTAGTAGGCCTGGATAACCGGAGCTGGGGCTTCCACCGACGCCATCTTCAACTGAAACGGCACTTCATCTTCCATATAGGTGCGACCGCAAAGTTCGTTCAGTAAGGAAAATTGCGCCGCTATGTTAATGCTGGTTGGCGACGTGCTGAGCCCCTTTTTCCAGAGAGCCTCCTTCATTGCCATGGTCACCTTGTCCAGCTCGGGGGTCTTCGAATCGACCGCCAGAGCTATAGACGGAACAGCAGTTATGGCTGCCATGATCATCAGTTTCTTGAAGTTCATTTCATCATCCTATTTTGCAAAAAGGCGGTAGCCTCGCTACTCACCCCTGGTCATTATGTTTTGTCAGCCAGCTCAGCTGCTGACCCATCTTCAGGCCTTCCATTGGAACCTGTACTTCGTCGAAGGTCCGCAGCAGCGGAGAGATCAGGTCGCGCCGGTAATTGAGACCGGCAAAGATGATCGCTCGCTCGCCCGACAGATTCGGTCCAAGCTTGTCGAACTGATCTCTCACCACCACCGCCCAGTAGCCTCGGTCCGCGGCACTAGCCCCGTTGAGGGTCACGTCATACGGATCGATGATGTCCTCCGGGTGGATGCAGCCGTGCGCGGCCGACAAAATGTACCAGCGATGCGCGTTCTTCTCGACATACCGCCGGGCCAATCGGAACCATGGCGACAGGTAGAAGTCTTTTGCCGGCATCGGGCGATTGGCCTTCGTCTTCACGCAGGACACGAACGCAACGTCAGCTTTTCCGCTCATTGTTTCTTTTTCACCATCCTATCGATGACTGCCTGCCGCGCCCGACCGCTGGTGAAGCTTGAGCGGTTCTTTCCCGTCCGCTGTCCCGGAGGGGTGAAATCCCAATCCCACTCGTATGACATGACCGCATGACCGAGGCCGGGCTTCTCCGGATGATCCTTGATCCACGCCATGACCTCGTCGGTGGGAACGACCAAGTTTGACTGTCCCGTTGGGGCGTCGGTGCTCTTGCCGCTCTTCATGTAAAAGCCCTGGCCGGCCCAAGCGTCGCCCTTCTCGACGTAGACCCTGCCGCTCTTCGGAGTTGTATCCGTGACCTTATCGAGCAGGTAACGTAGGACATTCCCCTGCGTGCATCGGATGACCGCAACATCACCGGGCTTGACCTTTCGGTAGTAAGCCTCAAGCTGTTCGGCGGTCTGATCGTTGCATGGCGCTTTCGGCCTCGTCATTGTCATCCTCGTTTCTTATGGTGCCGCGAGTCCTGCCCAGTGAACCTGGTGTGTCTTATCGAAGTTCCATTGGCTGACCGGACCTCGATCGACGTTCTCTCGTTGCCGGTTCTCTCGCATCCAGGCGAACGCTCCAGCTTCCGCCATCCACGTCACCTTCACATGGAAGCCGCTCGCCCGGATTGCGCCAGGCGACTCCAGCATGAACTGCCGGAGCGGGGATAGCCCGCGCCATCCATCGGCGACGACCTGACAGATGTTGTCGAACTCATGGTCCGGCATCATCGATAGGTCGTGCCTATAGTAGAGGTACGACGCCACGACAATTCTTCTCGCGTGCCAATCCAGATCGGCGAGCGACGTGCCACCACTCACCTTGGTGTAGGCGAACAGATCGAGCGTCTCGGTCATCGAAACGCCTTGCAGGCATCGCCGCTGGCGAACGTGCCAGAGGGGCAGGCGGCCCCCTTGATCTTCGGGTAGGCGCGCGGGGTATCGGCGTGGAGCGCCTCGCACTTGTCGCCAGATCCGACGTATCCGGTGGGACAGGCCCCGGTCCGCTGGATGCGATCCCGGCCGTCGCGGGTCGGCCTCGGGTAGGGGGTCTCGGCGAACGCTGCGGCGGTTGTCACAACCAGGATCAAGGCTGCGACAGGCGTGCGCCAACTCTGCGTGGTCATCGTCTTCTCCATGAGGTAGGGTCAATAAATCTGGGGAAGGCGGGTTTGTTCGCGTACCAGTTTCGTACCAGAAACGTCCCGAAAAGGGTGGAACGAGATGCGAACAGCCGACATCAGATGCATTGATATTGCTACAGAAAAATCTGACGTCGTAAACCCGCCGTATTCGGCGTGTTAACCGGTGGGTACGCGAGCGGCGGATATTGTCTGTACTATGTCGCGAGCCCGATTCGCCTTTAAAGCCGCGCGAGAATGTTTCGAACCATTGCCCTGACCGGTTTTGCGGCCCTGCTTGCCGCCTCGACCATCACGCTTGCGCCTGTGGCGCAGGCGCAGATCGGCAATATTTTTTCCGATCCCGCGCCGCGCCCGCCCGGCGCCATTCCGCGTGGCAACCAGCCGCCGCAGCAAGCGCCCGACGACGACGAGGAAGTGCCGGAACTGCCGCGCGGCCGGCTGTTGCCGACCCCGAACCGGCCGCCGCCCGGGCAGGGCGTGCCTGCGCCCGGAAGCGTGCAATCGCAGCCGCTGGCGCCGCCGCCTGGTACCACGGTGATTCCGCAGAACACACCGCCGGGCATTGCGGTGGCACCGCCGCAGCCGGGCGCTCCCGCCGTTGCCAATGCGCCGCCGTCCGCCAATCCGTTGCCGGGATTGCCGCCCGGGCAGAAGCAGCCCAAGAGCGTGCCGGGCGCACCGGCGACCCTGCAGCCCGGCGACGAAGTCGTGTCCGAGCCGCCGGCGACCAAGATCACCAACAAGAAGGCGAGCTTCTCGGGTCTCGACAAGATCACCGGGCGCATCATCAATTTCGACGAGGATATCGGCGAGACCGTGCAGTTCGGCGCACTGCGCGTGAAGACCGATGCGTGCTACACCCGCCCATCGACCGAAGCCGCCAATACCGACGCCTTTGTCGAGGTCGACGAGATCACGCTGCAGGGCGAGGTGAAGCGGATTTTCTCCGGCTGGATGTATGCCGCAAGCCCGGGCCTGCATGGTGTCGAGCATCCGATCTACGATATCTGGCTGACCGACTGCAAAGTCCCCGACCAGACCATCGTCAGCGCGCAGCCCGATCCGCCGAAGCCGCCGGCACCGCCGCCGGTGGCGCAGAAGCGTCCGCCGCCGAAGCAGGCCGCGCCGCGGCCGCAGCAAGCCCCGCAGCCGCAATTCCAGCAGCAGCCCCCGCCGCCACCTCCGCCGCAACAGCGGCCGGGTGGGCTGTTCGGCGGCCTGTTCGGGAATAACTAGGGCCGTGTCCCGGGCGCTGCGCAGCACGAAGTGGTGCGCTGCAGACCCGGGATCTACAAACTTCGTAAGACTCTAGGTCCCGACTCTGCGGCGCACCGCAAGTGCGCTGCGCCGCGTCCGGGACACGCGGCCTAGCCGCGCTCGGCGATGATCGCCAGCGCGTCGGTGCCGCTGATGCTGGCCGGCAATCGCATGAAATCCGCCGGCTCGCCCGCGATCGCCCTGTCCAACATCGCCCGATAGCGCCGCCGCGGGATTTCGACCGCGCCAAAACTGCGCAGATGCTCGGTGACATATTGGGTGTCGAGCAATTCGAACCCGCCGGCGTTGAGCCGCGCCACCAGGTGCACCAGCGCCACCTTGGAAGCGTCGCGGGCATGATGAAACATGCTCTCGCCGAAGAAGGCACGGCCGAGGCTGACGCCGTAGAGCCCGCCGACCAGCGCGTCATTCTGCCACACCTCGACGCTGTGGCAGTGCCCGAGCTCGTAGAGCCCGACATAGAGATCGCGGATGCGCTTGTTGATCCAGGTGTCGTCGCGGCCGGGTTGCGGCGCGGCGCAGCCGGCAATGACGGCCTTGAACGCGGTGTCGACGGTGACGCTGAAAGCGTCGGAACGCACGGTGCGGGCCAGCCGCGAGGCGATGTTGAACCCGTCGAGCGGGATCACCCCGCGCAGCTCCGGTTCGACCCAGAACAGCGTCGGATCGTCGGCGCTCTCGGCCATCGGGAAGATGCCGCAGGCATAGGCCCGCAGCAGCACCTCGGGCGTGATTTCGGAAGCGGCGGAGTCGCGCGATGTCATGGGCCGAGGATAGCAGGACGCCGAGGGCCTATGCTACGTTTCCAAAAAAAACGGCAGTGCGACCCGAACATCGGGGCCGCGTGAATGCCGTCCGGGGAAAACAAGAGGGGCATCCGTGAACATGACCTGGAAGACCATCGCGCCGCTTGCGGTCTGGCTTGCGCTCTATCTGGTGCCGGTTCCGGCCGGCCTCAACGCCGATCAGTGGCACTATTTTGCGATATTCGCGGCCGTCATCACCGGCCTGATCCTGGAATCGATGCCGGTCGGCGCGGTCGGTATCATCGGCCTGACGGCGGCTGGCGTCATGGGCTATGTCGAACACGATCCGAACAAGTCGCTGCGCTGGATGCTGGGCGGGTTCTCCGAAAGCACGGTGTGGCTGATCGTCGGCGCCTTCGTGTTCTCGATCGGCTACCGCAAGAGCGGCCTCGGCCGGCGGCTGGCGCTGTTGCTGGTCCACAAGCTCGGCCGCAGCACCATCGGGCTCGGTTATGCCGTGGCATTTTCTGATCTGGTTCTGGCGCCGGCGACGCCGTCCAACACCGCGCGTAGCGGCGGTACGGTCTATCCGATCGTCAGCAACATTCCGCGGATCTACGGCTCGGAACCCGGGCCGACCGCCGGCAAGATCGGCACCTATGTGATGTGGACGGCGTTCGCGACCACAGCGGTGACGAGTTCGCTGTTCCTGACGGCGCTGGCGCCGAATGCGGCGGCGCTCTCGATCGCCAAGAAGATCGTCGGCGTCGATGTCGGCTGGTCGCAATGGTTCGCGGGTTTCGCACCGCTCGGCATCCTGCTGCTGGTGGTCGTGCCGCTGCTGAGCTACCTGGTGTGCCGGCCGGAGGTGAAGGAAAGTCCCGAAATCGTCGAATGGAGCGCGGGCGAGCTCAAGGCGATGGGACCGATGTCGCGCAACGAACAGATCATGTCGGTGCTGGTGCTGCTGGCGATGTTCCTGTGGATCTGCGGCTCCAATCCGACCATCAGCCTGCCGTTTCTCGGATCCAATTTCATCAACCCGACCATGGTGGTGTTTGTCGTGATCTCGCTGATGCTCGTGACCGGGGTCATCGACTTCGACGACATCGTCCGCGAAAAGGCCGCCTGGGAGGTGTTTTTCTATTTCACCTCGCTGCTCACGCTGTCGTCCGGCCTCAACGAAATCGGCTTCATCAAATGGGTGGCGGAGGGATTTGCAAAACCGCTGGCAACGATGAGCCCGCTGACCGGCATGATCCTGCTGGTCTCGTTCTTCTTCTGGGTCCACTACTTCTTTTCCAGCATCACCTCGCATACCGCCGCGGTGTTGCCGGTGGTGCTCGCGGTCGGCACCAGCATTCCCGGCCTGTCGGTCCCGACGCTGACGCTGCTATGCGTCTATTCGCTGGGCCTGATGGGGGTGATCTCGCCCTATGCCACCGGACCCGCGCCGATGTACTACGGCAGCGGTTACATCGGGAAGGGCGACTTCTGGAAGTTCGGCCTGATCTTCGGCGTGATCTATTTTGCCGGGTTGCTGCTGATCGTGCTGCCGTGGCTGCAGATGATCGGATGAAGAGCCTGCGAGCGCCAAACGAGGCACGTCAGCTCTGGATGCTCCAATCGTTGCCGAACCTATTTTACTTTTTGTTGCCTGATTTCGTCCGAGCTCCGTCGCCAAAGAGCTGGGCGGAGAGCGCCTCAAGCAGGTTCGTGCCGGCATCGAAGTTTTGCCGAACGCAAAGCAGGGATTTTAGCGGCGTAAGCTCGGGAAGATAGTACTCCCGGGCGCAGATCAATGGTGAGGGATCGATTCGAGCGGGAAAAGCCGTAATGCCAATTCCGGCTTCGGCGGCGGCGGTTCTTGCGAGATTGTCCGCGCTGTTGAACGCAATCCGATACTGTATTCCCTTGTTTGTGAGTGCCCGGATCATCAGCGAATCCGTCAAATTGCCGGGATGGCTCAGGAGCGGGATCGGCGCCCCCGGACTTAAGACAAAGTCCTTCGACCTAACCCAGACAAACCGTTCTTCCGCCTCGTTGACGATCATGTTCGAGACTTGATCCGCCAGTTCCATGGAAGCGAAGAAACAGCCGATGTCGATGTATCCTTCAGTCAGGCCCTTGGCTATCTCGCCGGAGTTGCCGCCCTGGATGATGACGTTCGACAGCGCCTCGGCTGACAGGCATTTGAATATCTCCTTGATATAGAGATTGTTGATGCCCAGGCGAGTTGGTTCCTGGCGAAGTGTCCGGCCGCCAATACGCAGGATCTGGTCGTTGGCTTCAATGATGCGGCGGCCCTGTTCGACGAACAGTTTCCCTACCTCGGTCAATAAGGATCCGTTCGCGGTCCGCGTAAACAGCTCGCAGCCGAGGATGCCCTGAATTCGTTTGAGTTGAGAGCTGAGAGCCGGCTGGCTCAGGTTTAAACGATCGGCGGCCTTCGATATGCTTCCGGTTTCGGCGATCACAATGACCGATCGAACGATATCGATTGGAATATTCAGGTCGTGATTCATAAGAAACCTTTGGCGGTCTGCTACGAAGGGCAACCTTGCTCGTTGGCGGGTAACCTCCGACAATCGATTGTCGAAAGAACCCTCCGGGATTCTCCCGCTACCCAACTCTCAGCTCACCGTTAGACGCATCGTGATATGCGGTGGCGATTGGCCGACAAAAGCGGCGAACGCAAAATAATCTGGGCACTATTCATTCTCTGGTATGACGATGGTGCCGGCGTTCAATCGTGCGGTGCCACCGCAAGATTTTGCTTCACCACTTCATTCCGCACGTCAAGAAAACGGCCTGGAGAAACAAACGTTGTTCAAATCAGTAATCTGAGACCGAAGGTTGAGGAATCCGTATTTGCACGGGAGACCGGCAGGCATGCATATTAGGGCAGCTGGCCTGACCTAACCCAGATGATCGTCAGAAGAATTGCCCTGGACGATCTATATCCACTCTAGCTCGCCGCGGCGCTGGCCGATTTCGGCGCCACCAATTTATTGACGCGGCTGAAACGCAGCACGATCCTTGTGCCGCTATGGGCGGGATCGCGTTCGACATCGGCTTCCAGTTTGGACGCCATGGCGCTGACGATACGCTGGCCCATACCGGTGGAGCGCGGGTCGGTCTTGACGTTGAGGCCGACGCCGTCGTCGGCGATTGCCAGGACGATGTCGTCACCGTCAGATGCGAGCTCGACATGGATCGGGCCGGCGCCGTCGGGATAAGCATATTTAACGGCGTTCATGACCAGCTCGTTGACGATGATGCCGATCGCGACCGCGCGATCCGGATCGATCTCGATCGGTTCGGCCTTGAGCGTCAGCCGCGACATCTTATTGCCCTCGGCCGAACGCCTGAGGTCTTCCAGCAGCGCTTCGAGATATTGATTCAGCAACACACTCTTGAGGTCGTGCGAGGTGTAGAGCCGGCGGTGTACCTGCGCCACCGCGGCGACGCGTCCCATCGCGTTCGTCAGCGCCGCCTTGACGTCGTCCTGGGTCGCGGAATTGGCCTGCAGGTGCAACAGCGATGCAATGATCTGCAGGCTGTTGCCGACGCGGTGGTTGACCTCGCGCAGCAGCACCTCGCGCTCGGCCGCCAGCGCTGCGTAGCGATCGCGGGAGGCGTGGACCTCGGCCTCGGCCTCGTCGCGGGCCCGCTGCATCGCCGCCTGCCGGAGCGCGCCGTTGACGGCGACCTGCAGCAGCGGAATGAATTCGCCCTGCACATCCTTGACCAGATAGTCGGCCGCGCCCGCCTTCAGCGCGGTGACCGCGATTGCCGAATCCTGCGAAGCCGTGACGAACACCACCGGTGGCGCGCCCGGTATGGCGAGAATCCGCTCCAGCGTCTCCAGGCCGTCGAGGCCGGGCATGTACTGGTCGAGTGCGATGGCGTCGATGCCGCCCTGCGCCAGCCGCGCCAGTCCTTGCTCGCCGCCGGCCGCATGCACGACCTTGAAGCCAGCGCGCGTCAGCCCGCGCTCAACCAGCCGCGCGAGGCCCGCGTCGTCATCGATATACAGCAGTGTCGGCGTCGCTGGGGTCATGTGGCGGCTGGCGGTACCTGGATGACGGAAAAGAACAAGCCGAGCTGGCGAATGGCGTTGGCGAAGCTTTCGTAGTTCACCGGCTTGGTGATGTAGACGTTACAACCGAGTTCGTAGCAACGCTTGATTTCCTGGGAGTCGTCGGTGGTGGTCAGCACCACGACCGGGGTCGCCTTGAGGTATTTGTTTTCCTTGACCCGCTTGAGAATATCGATGCCGGTCGTATCGGGCAGATTGAGATCGAGCAGGATCAGCAGCGCGTTGCCCTTGTGACCGAGGCCGGTCCCGTCCTTGCCGAACAGGTAGTTCAACGCGTCTGTACCGTTGGTGAACGGCACGATCTCATTGTTGACACCCGATCGCCGGATATTCCGCTCGATCAGCCGGGCGTGGCCCTCGTCGTCTTCGATCATGATGATGGTGACTGGATTACTCATGCTTCTCTGTTCCGGTTACTGGTGTTCCAATTGATCGGCAGCGTGACCGTAAACGTGCTGCCCTGATGAAGCTCCGATGCGACCGACATGGTGCCGCCTAACCGCCGGACCAGCGCGCGGACATGGGCGAGGCCGATGCCCTGGCCGGGCCTGTCCTGGGTTCCGGCGCGACGGAACAGATCGAAGATGCGCTGATGGTCCTTGGGGTCGATGCCGCGGCCGTTGTCGGTGATGTCGTAGATCGCAAAGCCGAGCTTGGTCCGGCCGCGGATATGGATGTCGCCGGGCACGCCGCTCTTCAGATATTTCAGCCCGTTGTCGATCAGGTTGGAGAAGATCTGCTCCAGCGCCAGCCGGTCGCTGACGATATTGGGCAGCGGGCCGATCCGTATCTGCGCCTCGGCTTCCGCGGCCTGATGCGCGACCGTCGAAACGATGCCTTCGATCAGTTCGCTCGTATCGATGCGCTCCGGCTTGAATTCGCGCCGCCCTTCGCGGGTCAGGTTGAGGATGGCCGATATCAGCCGGTCCATCTTGCCGATCGACGATTTGATGAAGCCCAGCGCCTCGGTGAAATCCTGCGAGAGCTGTCTGTCGGCGCCTTCGAGCGCGGGTTCGGCGGTATCGGTTGCGTTATCGGGGGCCTGGGGGACGGCGGATTGCAGGCGGGCGAGCGCCGCAATGCGCTTGAAGATGTCGCCGCGCAATTCCTCCAGTTCGCTGGTGAAGCCCATGATGTTGACCAGCGGCGAGCGCAGATCGTGACTGACGATATAGGCGAAGCGCTGGATTTCCTCATTGGCTTCGCGCAGGTCGGCAGTACGCTCGTCGACCGTGGTTTCGAGGTTGATGTTATTGTCGCGCAATTTTCTTTCGGCCTCGTCGCGGGCGCGCGCCGAGCGCCGCACCAGCAGGATCGAAATGCCGGCCAGCGCGACCACGAGGCCCGAACCCGCCACCGTCACGATCGAGGCCAGTTGCTGGGTGCGGTCGGCGGTCGTCGTGCGCATCGCGAACAGGCCGTCTTCCTCGGCGCGCATCGCGCCCGCGACCTCGGCGATTTTCCGGACCGAATCGCTGGCCCCAGCCTCACGCAGCATCGCGACGCCGCCGGCGGTATCGTTGCGTTTGACGAAATCGACCGCCTTGGCAAATTCCGCCAGCCGGGCCTCGACCGGGGGCCGCAGCCGTTTGACGTTCTCGCGCTGAACGGAGTTGTCGCCGGTCAGTTGCATCAGCTTGTCGACGTCGGGAACGATGGTCGCAACGGCGGCTTCGTGCTCCACCAGAAAACGCGGCTCGGAGGTCAGCAGATAGCCGCGCGCGGCGCTCTCGGCCCGGCGAATCTGCAGCAGCAGGGTGGAGAGCTGGTTTTCCACCTCGACGGTGTGCACGACCCAGCCGTTGTCCCGGCGTGATTTGTTGACCAGCAGGATCGAGGACGTGCTGATGGCGACCAGCACCAAAAGTGCCGCGGTAAGCAGCACAATCTGTCCCACGGTGCGACGGCGCCGGGCATCAGCCGTCACAATGGCCTCGCATTATGAACGAATGGAACAAGTTACCCCTAGCGGAATGGACCCCAATAGCGCCCATAACGCATGCACCAAGCGGTTGGTTCCGCGCGTCCCGGCTTTTTCAGGAAGTCTTGCCTTCCGCCGCCTGGCCGGCGAGGTACTGCTCCAGCCAATGGATATGGTAGTCGCCGTCGATGATGCCGGGCTCGCGGACCAGTGCCCTGAACAGCGGCAGGGTGGTCTCGATGCCGTCGACCACCATCTCGTCGAGCGCCCGGCGCAGCCGCATCAGGCATTCGGCGCGGGTCTTGCCGTGCACGATCAGCTTGCCGACGAGGGAGTCGTAATAAGGCGGGATGACGTAGCCCTGATAGACTGCGGAATCGATCCGCACGCCGAGACCGCCCGGCGGATGAAACTGGGTGATCTTGCCGGGCGAGGGGCGGAAGGTCTGCGGGTTTTCCGCGTTGACGCGGCATTCGATGGCGTGGCCGATAATGGTGATCTCATCCTGCGTCGCGGGCAGGTCGCCGCCGGCGGCGATGCGGATCTGCTCCAGCACGAGGTCGATATCGGTGATCATCTCGGTCACCGGATGCTCGACCTGGATACGGGTGTTCATTTCGATGAAATAGAACTCGCCGTCCTCGTACAGGAACTCGATGGTGCCGACACCGAGGTATTTCATGTCCTGCATCGCCTTGGCGCAGGTCGCGCCGATCCTGGCGCGGGCCGCCGCCGACAGAACCGGCGAGGGGCCTTCTTCCCACACCTTCTGATGCCGGCGCTGCAGCGAGCAGTCGCGCTCGCCGAGATGGATGGCGCCGCCGCGGCCGTCACCCAGCACCTGGATTTCGATGTGGCGCGGCTTCTGCAGGTATTTCTCGAGATAGACCGAGGCGTCGCCGAACGCCGACTTGGCCTCGTTGGAGGCGGTCGACAGCGCCATCATCAATTCGTCGGCAGTGTGCGCAACCTTCATGCCGCGTCCGCCGCCGCCGGCGGCTGCCTTCACCAGCACGGGGAAGCCGATCGCCTTGGCAATCGCCATGGCGTCGTCTTCGGGGCCGACCCCGCCGTCGGAGCCCGGCACTACCGGAATGCCGAGCCGCTTGGCGGTCTTCTTGGCTTCGATCTTGTCGCCCATCAGGCGGATATGTTCGGCCTTCGGGCCGATGAAATGCAGATTGTGCTCGGCGAGGATTTCGGCAAACCGGGCGTTCTCGGACAGGAAGCCGTAGCCGGGATGCACGGCGTCCGCGCCGGTGATCTCGCAGGCCGCGAGCAGCGCCGGGATGTTGAGATAACTGTCCTTCGACGGCGGCGGTCCGATGCAGACGCTTTCGTCGGCAAGGCGCACATGCATCGCATCGGCGTCTGCCGTGGAATGCACGGCAACCGTCGAGATGCCGAGTTCCTTGCACGCGCGCAAGACACGCAGGGCGATTTCGCCGCGATTGGCGATGAGAATCTTGTCGAACATGGTGTCCTAGCGAAGGCGCGAGTAGCGAGTGGCGAGTAGCGAACGGGGTTTTTCTTCCCTATTCGCTATTCGCCATTCGCCATTCGCTATTCAATAATTACCAGCGGCTCGCCGAATTCGACCGGCTGGCCGTCCTCGACGAGAATTTGCGTCACGGTGCCCGCGCGCGGCGAGGGAATCTGGTTCATCGTCTTCATCGCTTCGATGATCAGCAGCGTCTGCCCGGCCGATACCTTGCTGCCGACCTCAATGAACGGCTTGGCGCCGGGCTCCGGCGACCAGTACGCGGTGCCGACCATCGGCGAGGGCACGACGCCCGGGTGTTTGGCCATATCGGCGACGGCGGCAGGCGTCACGGATGCGCCGGCGCCAACGGAAGCCGGCGCCTGGAAATTCGCCGGCATCGAAGCCGTCATGGTGACGTTGCGCGCCACACGCACCCGCAGGCCGGCGCGCTCGATCTCGATTTCGGTGAGGCTGGTTTCATCCAGCAACAAGGCGAGCTCGCGGATGAGCGCACTGTCGTCGCTTTTGAAGTTTGCGGATGATTTGTCCGCTGCTTTGTTTTCGGGCTGGCGCGCCATGCTCTTGATCCGGAATTCTCGATGTGGGTGACGGCTGAAGCGTCAGGCTTTGGTGTCGGTGGTCTGGTGTCAGGTTTTCGCTTTGGCGCCGATTTTGGCGGCAAGACCGTTGATGGCGAGCCGGTAGCCATCGATCCCGAAGCCGCACAGCGACGCGAAGGCGGCCCTGGCGGTGAAGGAATGATGCCGAAAATCCTCGCGGGCGTGAATGTTGCTGACGTGCACTTCAACGGTCGGAATTTTGACCCCGACGATCGCGTCGTGCAGTGCAATCGAGGTGTGCGAATAACCGCCGGCGTTGATGATGATGCCGGCCGCCTTCTTCTCGCGGGCCTCGTGGATGAAATCGATCAACTCGCCTTCGCGGTTCGACTGCCGGCAATCGGCCTTGAGGCCGAAATGCGCGGCCGTCTCCGCGCACAGCTTTTCGACATCGGCCAGCGTCGCGTGGCCGTAGGTTTCGGGCTCCCGGGTCCCCAGCAGATTGAGGTTAGGACCGTTGAGCACGTAGATCGTCGCGGCGGAGGCTTGTGCGGCGGAAGCTTGGGCCATCGGATTCCGTTGAATGGGGGCGGGTTGGTCGCGGGGTTATAGGTAACAACGCGGCCAAGGGGAAGCCTTGTGGCCCTTCGGGAGACCTGCCAAAGGCCTCATCCAGTTGGTAAAAAGCCCTGTGGAACCTACGGAAATCATTGATTAACCAATATTTAGGGTTGGCCTGGCGACGGCGTAACCCCACACGCAAAAGGGGTGGGCATTTCTGCCCACCCCAAAGCCTTGACGGCCAAGCCTCGCTGTCGCGAAAGCCGGTTAGCCTTCGATGATGTAGACGATCTCATGCGTCTGCGGGCGGACGATGATGTACCGGCCGTGCACGAAGATCACGTCATAGCCACGCCACTCCGGATAGATCTCGACGATCCGGGCCGGCAGCGGATGGAACCGGACGTTGCCGGGGATGGTGGCGCCAACCGAAATGTTGAAGTTGACGTTGGTAGTCTCCTCGATCTTCTCCGACTTGATGGCGGAAACGATCTGCGTGCGCTTCTCGGCCGGCGGCGCCGCGGTCGCCGACGTGGCGGCGTTGCCCGTCGTGGTCTGCGACTTGCCTTCCATGCCGCCCTTGGTTTCGGCGTTCATGTTGCCGTTGGCCTTGGTACCTTCCGTGGCCTTGGTGCCTTCTGTCTTGGAGCCCTCGGCCTTGATGCCGCCCTTGGTCGAGTCGTTCTCCGAGCTCATGCTCTTTGACTTCTCACCCTTGGTGTCCATCTTGGTGTCCTGAGCGCTCTTGGCGGCCGGCATCTTCTCGTTGGATTCCGCCTTCATGCCGGACTTTTCAGAGCCCTTCATGCCAGGCGATTCAGCACCCTTCACGGCGCCCGAGTCATGGTTCACGGCGCCGGACGGAGCGGCGCGCTCCGACGAAGGCGCGGTCTGCTGAGTTGCGGCACCACCCGCAGCAGCGCCGCCTTCACGGCTCGTGCCCTGCGCGTTGGCGAAACCGGTTCCGGCGATCAGCGCCGCCGCAGCCACTGAAATCAAAAAGCGATTAGTCATTCGAAGTTCTCCTCACGTATTTGCATTGCCCGCCCGACAACGGGGTGAGGTGGTCGATGTTCCCTGCGATCTGCGGTTCCATCGACTTTGTTTTGTGCAAGCTCGCTTTGCGGGGCTGGTTTGATGAACGCGTGATGAACCGCTTTGCCGGAGATTGCCGCAAACAAAAAGGCCGGCTCGAGTGCCGGCCTTTTCGACGTTTCGTTGGATAGGCGAGGCGTCAGCAGGTCGTCTTGCCGCAGCGGGCGACGCCGATTTTTTCCTTGAGGCTGTCGACGCCAACCGCGCCGATCACGACCTGCTTGCCGATCACGTAGCTCGGGGTCCCGTTCATGCCCATGGCTTCTGCCAGCTTGAAGTTTTCCTCGAGCGTGTTCTTGACCTCGGCGCTTGCCAGATCCTTCTCCAGTCTGCCCATGTCGAGGCCGACCTCCTTGGCAACGGCCATCGCGCGCGCCTTGTCGGCCGCGCCCCGGCCGCCGAGCAGCTTCTGGTGGAAGTCGAGATATTTCTTGCCGGTCGGGTCCTGCATGCGCACGGCAACCGCGACCTGGGCGGCTTCAACCGAGCCGGCACTCAGCACCGGAAACTCCTTCAGCACGACCTTCAGCTTCGGATCGGCCTTCATCAGCTCGATCATGTCGGCCATCGCGCGTTTGCAGTAGCCGCAATTGTAGTCGAAGAACTCGACGAAGGTGACGTCGCCGTCCTTGTTGCCGAGGGTGACGCCGCGCGGCGAATTGAAGATCGCATCGGCGTTCTGGGAGACGCTGGCCTCGTGCTTTTCGGCTTCCGCCGCCGACTGGCGCTTCGACAGTTCGGCCATCGCCTCTTCGAGCACTTCCGGGTGCGCAATCAGATAATTCCGGACGATGCTCTCGATATCGCCGCGCTGGGTGTCGGAGAAGCTCTGTGCCGAGGCGGGCAGCGGGGCGCTGCCGAGCGCGAGCGCCAGCAGTGCGGGAGCGAGGAAACGGAACGAGGGCATCAGCTAATCCTTTTGCGGCGAGTTCCCGGCGGTGTCGTGAAGCCGGCTCTTGGAATACGTTTCAATTTCGGTTCGGTTGTATCTCGATCTACGCGGTTTACTTCTAGTTGCTCCTCTGGCCCGGCAGCGGCTTCGCGCTCACAATGTCGTCAGCCTTGACCCATCCCGGGGTCCCGATCGCAAAGCGGGTCTTTGCCCTTGAAGCGAGGTCGCGGGCGGTCTTGTTGTCGCCGCGGAGATAGGCGGCCTGCGCCGATGCGAGATCGGCCTGGGCGTAGTCCCCCTTGCGCCCATAGGCCATTGCGAGCTGCATGTAGCCGAGCGGTGCTTCTGACTCGCGGGCCACCGCCGCGCGCAGAATCGAGATCGCCTCGTCCGTGTTGGCGGTATTATTAGCCGCTACCAGGGCCTGCCCAAGTAACATCTCGATGAGCGGCGCGTTATTGGAGAGCTGCACCGCCTTGCGGAGCGGCGCAATGGCCTCGGCCGGCTTGCCGCCTTCCAGCAGCGCCTGGCCGCGTACCTCGTAGAAATAGGGGTTGCCGGGCTGCAGCGCGATCAGGCCGTCGATCTGGGCGATCGCGCTACGCAGGTCGCCATGCAGATAGGTGGTGATGGCGTGCGCATAGCGGGCGGGCAGGCTGGTGTTGGACATCGGATAGCGCCGGTACACGGTTTCCTGCCGCTCCATGAAGGCCGAAATCTTGGCGCGCGCCATGTCGTGGCGCATCTGCAGGGCAGGGTCGTCCTTCTTGTCCCAATAGGGGCTCGAGCGCGCCAGCTCTTCCAGCGCGCGGACGCGCTCGGCCGGCATCGGGTGCGACTGTACGTAGGGATCGGCGCCGCGCGCCGCGAACAGGCTCTCGTCGGTGAACCGCTTGAAGGTCTCGTACATGCCCTTGGCCGATTGACCGGTCGCGGTCAGAAACTTCACGCCGGCCTTGTCGGCGTTTTCTTCCTGCTGGCGCACATAAGAGAGCAGGTTGCGCTTGATCATTTCGCCTGGTGCGGAAAACGCGGCCGCGCCGGCATTGGTCAGGCCGCTGCCGGCGCCGCCTCGCGCGCCTGCCACCATCGCGCCTGCGCCGAGCAGCATGGCGATGATCATCTGGGTTTGCGCCTGCGCGAGCTGCTCGCGCATCTTGGCGAGATGGCCGCCGGCCAAATGACCGGTTTCGTGGGCGAGCACGCCGATGATCTGGTTCGGCGTCTCCGACTGCATCATCGCGCCATAGTTCACGAAGATACGGCGGCCGTCGGCGACGAACGCGTTGAACTGGCTGTCGTTGATGATCACCATCTGGATGTTCTGCTTTTCCAGACCGGCGGCGCGCAGGATCGGCCTGGTATATTCGCGCAGCAACTGCTCGGACTCGGTGTCCCGCAGGAACGACGGACCCTTGCCCTCTTGCGCGAGTGCCGCCATCGGCGAGACCGTGAGCGCGACCGCCACCGTCAGGGCGGTCAGCTTCAGCGTTTTCTTGGCAAAGGTGATACGAAGCAGCATGGGCGGTCTTTTTGTCGGGGCGGTCGGAGATGGGTTGGTGTGCGGATTGGCCGGGATCCGGTTCGGTTCTGCTTAGATCAGAACCAGGCTGCAGTCTCTTGTTTCAAGGCCTGTTGTTTCAAAGCGTTTTCTTGTCGCGGACCGGTATCACTTCGCCGGAAAACGCTATAACAAGCCACCGAATGCGGCCAGTCTGGGGCGGTAACCGGTTCGGGAACCCAATATCGGCGATAGCCCCCGCAAATAGCAGAAATCGATGCACGAAGCGACACTTAGAGACCGCGTGAAAACCCTGCTGACGCCATCGCGGCGGAGCGATGTTCCCCCGTTCATGGTGATGGACGTGATGGCGGCGGCCGCGCGTATCGAAGCGGCGGGCGGGCATGTCATTCACATGGAAGTCGGCCAGCCGGCGGCCTCCGCCCCGAAGGTCGCGATCGCAGCCGCGCATGCCGCGCTCGACGAGGCCCGGATCGACTACACCTCGGCGCTCGGCATTCCCTCGCTGCGGACGCGCATCAGCAGGCACTACCACGATACTTACGGTTGTTCGGTCGATCCCGAACATATCGTCGTCACAACGGGCTCGTCCGGCGGGTTCATTCTGGCGTTTCTGTCGATGTTCGAACCCGGCGACCGGGTTGCCGTGACCGTGCCCGGTTATCCGCCTTACCGCCATATCCTCACCGCGCTCGGCTGCGAGCCGGTGCTGATCGAGACGTCGAACGAGACGCGTCATGCGCTGACCGGCGAAGCGTTGCTGGCGGCGCATCGCAAGACGCCGCTGAAGGGCGTGCTGGTCGGCAGCCCCGCCAATCCGACGGGAACGATGATGTCGCGCGAGGCGCTCACCGGGCTGATCGCTGCGGCGGAGGGCGCGGGCATCCGCTTCATTTCCGACGAAATCTATCACGGCCTCGATTATGCGTTTCCGGCCGTCACCGCCGCCGAGCTCTCGCCGCAGGCGCTCGTGATCAACTCGTTCTCGAAGTATTTCTGCATGACCGGCTGGCGGGTGGGCTGGATGGTGGTGCCGGAGCCGCTGGTGCGGCCGATCGAACGGCTGCAGCAGAACCTGTCGATCTCGGTGCCGACGCTGTCGCAGATCGCCGCCGAAGCTGCTTTCGAAGGGCGGGAGGAGATGGAGGCGATCAAGCACGGCTACGAAGCGAACCGCCGCATTCTGATCGATGGACTACCGAAAGCCGGCATCACCAAGTTCTTGCCCGCCGACGGCGCGTTCTACCTCTATGCGGACGTTTCCGACTTCACGTCGGACAGTTTTGAATTCGCTGGCCGCATGCTGGAAAAGGCCCATGTCGCGGCAACGCCGGGCGTCGACTTCGATCCGATCCATGGCCGCGCCTTCGTGCGCTTCTCCTATGCGCGCTCGGCCGACGAGATGCGCGAAGCGGTGACACGCATCGCGCGCTGGCTCGGCTAGAGCCCGGCCGTCATCGATCCATCCTGCCATCCCACCACTTCAAACCGGAGAGCCATCCTTGCCCGCCAGCACCATGTCCGATCCCGCCGCCGTCAGGCATTCTCCGCTAGCCGAGTTGCTGTGGCCGCGCCGCGAAGATCGCTCGTTCCGCGCCTTGCGCGGCGCCATCCTGATGGCGCTGGGTACCGCGCTCCTGACCTTGTCGGCCAAGGTCAATCTGCCATTGCCCTATGTGCCGATGACGCTGCAGACGCTGGTCGTGCTGATGATCGGCGCCGCCTATGGCTGGCGGCTCGGCAGTGCGACCGTGATCGCCTACCTGGCCGAGGGCGCCATCGGCTTGCCGGTGTTTGCGGGTCCCGTCGGCGGTCTCGCGCCGCTGGTCGGTCCGACGGCGGGATACCTTTATGGTTTCGTGCTGGCGGCGTTTGCCACGGGCTGGCTGAGCCAGCGCGGCTGGGACCGGTCGGTGTTGTGGCTGTTCGTCGCGATGGGAATTGGACACGTCCTCATTCTCGGCACAGGCTTCGCCTGGCTGGCGTTCGGCATGAAGCTTGGCGCCGACAAGGCCTGGCTGGTCGGCATCGTGCCGTTTATCGCGGCATCGCTGGTCAAGAACGCGCTCGGCGCCACGCTGGTGCCGGCGCTCCGGCGGCTGTTCGCGCCGCGCGCCTGAAACCGTCACGTGCAGAACCAGTGGCCGGCGGAGCAATGCCATTGACTCCGCTGGCCCAAATGTTTTGGCTGTGGTCCAACAAGAGCGCGGGCAAATGCGCACAAAATCCGAAAACTTCTGAGGGGGAGTGAACGTCATGACGGCAACGATTGCGACCGAAGTACCGGTGCGTGCGGCAAAGCCCTGGTACCGGGTTCTCTATGTTCAGGTGCTGATTGCCATCGTGCTCGGTGCGCTTTTCGGCTGGCTCGAGCCTGCCTACGCGACCAACGACTGGATCAAGGCGCTCGGCGACGGCTTCATCAAGCTGATCAAGATGGTGATCGCGCCGATCATCTTCTGCACCGTGGTATCCGGTATCTCGCATATCCAGGACGCCAAGAAGGTCGGCCGCATCGGCATCAAGGCGCTGGTCTATTTCGAGATCGTCTCGACCTTCGCGTTGCTGATCGGGCTGGTCGTCGGCAATGTCGTCAAGCCCGGCTCGGGGTTCGGCGGGGCGGGGGCGAACGCACAGGCGGTCGCCGGCTTCGCTAAACAGGCCGAGGCGCAGAAGAGCGTCGACTTCTTCCTGCACATCATTCCCGACACCGTGGTCGGCGCCTTCGCGCAGGGCGAAATCCTCCAGGTGCTGCTGTTCTCGATCCTGTTCGGCTTTGCGATCATGGGGCTCGGCGAACGCGGCCATGTGATCCGCAGTTTCATCGATGACGCCGCCCACGCCGTGTTCGGCGTCATTGCGATCGTGATGAAGGCTGCACCGATCGGTGCGTTCGGCGCCATGGCGTTCACGATCGGCAAGTTCGGCACCGGGGCGATCCTGAACCTGATGGGGTTGATCGCGACCTTCTATCTCACCGCCGCACTGTTCGTGTTCGTCGTGCTCGGCGTGATCGCGCGCATGGTCGGCTTCTCGATCTTCAAGTTCCTGGCCTACATCAAGGACGAACTCTTGATCGTGCTCGGAACGTCGTCCTCGGAAAGCGCGCTGCCGTCCTTGATGGAAAAGCTCGAGCGGCTCGGCTGTTCCAAGTCGGTCGTCGGCCTCGTGGTGCCGACCGGCTACTCGTTCAACCTTGACGGCACCAACATCTACATGACGCTGGCAACCCTGTTCATTGCCCAGGCGCTCGGCTTCGATCTGACGCTCGGTCAGCAGATCACCATTCTGCTGGTCGCGATGCTGACCTCGAAGGGGGCGTCCGGCATCACCGGCGCCGGCTTCATCACGCTGGCGGCGACGCTGGCGGTGGTCGATCCGCGGCTGGTGCCGGGTATGGCGATCGTGCTCGGCATCGACAAGTTCATGAGCGAGTGCCGCGCGCTGACCAACCTGTGCGGCAACGGCGTCGCCTGCGTGGTGGTGTCGTGGTGGGAGGGTGAACTCGATCAGGACAAGCTGCGCGTCAGTCTCAACAAGCAGGTCGATCCGGCCGACCTCGAGACCGCGGTCACGACCGGCTAGAGCGTTTTCCAGCGAAGCATGCCCTCGGACTTGATCCGTGGGTGGAAACCGGTTCGCGTCAGGGAAACGTGTCAAATTGAAAGCCATTGCGGCTCAAAACGCGCCGGCAGGTCAAACTGCCGGCGCCATAAAAAACGGGAGAGAGACATTGATCGGATTTCGAATTCTGCAGCGAACCCGCAAGGTCGACGCCGATACGGTGTCGAAATTCAGCGCGCTGCCGGTCGCCAATATCAGCGATTCGATGTCGCGGATGACGGCGGGCGGCGCGTCGCTGCGTCCGATGCACGAGGGCGGCGTGCTGGCCGGGCCGGCCTTTACGGTCAAGACGCGGCCGGGTGACAACCTGATGCTGCACAAGGCGATCGATATCGCCGAACCCGGCGACGTGATCGTGGTCGATGGCGGCGGCGACCTGACCAATTCGCTGATCGGCGAAATGATGTCCGCGCACGCGGAGCATCGCGGCATCGCCGGTATGGTGATCTACGGTTCGATCCGCGACTACGACTCGATCCATGCCGGCCGGTTTCCGATTTTCGCTGCCGGCGTCACCCACCGCGGCCCCTACAAGGACGGTCCTGGCGAGATCAACGTTCCGATCGCGATCGACGGCATGGTGATCGAGCCTGGCGACCTCATCGTCGGCGACGGTGACGGGATCGTCTGCATCCCCTTCGCAAACACCGCCGAAGTGCTGAAAGCGACGACCGCGAAGCACGAGGCCGAAACCAGGCAGCTCGCGGCGATCAAGGCTGGCAAGAGCGACCGTAGCTGGGTCGACGCTAGCCTGAAGAAGCTCGGCGTCATCGCCTGAGGGCAAGGGGGAACGCATCATGCCGAACGGAATGGCAATGCCGGGCCGTCGCGCAATGCCGCGAAGGCTCGCATGTGGCTGCTATGCGCCGCCGGTCGGCATGCTGGCGGCGATGGCCGTCAATGCGGTATCCTTCGGCGCATCGCCGGTCAATGTCGAGGCCGCAGCGGGAGCGAGGTCGAAGTCCGTGGGCGAGGGCGCCGGTGGCCTGGTGATCGATTGCCACGGACACTACACCACCGAGCCGAAGGCCCTGTTCGACTGGCGCAAGCGTCAAATCGATGCGATCGGTAGTCCGTCGCAGGCGCCCCGGATCGACGCGTTGGAGATCAGCGACGATCAGTTGCGCGAGAGTGTCGAGGGCGCGCAGCTGCGGCTGCAGCGCGAGCGCGGCACGTCCCTGACGATCTTCTCGCCGCGCGCCTCCGGCATGGGCCACCATGTCGGCGATGCCTCGGTCTCGGCTGCGTGGTCGCGGGTCTCGAACGACCTGATCTTCCGGCTGACGCAGCTCTATCCGAAGAATTTTGTCGGCGTCTGCCAGTTGCCGCAGTCGACCGGCGTTGAGCCCAGGAACTGTATTGCCGAGCTCGAACGCTGCGTCAACGAACTCGGCTTCGTCGGCTGCAACCTCAACCCGGATCCGTCGGGCGGATTCTGGAAGGAGCCGGCGCTGACCGACAAATGGTGGTATCCGCTCTACGAGAAGATGGTCGAGCTGAACGTCCCGGCGATGGTCCATGTCAGCGCCTCCGCCAATTCCGTTTTTCATGCCACCGGGGCGCATTACATCAACGGCGACACCACCGCGTTCATGCAGTTCCTGACCTCGGACCTGTTCCGCGATTTCCCGACGCTGAAGTTCATCATTCCTCATGGCGGCGGTGCGGTGCCGTACCACTGGGGCCGCTATCGCGGGCTGGCGCAGGACCTGAAACGTCCGCCGCTGTCGGAACTGCTGTTGAACAACGTGTTCTTCGATACCTGCGTCTATCATCAGGCCGGTATCGATCTCTTGACCAAGGTGATCCCGGCCAGGAACATCCTGTTCGCCTCGGAGATGGTCGGTGCGGTGAAGGGGATCGATCCGGAAACCGGATATCCCTTCGACGACACCAAGCGCTACATCGAGCAGTCGCCCTCGCTTGGCGCCGGTGAGCGGCGCGCGATCTTCGAAACCAATGCGCGCGCCGTCTACGGACGGTTGTCGGCCAGGCTCGCCGCCTGAGGCCCGGCCGAGGCGCAGACAAAACAAAACCGCCCGGTTTTGCCGGGCGGTTTTCTTTTTCCGAATTGGTCGTTTACTCGCCGTTGCCGAAGCGCCGTGACCACCAGCCCGCCTTGCGCGGTGCGGCGGCTTCGCCGCTCTCGGCCGGTGCGGGCTCGGACGGTGCCGGCGAAGCGACCGGTTCAGGCGCGCTGTGGCTGACGGCGGCAGGCGCCGGATCGGCCGGCGCGCTGGTCATGAAGCTGACCTTTTCGCGCACGGTCGAGCGGCGCCGCGCGGCGGCCCGGTCGGCATCCTGCGTGGTTTCTTCCACCGTTGGCGCACTAGCAATGGGCGCACTCGCGACCGGCTCGGGCGGAGCATAGGCCGGGGGGGCGGGTTCATGCTGCGCCGGTTGCCAGGCGGGTTCGGGTTGGGTGAGCGTCGGGGCGGGCTCGTACGAGCCGCCGTCGAAATCGGCCACCGCGTTGGCGGCTTCCGGCGCCGATGTCGGCCCGAGTTCGTCCGCGATCGATCCGGCGAGACCATCTTCCGGCCCGTTGCCACGCCGACGGCGTCCGCCACGGCGACCGCGGCGGCGCGGGCGCCGCTCGCCGTTCGCCGGTTGATCGCCGCGAACCACGCCGGGCTGCTCGTCGCCTTCGTCCTCGTCGGATTCGCCGTCGTCACCGGCCACGGGGCTTTCCATGGCTTCGGCGACAACGCGCAAGGCATCGTTTTCCTCGCGTGGGAAACCATTGTCCTCGCGGAGCGCGCCGCCTTCACGGGGTTCGCCGGAACGGCCGCGCCGGCGCCGACGCCGCTTGCGGCGGTGAGCGTCGCCTTCGCTTTCGCCGCTAACCTCTTCGCTGCCGGCGGCGTCTTCCACGAGACCCTCGGTCTCTTCGGTTTCGACTTCGCTTTCGGTCTCGATATCGAACGCCTCTTCCTCGTCATAGGGCTCGTCGACCTGCGGCGGGGTGGCGGCGGCCTGCGCTGCGAGCAACGCCTTGGCGGCCTCCAGCGTATGCACCTGTTCGCCGCGATCGATGATGAACGACTGCTGGCCGCTCACGGTCGGATCGGCGACGATGGCGAGCGAGACCTTGAACGAGTTTTCGAGATCGCGCAGATGGCCGCGCTTGTGGTTGAGGACGTAGAGCGCGACGTCGGTCCGGGTGCGCACCACCAGATTGTGGGTGGCGCCCTTCATCAATATCTCTTCGATGCCGCGCAGCAGTTGCAGCGCCACCGACGAGACCGAGCGAACGTGACCGCTGCCGCCGCACTGCGCGCAGGGCTCGGTCGAGCTCTCCAGCACGCTGGCGCGAATGCGCTGGCGCGACATTTCCAGCAGGCCGAAATGCGAGATGCGTCCGACCTGGATACGGGCGCGATCCTGCCGCAGGCAGTCGCTGAGCTTGCGCTCGACCGCCCGGTTGTTGCGCTTCTCGTCCATGTCGATGAAGTCGATGACGATGAGGCCGGCGAGGTCGCGCAATCGCAGCTGGCGGGCGACTTCCTCTGAAGCCTCCAGGTTGGTCTTGAGCGCGGTATCCTCGATGTGGTGTTCGCGGGTCGAGCGGCCTGAGTTGACGTCGATCGAGACCAAAGCCTCGGTCTGGTTGATGACGATGTAGCCGCCGGAGCGCAATTGCACCGTGGGCGAGAACATCGCGTCCAGCTGGCTCTCGACGCCCATCCGCGAGAATAGCGGCTGGCCGTCGCCGTACTTGCGGACCGCCCGCACGTTGGAGGGCATCAGCATCTTCATGAAGTCGCGCGCTTCCAGGTAGCCGGCTTCGCCGGCGACCTGGATTTCGTCGATTTCCTTGTTGTAGAGGTCGCGCAGCGAGCGCTTGATCAGCGAGCCTTCCTCATAGACGAGGGTGGGGGCCTGCGACTTCAGCGTCATGTCGCGCACGGTTTCCCACATGCGGATCAGATATTCGAAGTCGCGCTTGATCTCGGGCTTTGTCCGCGAGGCGCCGGCGGTGCGCAGGATGATGCCCATGCCTTCGGGCACGTCGAGATCCTGCACCACTTCCTTGAGCCGCGAACGGTCCTGGGCCGAGGTGATCTTGCGGCTGATGCCGCCGCCGCGGGCGGTGTTGGGCATCAACACGGCATAGCGGCCGGCCAGCGACAGATAGGTCGTCAGCGCAGCGCCCTTGTTGCCGCGTTCTTCCTTGACGACCTGAACCAGCATCACCTGGCGGCGCTTGATGACTTCCTGGATCTTGTACTGGCGGCGCGGACGGAAGGCGCGCTCCGGAACTTCTTCCAGAACGTCGTCGCCGCCGACGGATTCGACGACTTCTTCCTCGGCGTCGTCGCCATCGTCTTCTTCATCGTCATGATGTTCGTCACCATGGGCGCCGGCATGCTCGTCATGCGGGTGAGCTTCGTGTTCTTCGCCGGCGTGCTCGCGATGCGGCGCGTCGTCGGCATGGGCGGCGTTTTCGAGCGCGTGCTCTTCGGCATGCTCGTGCGCATGGTCGTCGTGAGCGTGAACGTCGTGGGCGTGCAGATCTTGGGCGTGTTCCTGCGTTTCGGTGCCGGGCAACGCGGTCGCATCGACCGGCGCGGCGACGTGTGCTTCGGAAACCGACTCCCTGGCCGGCGTTTCGGCTGCCACCGGCTCATGGTGATCGTGGTCATGGCTATGATCGTGATCATGGGCATGATCGTGCTCATGTCCCTCATGGTCATGATGGCCCGCGTCGGCGTGCGGGTGCTCGCCGTGGGCTTCGGCGGCGTGGAAGCCTTCCGCGTGTTCTTGCGAATGTTCCTGCGCCGGATAGGGCTGCGGCGCCTGCGCCGGATCGCCACCGGCATTCTCGACAACGTCGCTCTGGACGCGGTCGCCATGGCCGCGCCGGTGCGCGTTGCGATGACGCGAGCGACCGCCGCTGCGGCGGTGGCTGGAGCGGTTCTCGCTTTCTTCCTCGGCTTCGCGATGGGCGCGTTCGTCGGCCTCGATCAGCGCCTGACGGTCGGCGACCGGGATCTGGTAGTAGTCGGGATGGATTTCGCTGAAGGCCAGGAAGCCGTGGCGGTTGCCGCCATATTCGATGAAAGCCGCCTGCAGCGATGGCTCTACGCGCGTGACCTTGGCGAGGTAGATATTGCCCCGCAGTTGTTTGCGCTGGGCGGTCTCGAAATCAAATTCTTCGACGCGATTGCCGCGGACCACAACGACCCGGGTCTCTTCCGGGTGGGTGGCATCGATCAACATCTTGTTGGGCATTTTGGAGCTCTTGACGGCGGCGGGCGCGGTGCATGGCGCGCGCAAATTGCGCGGCCCGGTGACGCGACGGTCCACCTGATTCGGGGGTGAGGGGAAGGCCAAAACGCAAACCTTGGCGCCGCGCCGAACGGTGTCCCACCGGAGCGAGACGACGCGCGAAGCTTTCGCTTCGCGTCGGCGCGATCGTTCCGTGGATCTTGGTCGGCAATACAGTCTGGCGCATCAAGCGTCGGCCCGTCTGAACATGTTGGCGGCAAAAAGATACCGCCTTGTCTCTTCGCCGAAAGCCCCGGCGCGGCGCCAAAGCGCCCGCCGGCCATCGCATATCGGACCGTTTCGGGTCCGGATAATCAGTTCTGCCGTGTCTCAAACCGTCCCTGGAGCAGAAAGGTACTCAACAAGTACCTGTGGGACCGGACGCCGCTCGGGCTCGAAACCGCCACTCCGTGTCAGCCGCGCGCGGCGCTGGCCGTGGAGGGATCGGGAAAGACGCTGGACACTTCAACTTCGAAGGATCCGGCGCTGCACCGGGAGGCTGAACGCGACACAACCGGGAGTATTAGCCTTCAGCACCCCGTACATACGTGGATCGGGGCCTCCGTGCAAGGGAAGCATCCGGCAAGCGTCGCTGCGCAGCAACACTCGTTCCTTTTCGTGGCCACGGGCTTAAGGTCCGATTAACCCTGTGGTTCTAATGCGGTATTGAGGGGTCTCCGGAGGCACCGAATCGTTGGCCAACCGCGCAAATCACCGTGTTTTGCTGGGATACGGCCTGTTGTGCGCCGCAGCATTGCTGTGCGCCGAAACCATCGGCCCGAGCGCGGCCGAGGGACCTGCCGCCGGTTCCGCCGTCCCGACCGCCGCTTTGGCGTCAGCGGGGGTGAGTTTCCCGACCGCCTCTGACGCCCGCCTCGCGGGCGACGCACGGCAGACCCGTTTTATCCTCGATCTCGACCGGACCATCCCGTTTCGCGCCTTTGCGCTCGCCGATCCCTATCGCGTGATCCTCGACATTCCCCAGGTCAGCTTCAAGCTTGCCGCCGGCACCGGCGCCGCGGGGCGGGGGCTGATCAAGGCGTTCCGCTACGGCCTTGTCATGCCCGGCGGTTCGCGAATCGTGTTCGATCTGACGGGACCTGCGAAGATCGCCAAATCCTATGTGCTGGAGGCGGCCAACGACCAGCCGCCGCGGCTGGTGATTGAATTCGAAGAGGTCGACCGCACCGCCTTCGTCCAGTCGCTGGCGCCGGAGAATCGCCCCGAGCTGCGGCCGGCGATTGCCGATGCCAATGCGGCCGTGGCGCCGGTGGACGCCTCGGCCGCGGCCAAGTCTGCTGCTGACAAGTCTCCTGCTGAAAAGTCTGCTGCGGCCAAGTCTGCTCAAGTGACCGATACGAGGCCGCTGATCGTGATCGATCCCGGCCATGGCGGCATCGACAACGGCACCCAGGCCGGCGGCGACGTCATGGAAAAGAACCTGGTGCTGGGATTCGGCCTTGCGCTGCGCGATCGGATCGAGAAATCGGGCAAATTCCGCGTCGTCATGACCCGTACCGACGACACCTTCATTCCGCTGAATGACCGTGTGAAGGTGGCGCGCAACCAGTCGGCGGCGCTGTTCGTCTCGATCCATGCCGACGCCTTGCCGCGTCACGAGGGTGACGCCCAGGGCGCCACGATCTACACGCTGTCCGACAAGGCCTCCGACGCCGAGGCCGAGCGGCTGGCGGAGGCCGAAAACAAGTCCGACGCGATCGGCGGGGTGAATCTCACCGACGAACCGACCGAGGTCGCGGACATCCTGATCGATCTGGCGCAGCGCGAGACGCGAACGTTTTCAAACCGGTTCGCCCGCCTGTTGATGGGCGAGATGAAGAACACCGCGCGGATGCACAAGCATCCGCTGAAGTCGGCAGGCTTCCGGGTCCTGAAGGCTCCCGACGTGCCGTCGGTCCTGGTCGAACTCGGCTACGTCTCGAACAAGGGCGATCTCGAACATCTGGTGTCGGAGAACTGGCGGACCAAGACGGTCGGATCGATGGCGCAGGCGATTGATGCATTTTTCGCCAAACGGCTGGCAACTGCCGGAACAGCCAAATGAAAAGTCGCAAGAAAAGTAGGGTCAAAAGCATACCGCCATCTGCTCCAAGCCCTAGTTTGGCCACAGCGGCAAAGGTATAAAAAACCACCGCAGGGTCTTTGGAATCGGCCAGTATTGTGCCGTCGACCCGATTGATTGATAGACCGCTGATCGACAGGCCGCGCGATGGCGGCCGGTTGGGTGTAGATTTTAGCTGCTGGACTGACGCCACTGATCACGGCGCGAGGGAACGGAACTTCAATGCGCTTGCTGGTGCGATTCCTGGGTTTCTTGTTCGCCGCCGGAACCGTCGTGTTCCTGGTCGGCGTTGCCGGCGTTGCGGGCGCGATCTGGCATTTCTCCAAGGACTTGCCGGATTATTCGCAGCTTCAGGATTATGAGCCGCCGGTGATGACGCGCGTGCACGCTTCCGACGGCGCGCTGCTCGGCGAATACTCCAAGGAGCGCCGCCTCTATCTGCCGATCCAGGCGGTTCCAAAGCTCGTCATCAACGCCTTCCTCGCCGCCGAAGACAAGAATTTCTATGAGCATGGCGGCATCGACTTCTCCGGCATGGCCCGCGCCGCGGTGCTGTATGCCCAGAACTACGGCTCCAACCGCCGGCCGCAGGGCGCCTCGACCATCACCCAGCAGGTCGCCAAGAACTTCCTGCTGACCAACGAGGTTTCGTTCGCCCGCAAGATCAAGGAAGCCTTGCTGGCGATGCGCATCGAGCGCGCCTATTCGAAGGATCGCATCCTCGAACTGTACCTCAATGAAATCTATCTCGGGCTCGGCGCCTATGGAATCGCGGCGGCCTCGCTGGTTTACTTCGATAAATCGGTGAACGAACTCACGGTCGCGGAAGCGGCCTATCTGGCGGCGATGCCGAAAGCCCCGGGCGCGCTGCACCCGGTGCGCAACCGCGACCGCGCCATCGAGCGCCGCAACTACGTGATCGACCGCCTGCTGGAAAACGGCTGGATCAAGCAGGCCGACGCCGACAAGGCCCGCAAGGATCCGCTGATTGTCAGCAACCGCGGCAACGGCGCGCATATCTTCGCCGGCGAATATTTTGCCGAGGAAGTCCGTCGCGACATCTTCGAGCGTTACGGCGAAAAGAAGCTTTACGAAGGTGGATTGTCGGTCCGTGCCACGCTCGATCCGAAAATTCAGGTGATGGCGCGCAAGACCATGGCGGCCGGCCTCGTCAACTTCGATGAGGCCACCGGCTGGCGAGGTGCGCCCAGCAAGCTCGACATCTCCGGCGACTGGGGCGTGAAACTCGCCGACATCAAATCGCTGGGCGACATCGCGCCCTGGCGCATGGCCGTGGTGCTGGAGACCTCGGACCAGTCGGCGCGGATCGGCTTTCAGCCGGCCCGCGAACTTGGCGGTGCGGTCTCCAAGCAGCGGCAGACCGGCATCATCGCGATCGACGGCGTGAAATGGGCCAAGGCCGCGTCCGGACCCGCAAAGGGCAGGACGCCGACGTCGGTGGCGCAGGTGCTGGCGCCGGGCGACGTGATCTATGCCGATCCGCTGTTCGGCAAGGACGGCAATGCCGTTGAAGGCCAGTACCGGCTGCGTCAGTTGCCGGAAGTGTCCGGCGCGATGGTGGCGATGGACCCGTGGACCGGGCGCGTGCTGGCGATGGTCGGCGGCTTCTCGTTCGACCAGAGCCAGTTCAACCGCGCCACCCAGGCCTATCGGCAGCCCGGTTCGTCGTTCAAGCCGCTGGTCTATTCGGCGGCGATGGACAATGGCTACACCCCGTCGACCGTCGTGGTCGACGCCCCGATCGAAATCGACCAGGGGCAGGGCGCCGGCGTCTGGCGTCCGGAAAACTATTCGTCCGGCAAATACCAGGGACCGGTCACGCTGCGTAACGCGCTGCGGCAGTCGCTGAACACGGTGACGGTGCGGCTGGCGCAGGATATCGGCATGCCCCTGATCGGCGAATATGCCAGGCGTTTCGGCGTCTACGACGAACTTCCGAATTTCCTGTCCTATGCGCTCGGCGCGGGCGAAACCACCGTGATGCGGATGGTCACGGCGTATTCGATGTTCGCCAATGGCGGCCGTCGCGTGAAGCCGACGCTGATCGATCGCATCCAGGACCGTTACGGTCACACCATCTTCAAGCACGACGCGCGCGAATGCCGTGGCTGCGACGCGCCGGCCGGCTGGAAAAACCAGCCCGAGCCACAACTGGTCGATCGCCGCGAGCAGGTGCTGGATCCGATGACCGCCTACCAGATCACGTCGATGATGGAAGGCGTGGTGCAGGGCGGCACGGCGATGGCCGTGAAGGAAGTCGGCAAGCCGATCGCCGGCAAGACCGGCACCACCAACGATGAAAAGGACGCGTGGTTCGTCGGCTTCTCGCCGGACCTCGTGGTCGGCATCTATGTCGGCTACGACAAACCGCGCAACCTCGGCCGTGGCGCGACCGGCGGTCATCTGGCCGCTCCGATCGCCCGCGACTTCCTCAAGCTCGCGCTTGCCGACAAGCCGCCGATTCCGTTCAAGGTGCCGGCCGGTATCAAGCTGGTTCGCGTCGATGCCAAGTCCGGCATGCGCGCCGGTCCCGGCGACGGCGGCCGCACCATCCTGGAAGCGTTCAAGCCGGGCACGGCGCCGCCGGATAACTACTCCGTCATCGGCGTAGCCGATGCGGACGGGCAGCGGATGATTCCGCAAGGCACCACGCCCGACGCCGGCAACATCATGCGCCCCGGAACCGGCGGGCTGTACTAAAGCGTTTTCCAGCGAAGCATGCCCTCGGACTTGATCCGTGGGTGGATACCGGTCCGCGTCAAGAAAACACGTCAAATCAAAAATCTAGAGCCCCGTTCCGATCCTATCGGAGCGGGGTTCTAGCCCGCGTGTAGCAACTAAACCCCGGCCCATAAGCCCGGGGTGATTGCGCTTTGCGGCGGACGCCGCTACATCCCTCGGAACTCATTCATTCGCGGTTTAGCCGCAGATCAGAGAGACCATGCGCGCCGAAATCGAACGCCTCGTTGAAGAGATCGAGCAGTCAGTCGGGCTGCTGAGGAGGCATCTTTGACGTCGACCAATCGACGGCACGCCTCGAGGAGCTGAACAAGCTCGCCGAAGACCCCAATCTCTGGAACGATCCGCAGAAGGCCCAGAAGCTGATGCAGGAGCGCACCTCGCTGGTCGATGCGCTTGAAGGCATCGGCAAGGTCGAGCGCGAGCTCAGCGACAACGTCGAAATGATCGAACTCGGCGAGTCCGAGAACGACGAAGGCGTGGTCACCGAGGCCGAGAACGCGCTGAAGGCGTTGAAGAAGGAAGTCGCCCGCCGCGAGCTGGAAGCGCTGTTGTCGGGCGAGGCCGACCGATTCGATTCCTATCTCGAGGTCCATGCCGGCGCCGGCGGCACCGAAAGCCAGGACTGGGCCTCGATGCTGCTGCGCATGTATACGCGCTGGGCCGAGAAGCACGGCTTCAAGATCAAATACCTGGAAGAGACCCCGGGCGAAGAAGCCGGCATCAAGTCCGCCACCATCCAGATCTCAGGGCACAATGCCTATGGCTGGCTGAAGACCGAAGGCGGCGTGCACCGGCTGGTGCGGATATCGCCGTTCGATTCCAACGCGCGACGGCACACCTCGTTCTCGTCGGTGGCGATCTTTCCGGTCGTCGACAACAGCATCAAGATCGACATCGCCGAGTCCGACGTTCGCACCGACACCATGCGTTCGGGCGGCGCCGGCGGTCAGCACGTCAACAAGACCGAATCCGCGGTCCGGCTCACGCATATTCCGACCGGCGTCGCGGTGGTCTGTCAGGCCGGCCGCTCGCAGCACAAGAACAAGGCGCAGGCCTGGGACATGCTGCGCGCCCGGCTCTACGAAATCGAGTTGAAGAAGCGCGAGGAGCAGGCCGCCGCCGATCAGGCCGCCAAGACCGATATCGGCTGGGGTCACCAGATCCGCTCCTATGTGCTGCAGCCCTATCAGATGGTGAAGGATCTGCGCACCGGCGTGCAGACGTCGGATACATCAGGCGTGCTCGACGGCGATCTCGATGAATTCATGGCGGCCACGCTGGCGCAACGTGCGTTCGGCACCTCGCCCGGCGCGGTCGACGATGTTGACTGACCTATGAGCAAAGTCGCTTTCATCGGTCTTGGCCGCATGGGCCACGGCATGGCCGGCCGCTATCTCGATGCCGGCTTTGACGTCGCGGTGTGGAATCGCAGCAAGGCGAAAGCGGACGACCTGATCGCGCGCGGCGCGCGTTTTGCGCGATCTCCGGCCGATGCCGCCGGTGGCGCCGATGCGGTCGTGACCATGGTCGCCGACGACGAGGCGTCGCGCAGCGTCTGGCTCGGCAACGACGGCGCTGCGGCGAACATGAAGCCGGGGAGCTTCGCGATCGAATGTTCGACCGTGTCGCACCAGCACGCGCTCGACATGGCGCGCGAATTGCGCGGGCGGGGACTGGTCTATATCGATTGCCCGGTCACCGGCCTGCCGGAAGCCGCCGCCGCCGGCAAGCTGACGCTGCTGGTCGGCGCCGACGCGGCCGATCTCGAAAAGGCGCGGATATATCTGGCGCCGCTCAGTACGACGGTGCGCCATTTCGGCGCGGTCGGCAGCGGCACGGTGTTCAAGCTGATCAACAATCTGATCGGGGCGGTGCAGATCGCAAGCCTCGCCGAGGGCGTTGCGATTGCCGAACAGGCCGGCCTCGACATGAAGCTGGTGGCCGAAGCGCTGGCGACCGGAGCGGTGGCAAGCCCGCAGGTGATCCGTCACTCCAGGCGCATGATCGCGCGCGACTTCTCCGGCGCCTCCTTTACCGCAGCGCTGCGCCACAAGGATGCGGCCTATGCCGTGGCGCTCGCCGAGAGCCTGCTGCCGGGCGTGCCGGTCAGCCGGGCTGCGCTCGCCGCCTACGACAGAGCGAAGGCCCACGCGCCCGACGAAGACGAGGGCAGCATGATCGCGATCGTCTCACAGCCGAAATAGCCGGCGTCGCGAATTCGTGTCCGGGAATCGGGTGGGCAAGCCTGCCGCCGCGGAATACATCTGCGTAACCGCAGATATGAGCCGCAATGACCGCCAATGACACTTCGATAGACACCCGCGACTGGCCGCTGCTGGGCCTGCTCTCGGTGCTCTGGGGCGGCTCGTTCTTTTTCAACGGCGTGGTGTTGCGGGAGTTGCCGCCGCTGACGCTGGTTTTCCTGCGGGTGGCGCTTGCGGCCGTGATGCTGTTGCCGCTGCTCTGGCTCTATCGGATTCCCTTTCCCAAAGGCCTGTCCGGCTGGAAGCCGTTTTTCGCAATCGGGTTTCTCAACAACGTGCTGCCGTTCGCGCTGATCGTGACCGGACAGACCTATATTCCAAGCGGGCTGGCTTCGATCCTGAACGCAACGACGCCATTGTTCGCTGTCGTGGTGATGGCGGTGGCCGGGGAGGAGAAGTTGCAGGCGCATCGGGTTGCTGGCGTCTTGGCCGGCCTGATCGGCGTAGCCATTCTGCATGGCGGCGGGCTCGGGTTTGAAAGCGGGCAGGGCCTCGGCATCCTGCTGTGTCTTGGTGCGGCTTTCAGCTACGGACTGTCAGCATTGGTGGCGCGGCGACTGCCAGCAGACGCGCCACCGCTCGGTACCGCGACATTCCAGATGCTGGCCTCGGCCGCCATGATGACTGTTGTCGCCGGCCTCGTCGATCGTCCCTGGCAGTTGCCGATGCCGGCGCCGACGACCTGGCTCGCGGTGATCGGTTTGGCCGCGTTATCGACCGCGCTCGCTTATATCGTGTTCTTTCAGATCATGCAGCGCTCGGGCGCCACCAACGTCATGCTGGTGACGCTGCTGATCCCGGTGACGGCCATCCTGCTCGGCTATCTGATGCTGGGCGAGCAAATTTCCGCGCAGGAAATTGTTGGCGCGCTGGTGATCGGCAGCGCGCTGCTGTTGATCGACGGGCGGGTGCTGAAATTCTTGCAGCGATGACTGCGGGCGAATGTCACGCGCGAGGCGTCAGCCGTTGAAACGGATTAACCGAGGAGCCTCTTTCATCCACAATTCGACAGCATCTTCTGGAGTATTGCCTCGACCGTGTGCGGCCAAATCCCAAGTTCAACAAATCCAGGCATCTCAGGCGATGACACGGTGTCGATTTGCATCAGTTCCACTTGATTGCGCGTGAGGAGCGGGCTTGGGAACATTTCGGAGGCCCTTGCGAGTGCATTCCAAACGGCAAACGGAATTGGAATCAGTCGGGGCGCAAGTCCTGCCTGGTGCGCAACAACTCCAAGAAACTCTTCGTAAGAGTAGACGCGCGGGCCGCCGAACTCGAAGATCGTTGAAGGCGTTTCCGCTCGCTGCATGATCCGGCCAATCGCCTCCGCAACATCCTCCACATAGGCCGGCTGCAATCTGGTCAGGCCGCGGCCGAACGTCGGATAGATCGGAAGCTGGCGAAGGAGCTTGAGGATGGTGGTGAGAAACGCGTCGTCCGGTCCGAACATCACCGCCGGGCGAACGAAAAGTGCATCGCCGAAGGCGGCCCGGACCGCCAGTTCGCCTTCTCCGCGCTTTCGGATGTACCGTGATTGTGAGGTGGCGTCGGCGCCGATTCCTGAAATGTGAATGAGCCGATCGACACCGGCACGGAGTGCTTGAGCCGCTACCCGTTGGGCAGCCTCGACGTGAACGGAATGAAACGTCTCCTCTCCGTGCTCGACGTAAAGGCTAACCGCATTTACAACGCCGTAGGCGCCGGCAAGCGCATCCGCGACTGACCGTTCGTCGTGAATGTCGGCCCATACGGATTGGAGCTGCGGATCATCGGGACCAAACAGTCTGTGCTCCCGATCCGGATGCCTTGACGCGGTACGAACAGGAAATCCGTGAGAGCGCAAATACCGAACGATGCGGCGGCCGAGAAAGCCGGTTCCGCCGAACACGGTGACGGTGCGATCGTTCGTTGCCACCATGATTCAATTCGCCAATTCATGTGGAATCGAACGGTCCTCCGGATGCGGCGGCACCCGCCACTAGCTATTGATTCTTTGCCGGCGCGCCCGGAAGCACGGCTGCCACACCTTTCGGATTGATGTTGAAGGCCAGGAATATCAAGGGCTCGTTGCCTGGGTTTCCCCATTGGTGCACGAGGGCGTACGGTTCATAGATCAGGGAACCTGGTCCTCTTGCTTCCGTCTTGCCGTCGACCGTGTTCGCGCCGGTGCCGGAGATGATAAAGTATAGAGCTGCGCCTGACCGATGGTGCGGCGGGTTGGAGGGCATCTGTGCCGGAAATGTGACTCGTGTGAGATTGAGATCATAACCGCCTGGCTTCAGGTCGAGGATTGGAGTCGAAGTGCGATATAGCTCTCTCACAGCGGCAGGCGCCGTCTCGACAGGCCGACCCAAGTCCACTGCCGGGACAAGGAAGAAGTGGAGGAAAGTCGATGGCCCTCTGCTGCCCGCCGTCAGCGCCGCGGTCTTTCCGCTGGCGACGAACAGCCCCTCTCCGCCGTTGAGCATTTTGGCTTCGCCATCGAGCGCGACCTCGGTCGATCCGGACATCTGGTAGAGGATGCCGTTGGCCGCGGAGACGTCGCTCTTCTCGTCCGGCTGAAGAGTGACGCTCACCGCTTTGAAATGGAGCGGTACGTCGGTGACGGTCGGCAGTGTGGTTGCGGCGACCACTGTTCGTGTAATTGCCGGTGCAGCGGGGGTTGTTTGTGCGGTCGCCGAGGCGGGAAGCGCCATCGCGCCGAGCAACAGAAGTCCGGTTGTCCTGAAGTGCATGATTGCCTCCCAGGTTCAGCGGATAATCGGAGCACCATACACTCTCCCAGCGCCTCTTGGAATGGCAGGCCGCTCCGAGCTGCTACTGGACGGAAACCGGGAGCAAAGGCTGAGCGAAGCTGAGTTCGTGGCCGTCGGGGTCATTGAGGTGGAAGAAGCGCTCACCCCATTCGGCGTCGTGAGGCACGGTGGCTTGCTGGTATCCCGCTGCGAGCGCACGGTCGTAAAGTGCGTCAACATCGGCGACGTAAAAAATTACCCGCCCCCACCAGGACCAGCGCCGCTCGGCAGGCTGGGCGATGAGATTGAGATAGCTCGTCCCTGCTTGAAAGCTGGTGAATGAAGACTCTTCGCCGCCATACAGGACCTCGAACCCTAGCGCGCGGTAGAACCGGACAGCTCGTGGCATTTCGTGGGTGCCGAGTGTGACCGCGCTGATCCCCTCGATCATGGGCAGAACTCTCCCGTTTCATTTTCCCCGCGCCGTTGCCAGGCCCCAGACTGGCAATTGGTGGCGGACGCTCACCGCATCGGGCGGGAGTTTCCGGTTTCGCAATTTCCGCGAGGCGCTTACCTTCCTTCCAAATATCTGCGAATTAACTCGCGTTTGAGACCCCAGGCGGCGCATAATCAAACAATCACCGCTCCGCCTCCTAGGCATTACCGGTGACAGAGAGTGTTGCGCTCCCGCCTGTTCGAGGGAAGCATCATGCCCCAATCTCAACGCCTGTCGTCCGTCGTTCCATTCGCTGCAATTGAGCGCCCCGCCTGTCCGAGGTGCAAGGCCCAAATGATGCTCGTCAGCATCGAGCCAGCACGCGCCCGGGGCGTCGACTTGCATACGTTTGAATGCGCTGTCTGCAATCAGGTACTTACGACCTTTGTCGCGTTTGAAGACTCCATGAAGTCCAAGGGCCTTGGACGCTGGCTTCAAGGCGATCTGCACCGACGGAATTAAGGCCCGCCGGCGGGTCGGGCGGCGCGGGACTAGCTCGCGCCCTCGTTGTCAGATCTCCTCGGTTTCAACCTCCGGCTGGCTGCGGTAGGCGTCTCGGAGCCACAGGCGATTGGGGAGACCGTCCGCGCTATACGCGCGCGAGCCGCCGGGCTACCCCAGCGGCTCAAGCGTTGCGTAGCGATGTGGTGCGACGCGCAGCGTCGCGTGGCGGAACGTTGCGATGCGCCGGAGCGCGTCGCGTTACCTGCCGTGACGTCGATAAGTCCTACGCGTCTCATCGACGACTCCAACATGGTGCAGTCGCGAGGCGACTTCAAGACAGCGCTGCTGCCATAAAACGTGCGCCATCTCTTTATGGTGCCATCTCTTCATGATCGTGCCTAAGAAGGCCGCAACTGCCGCAACGAGATGTAAGTAACAAAACCATGCAACATCAGCGCCGACCTATTCAAGGAGTGAAGAGCTTTCGCCTGCTGCCGGGAAGGGTGAACGCTCAACACCAGGAGCATCGGAACTTCCTGAAAGCAATTGAATGCGATGTCGTAGCCCAGCAAGCGTTGGTGTCGCGCGCAGTTGGTGGCGGCGTCGCGCCTAATTTGGACAGCGTTCCTAACAGGCTTACTGCGTGAGATAGTTGCCCAAGAGCGGTTTCAGCCTCCAAATAATCTGGATGACGGCGGGACGATCACACAAAAGACCCGGCTAGGCGCGAGAGGTGAACGGGCGATGCTGGGTTGGCTACGGAAAACGAAGTTCCCGCTTGGACCGCAACAGATATCGGTCAACTAAAGCCTCTAACAACGCAAAAAGCCGGCGCTACGAAAATCGCAAAGGCATTGAATCGCACTCCGGGTGCGAAAACAGTAAAAGCGCATATGCATATGTTGGACGTGTCGCTTAGCACGAGGGGGTAACTGAAGGCAAAGGTCGCGATAATCAGCAAGTGGTCTGCCACATCTGAACTGAACGGCTTTCTTTTTGATTTGCCGGAACGAACCTCCGTATGCTCGGTTGTCATATGTTCCCGACCATTAAGGAGACGGGATGACAAACAGAATGATCCCAACAAGTATGGTCAGCAGAATCGACAGGGCGATTAATCCGCTAAGTCCGGCCAGAACCCGCATCAGACGCCTAGCCAACAGACGCAAAATCCAAACCAGAGCGGCTAGCAGAGCGGCGGCTAACAAAGAGATCCGCAACGCTAATGGAAACGAACTGCTCGCTTCGACGGGAATTGCATGAAAAGTCTCTTGTCCGTGCTCGGCGCAAAGGCTGACCGTATTTACAACGCCGTAAGCGTAGGCAAGCCAGACGGCATCCCGGCCTGTGCCCGTCTTGATGACTGCTTGCCGCCCAACTAACCGCTTGAGCGATGTTAGTTCCATGTTGGTGAGGGCTTCCCCAGCTTGTCGTCGTCTTCCTCGATCGTTCCGGCAGACAATACGTGCGCGACACTTCCCATTCTCCATTCTTAAGCGCACGATGCGCTTCGGTCCATGCCCTCAGAGGAGGTAGCTATGGAACATCAATTTTTCATTCGCCAGCAAAACCTTAAGCTCTATCGCAGTCTCGTGGCTGCATCGGAGGCGGCGGCAGCGAAAGCTCGCGCGCGGCAGGAGAAGCTTTTAAAGCTACTGGCGGAGGAAGTAGCGAACGAACCGCTGCCCAGAAAGAACTAAGGCGCTTGATGTCGGCGTGAGTGGCTTAACCCGTCAAAAACAATTAGGAGCGGCTACGGCGAAAGATCCATCTCTAGTGGCGGCCTTGGTTTGCGGTCTTTCTGGACTTCGGCAATTCGCGGCATTGCCGAACATACAGGAGTTGAAAAAGTCGAAAATTGAACGACCAGGAAAATCTCGCGAAAGGCGTTGCTCTTCTATCGAGGAGGGCAGTGATTAGATAGGGAGGGGGCAACCCAAGGAGTTGCCATGAAAAAGCCTCTGACGATACCGGACGAGCCGCAACCCCGCAACATCACACGCGCTGACCTTGTGATGACCGAGGGCTTTGGCTTGGAAGTCGATGGCCGGATGAAGACGGTATTTCCAACACTTGAAGCGGCGCAGAAAAGGGCGAGGGATCTCAAAGCCGAGTTTCCGATGCTCCAAGTCAAGGTGTACGACGCTGCGGAAAAGAAGTTGCTGGAATTGTCGCCGACTGAATGATGCTATGAGACCATAAAAATTGACCAGATTATCCGACCAGCGGAAGCGAACGTCGTCGGCTTTTAGCCTGCGCAACGGTGAGACGAGGCCGCGGCGATGACTGACAAGCATCCAAACGCCGTAGCGACATAATGCGATCCTCTCATTAGGTCGCCTCATTTGGCGGCCTCATTTCATTTCCAGCTAATCGCGCCATGTCGCCTATTGGCACTTTTCGAACCTGAGGCGATGTCCGACTTGAGTGTGCGCCGTGGAAAGGCGGCGCTTTCCAGTGGGTGTAAGTCCCACCCGGCAACCGCTCCAGCCGGAAGCAACCGGAGCAGTCATGGAGGTAACAAAGTGGCTGAAGCCTTCGGTATGCGTGTCACGAATTGGTGACAGCGCGAGTGTGCAGGCCGTAACGCGAGTAAACGCCGAGCAAACCTCGAAAAGGACGATGCGCAGGCCGACCCGACCACTCTTTCGGGGAAGGCTGATACGGTTGGGTGCAAGAGCGAATTAATACTCCCAGCCGCTGCGCCGGGGTAGTGGCGACGGCATGTACACAAGGAAAGCGTACGCAACACGGGAAGCCCCATGGCGTGGCCAGCGATGACCAACCGAACGCCCGCGAGGGACAGGTCGGGCGCCTTGGGGTGGCGGAGAGGTTCGCAGTACCGCTGAAGCCGGGTAACGCCGGTGGAGGGAAGGGACCTCAGTTCAAGACAGACGCAACAAGTAGTGAGGGATTTGGAGATTGGGTAACCTATCAACTCCGAAAACTGTTCAGAAACTGCAGAAGGCGTTGCACGCGAAAGCGAAGGCAGAAGCCGGCTATCGGTTCTATGCCCTGTACGACAAGATCAGCCGCGAGGACATTCTGGCCCATGCCTATGCCCAGTGCCGCTCCAACAAGGGCGCACCGGGTGTGGACGGTCAAGACTTTGCGGATATCGATGCGTATGGCGTAGGGCGATGGCTTGGCGAACTGGCGCTTGCGCTCCGGGAGGAAAGCTACCGACCGGATCCTATCAGAAGAGTGTTCATCCCGAAGGCCAACGGCAAGCTCAGGCCGCTGGGCATCTCGACCGTGCGGGATCGGGTCTGCATGACGGCAGCGATGCTGGTGCTGGAACCGATCTTCGAAGCCGACCTTCCACCCGAACAGTACGCGTACCGTCCTGGGCGAAATGCCCAGCAGGCGGTAATTGAGGTGGACCGGCTGCTGTTCCGAGGCCATCCGGAAGTCGTTGACGCCGACCTCGCGGACTACTTCGGGAGCATCCCCCATGCCGAACTACTAAAGTCGGTAGCGCGCCGGATTGTTGATCGGCGCGTGCTGCATCTGATCAAGATGTGGCTGGAATGCCCCGTAGAAGAAACCGATGATCGAGGAAGGAAGACACGCACGACCGAAGCCCGGGACAACCGGCGAGGCATCCCGCAAGGGTCACCCATCTCCCCACTACTGGCGAATATTTACATGCGCCGGTTTGTGCTGGGATGGAATATGCTCGGGTTGGAGCAAAGCCTCGGCTCTCGTATCGTGACCTACGCCGACGATCTCGTGATCCTGTGTCGGAGAGGCAAAGCCGAAGAAGCCTTGCAGCAACTGCGCAAGATCATGAGCAAGCTGAAGCTCACGGTCAACGAGGAGAAGACACGAATCTGCAGGGTTCCGGAAGGTGAGTTCGACTTCTTGGGCTACACGTTCGGACGGATGTTCTCAGAGAGAACCGGCCAGGCGCGCCTGGGATACCGGCCATCGAAGAAAAGCATCAAGCGCATGGTTGAGAAAATCCACGCACTGACAGACCGAACGGGGACATGGCAAGAAACCACAAAGCTGGTGGGCAAGGTGAACCGCACGCTGCGCGGATGGTCGAACTACTTCCAAGTAGGCACTGTCAGCAAGGCGTATCGGGCACTCGATAGCTACACCGCGATGCGGTTGCGCCGGTGGTTGCGCATCAAGCACAAGGTCAGGCGACGCAAGGGCGGGACCTATCCACTCCCGCATCTCTACGGGCACTTCGGGCTCGTACGGCTGAGCATGCTTGGGCACGACGTGCCGTGGGTGAAGGCGTGACGTTTTGTCCGAGAGCCGGATGCGGGAAATCCGCCTGTCCGGTTCGATGAGCGGAGTGTGAAAACGGGGCCATGGTCGAACCAGTAAGGCACCGCCAAACGAAAGGGGCGGAAACAGATATGTTCGAACCTAAAACTACCGCGTCACACTTCGACTCTACCTGCAGTACGCCGGATAGCCGACATGAATTGAGTTCGCTCACCAACCTCGATTTGTGAGTACACGCCCTAGCTGGAGCGGCCCGATTTCCACGCCGCGTACCAACCGGTGAACCGGCCGCTGTCGCGCATCCCACCGTGCCACGCCGCAAACACCGCGCCGTCGTTGGCGACCAGCAGCACCACGTCGAGTCCCTTGGAGCGGCGCAGCGTGTCGGTCGCCTGTTGCGGCGTCTGGGCGATCGGGCCCGCGACATTGAAGGAGGTGTTGACGGACAATTCCACGCCGATATGGCGGCCGAGCGCCTTCAGGTAGGCGTAGGTGAGGGGATCGTCGTCTTCGCGCACGATCTGGATGCGGCCGGTGCCGTCGGCATGAATCACCGCCGGAATCTTGTCGCGCGCATGCGGCTTCGACTGCGCCGTCAGCACCATGTAATTGTAGGCGTTGTAGTCGGCGTCCGACGCGCCCGGCAGCAATTCGAAATATTGCTGTGCCGCTTCCAATGTCGCCATCGGCGCCAGCGGCCGGATCGCCTCGCGGTATTTGACGCGCTCGTTGAGCCGCTCGCGCACCTCGGCGTCGCAGGGATTGGCGAGGATCGAGCGGTGGCCGAGCGCGCGCGGGCCGGTTTCGGCGGCGCCCTGATAGAGCGCGATCACGCCGCCCTGCGCGACCATGAATGCCATCAGATCGGCGATCTCATCGCGGCCTTGCGGCGTGGCGACGTCGCCGATGCGCTCAGAAGCAATGTCATCGGCGGCGAGCGCGCTGGCGATGTCGTCGGACGACGGCGGCAAACCGCAATGGAATGCATGCGTCATCGGCGCGCCGCGCGGGGCGCCTGCCAAATGCGCGAACAGCCAGGCGGCGCCGATGGTAACGCCGGGATCGCCGGGCACCGGCGGCACCCAGAGATGCAGACGCGCCTCGCGTTGCTGCGTTTTGGCGAACCATGCTTCGTCGAAATGCTCGAGCAGCCGCATATTGCCGATCGCGTTCAGCGCCACGCCGCCGGTCAGCACCAGACGGCTGGCGCCGGTGACGCGCAACAGATGGTCCGTGACATGGATCATCGCATCCTCGAACACCAGTTGCGTCGCGGCTGCCTTGTCGAGGCGATCCCTGGTATCGGGACGGTGGTGGATATCCTCGACGCGTAGCACCGCGTCGGGATTCCAGAGCTGATCGGGCCGGAGCGGTTCGCCGAGGATATCAGACAAAGCTGGCTTGTAGGGGTGATCGAACGGGTCGCAATACCAGTTGGCCATCGCCCGGTTGATGCGGATTTCGCCCGCATCGCCGAACTGCAGGACGTCGCGGAGCCGCGCATAATACGGATTGCTGGCGCGGCTCATGTCGCCCCAGGCGGCGGCGCCCATGTAACGCCCCTCGCTGGAAAGCCAGGTCCAGCCGCCCTGCGTCGACGAGATCACGCTGTAGAACGCGCCGAGGGAATCGAACATGCTGTCGTTGCAATAGAGTTTTCGCATCGCGCCGTTCTCGACGACGTAGAGCGAGATCGAGCCCTGGTCGCCGGTGCCGTCGAGCACCGCAATCGCAACCGGTTCGCCGTCATCGGCGAACGGCGAGGCGGCATAGGAAAACCACGCGTGGTTGTCGTGGTGCGGCAGGCAGATCAGCGGCACGCGCTCGGAGAGACCAAGCTGACGCGCCAGAATTTTCGGCGTCCGGGTCATCTGCTCGAGGCGGCGGCTCTCGAAGCCGGCGGCCTCCGTGGTGCGGAGCAGTTTCAGGCTCTGCGGCAGTTCCTCGAGCACCGAGCGCGCCAGCGTGCCTGCCAGCGTCGGATAATCCCAACTGGTCAGCCAGGCGTCGATGTCGCCGATGTCGCGGCCGATGCCACGCAAGGCTGATACCATCGCGTCGATCGATGCCCGCGGATATTCTGTCGTGTGCTTGTTGCCGGAAAACCGCTCTTCCTCGTTGTTGACGATCAAACGAGGGCCGCGCGCCTGAGTCACTTCGACCAGTGCCACGCCGGAATTATGCGTGCCGGGGGCGCCGAGGCCCGCGAGATAGACGGTTTCGCCGCGCTTGAGTTTTTCGCGGACGGCGGCAATGCGCGCATCGGCAAATGCCGAGCCGAGTTGATGGAAGCCCGCCGCCCCCATCGTCTTCGCCGCCAGCCAGCGCGTGGCGCGGAATCCCGCGGCGGCGAGCCTTGGATGTCGCGGACCAATTCGTGTGTTCAGTTCCAACCGCGGGCCTTGCAATCAAAAGGACGTAACGTCGCGATCCCAGATCAATCACAATTCACGTCAGGCAACAATGCTGTTTCATTGGGCGGAATAACCACATGCTTGCCAGCGGGCGTGCTACTTGCGACACTTGGATCAAATAAAACATGCGGGAGAAGACGATGCCGGTTCGCTCAAGAAATCTGTTGGCCCTGACGGCGTTCGCCGTCGCCGCTGTGGTCGCGACCTCAGCCAGCGCGCAGAAGAAATACGATGCCGGCGCCACCGATACCGAGATCAAGATCGGCAATATCATGCCCTATAGCGGTCCGGCGTCGTCGTATGGCGTGATCGGCAAGACCGAAGCCGCCTTCTTCAAGATGATCAACGACAAGGGCGGGATCAACGGCCGCAAGATCGATTTCATCTCCTACGACGACGGGTACAGCCCGCCGAAGGCGATCGAGCAGGCGCGCAAGCTGGTCGAGAGCGACGAGGTGCTTTTGATTTTCCAGCCGCTCGGCACGCCGTCGAATTCGGCGATCATGAAGTACATGAACGCCAAGAAGGTGCCGCAGCTGTTCGTGGCCTCGGGCGGCACCAAGTTCGGCGATCCCAAGAACTTCCCCTGGACCATGGGTTTTCAGCCCAATTACCAGAGCGAGGGACGGATCTACGCGCAATACATTCGGGATAAATTCCCCAACAGCAAGATTGCAGTGCTCTGGCAGAACGACGACGCCGGCAAGGACCAGTTCAAGGGCCTCAAGGATGGGCTCGGCGACAAGGCCAACATGATCATTGCGGACAAATCCTATGAGGTGAGCGATCCCTCAATCGATTCGCAGATCGTGGCACTGCACGATTCCGGCGCCGATATCTTCTTCTCCTGGGCTGCACCCAAGGGATCGGCACAGGCGATTCGCAAGGTCGGCGAACTCAACTGGAAGCCGAAGTTCTTCCTCGCCAACACCGCGACCTCCGTGGCGTCGGTGCTGAAGCCGGCCGGGCTCGAATATTCCAAGGGGATCATTTCGACGGCCTATCTGAAGGACCCGACCGACCCGACCTGGGACAAGGACCCGGCCGTGGTGAACTGGCGCGCGTTCATGGACAAGTATTATCCCGATGGCGACAAGGCCAATGCCAACAACCTCTATGGCTATGTCCAGGCGGAAGCGATGATGCAGGTCCTCAAGCAGTGCGGCGACAACCTGACGCGCGAGAACGTCATGAAGCAGGCGGCCAGCCTGAAGAATTTCCACTCGGAGCTGATGCTGCCGGGCATCATGGTCAACACGTCAGCCGACGATTACTTCCCGATCGAGCAGATGCAGTTGATGAAATTCAACGGCGAGGCCTGGGAGCTGTTCGGCGACGTCATCACCGGTGAAGTCGGGCACGAAGCGACCCGCTAGAGCGTTTTCCAGCGAAGTGGAAACCGGTTCGCGTCACGAAAACGCGTCAAATCAAGAATCTAGAGTCCCGTTCCGATTCTACGGAACGGGACTCTAGAGCGGGATGCGATCAGGTAGGGGGCGCGACGCGGGCCTTTTTTCGCGTGCTATTCTACTTTGCATGGGGTTGTTTTCGCGATTTTGTGTCAGGCCCCGAACCCGTCATGCTTTGGGCGGTACGTTTCAGCCCGCGCTGAGCCGCACACCGGCGCGCAAGAACTTCTGCGGATCGACTGCGTCGCCGTCGATCCGGGTTTCGTAATGCAGATGCGGCCCGGTGGAACGGCCGGTCGAACCGACCGCGCCGATCACCTGTCCGATCTTGATGATATCGCCGACCTTGACGCTGATTTCCGACAGATGGCCATAGCGGGTCGAGAGCCCGTTGCCGTGGTCGATCTCGACCATCCGGCCGTAGCCGCCGGCCCACCCCGATGACGCGACCTTGCCGTTCGCGGTGGCGCGCACGGGATCGCCCATTTGCGCGCGGAAATCGAGGCCGGTGTGCATGGCGGGGCGGCCGAGGAAGGGATCGCTGCGGACGCCGAAGCCGGAGGTGAACTCGACCTCGCCGATGACAGGCTTGCGATACGGCACCAGCGCCAGCGTCCGGTTGAGACGGTCGACCTGGGCGCGGGTGGTGTTGATGCGATAGAGCTGGCGTTCGAACGGGCCGGCGTCGGCCGGCAGTTTCACCGGCACGAACGGGCCGCCGACGGCGGAGCGCGGTGTCGCGCCTTCCAGTTGCGCCATGTCGAGGCCGAGATCGGTGAACACGCCGCGCATCCGGCGAACGCGTGATTCCATGCCGTCCTCGACTGCGCTCAGCGCGGCCATCTGACGCCGCTCGACCGAATCGAGCGAGGTCTGCAGGCGGTCGAGGACGTTGTCGACGCCCTGGACCTTGGCGAACTGATTCGGCTGCGCCTTGGCGGTGACCGGCGCGCGCGATTCGAGGCGGGCTTCGCGATCCGGCGGCGCCACGAAGATCACGGTGTCGCTGATCGGGGAGGGCTTTGGCGTGCCGGAGGCGGGCTGATCTGCCGCGCCGGTACGGGCCTGCGGCCGGATCGAGCCGGTCGCCGCCGTATCCGGTATCGCACCGAGCGCAGTGGCACGGGATTCCAGCGCGGTCTGGCGTCGCATGATCTGATCGAGCTTCTGGTCGAACTGCTCCTGATCCAGCAGTTGCCGGCTCGTGGTGCGATCGACCTTGGACCGCAGTTCGGCGATGCGGTCTTCATAGGCGTATTGCATCTCGGCCTGGCGGGCGATCAGCCGGGTCAGGACGTCGTCGCGAAACGCGAAATAGGTGGCGGTTGCGGCCGACCACATGCCGAGCACGACGATGGTGCCGACGACGATCCAGAACACCACCGGCCCGAACCGGACCTGCTTGCCGGCGTGGACGATGGCATAGCCATTGCCCGCTGCCGCGGCTTGCGCGACGGCCGCTTGCGGCGCCCGGCGGGGCGGGAACCGGTTCTGATCATGGTGCTGGTGGTCGGAATGATGACCGGAACGGTACGACATCGGCACTCCCGCGCCGATCGGAGATGAATTCCGGACGGCCTAATTTGCGCTGCCGATTTGACCCCCTCATGGTTAATATTTGGGAAATGGAGCCTCGCACGCGCGGCGCTAGCCCGTCAGTTCGCGGGCGGCGGCGAGTACCTCATCGGCGTGGCCATCGACGCGGACATTGCGCCAGATCCTGGCGATCCGGCCGTTGGCCCCGATCAGAACCGTGGTCCGGATGATCCCCATGAAGCTCCTGCCATACATGGATTTTTCGCCCCAGGCGCCATAGGCCTCCAGCATCTCATGGCGCTCATCCGAAATCAGGGGGATGGCGAGCTCATGCTTGTTCCGGAACGACTCCTGGGCCTTCACGGTGTCGGCCGAGATGCCGAGCACGGCGGTTCCGGCTTCCGCGAAGTCGCTCCTGAGGCGCGTGAAGTCGATCGCCTCCCGGGTACAGCCCGGGGTGTCGGCGCGGGGGTAGAAAAACAACACGAGCTTCTGTCCGGCATAGTCGGTCAGCGCGACACTGTCGCCGCCGTCACGGGGTAGCCGGAAGCCCGGAGCCTTGCCGCCTTCAATCGCGACCGCCGCCGGTTCCGGCTTTGGGGTGGCCGGCTTTTGAATGGCGGACGGGTTGGATTTTAACGGTTTCGAGGCGGCCTTATGCGATTCTTTGGCTGCGGCCGTTTTGTCTTTGGTTGCGGCCATTTTGGCGGGTTTGGGGGATTTTTTGGCGACGGGCTTGCTGGCCTTGGCCTTTACCTTGGCTTTGGGCGTTTTGGCCGGGGCTTTGGCGGTGGTGCGGACAGGCTTCGCCGCGGCGGGCTTTCTGGCGGATGTCTTGCTCGATTGCGGGAGGGATTTCTTGGAGGATTTCTTGCGCGTTTTCTTGGACATACGCCTTCCTTTCGTCGCTTTCCGCGGCTCAATCATTGGGATATTGCGGGTCTCGTCCCGGGCCGTCGGATTCGCTCCGGCTGCTGGGCAAGTTTGATGACCTCGGAGTATGGTTACAAGAAATTCGACGCAACACCCGTCCGCTTGGTGAAGCGGAATCCCAATGAGTCCTTGGGCCCGATCACGAGTAACAGTATTAATCGAGGATTGGCAGCGATGCCGGCACAGGAGCGCTCGATACCAATCGATGGGCGCGCCCTTGACGGCGATCAACCTCAGCGCCGGCACCGAGAGGCAATGGCTAGGAATATTTCGCCCCAAGGAACTTCTGGAGGGTCGAATCCGCGTGCTGAGGCTCAAATCTCGCAATGGGATGATGAGACCGGCTGGGATCCGGAGAACGACGAGGCGGCGGGGCACCGCGCGCGGCGGTTGCTGTCCCGTTCCAATTCCAGATTTCACCGGATCGGCGACAGTTTCACGACCATCAATCGGTGGGTTTCGGGCGGGCGCTGGGTCAAGCGCATCGCCGTCGTCCTTGCGGTGCTGGCGATTATCTTCGCAAGTTGTTTCGGCGGGCTGTGGTGGCGGCTCGGCGCCGGGCCGATCAATCTCGACATGGCAACGCCATGGCTTGCGGCTGCGATCGAAGACAATATCGGCAACGGCAATACGGTCGAGGTCGGCGGTACCCAGATCGAGCGCGCCGGCCGGATCCGGATCGCGGTGCGAATTCGCGACATCGTGGTGCGCGACCGTGACCGCGCCATCGTCGCTACGGCGCCGAAGGCCGAGGTGAAACTGTCCGGCACCGCGCTGCTGATGGGACGGCTTCGCGCCGAGAGCCTCAACCTGGTGGATGCCGAACTGGCGGTACGCATTACGCCTGATGGCCAGGTGTCGGTGTCGGCCGGCGACACCGCCAAGCCGCTCGCTACCGGCGTTGCCTCGAAGCGCGATGCCGGCATCGCCCCCACATTCCCCCGCCAGGGCGCGGCACCCGCCGCCGGCGCAGCGCCGCCCGATAACGCGCCGAACGGATTGTTGGCCGGTCTCGACTGGCTCGACAGCCTGAGCCTGACCGGTCTCGACGGACAGAACCTCAACGAGATCGGTCTGAAGAACGGCAATCTGGTCGTTGACGACCAGCAGCGCGGCAACAAATGGACATTCGAGAACATCAGTCTCAGCATGCGCCGTCCGAGCGGCGGCGGGGTGGCGCTGAGCCTTGGCGAGGAGGGCGCCCGCCCGTGGTCGCTTCGGGTCCTGATCGGTCCGCAGCAGAATGGCGTTCGATCGGTCGATCTTCGCGCCGACAAGGTGCCGGCCGCCAACATCCTGCTGGCGATGCGGGTCAAGGACCTGACCTACAGCGCCGACCTGCCGCTCTCCGGCGACCTCAAGGGTGAACTCGGCCGCGACGGACTGCCGACCTATTTCCGCGGCAAGATCCTCGCCGGCGCAGGCCACATCATCGATAGCGACACGCCCGATTATCCGATGGCGATCGATTCGGCCGAGATGAACGTCGAATGGGATTCCGGCCGGCGCGTGCTGGTGGCGCCGTTCAAGATCGTGTCCGGCGCGAACCGGGTCACGCTGCTCGCCCATCTCGAACCGCCGAACGGCAATATCACGGACTGGCAGGCGGGCCTCAGCGGCGGCACCATCGTGCTGGCCGGCAATGACAACGAGCCGCCGCTGATCTTCAACCGCATCGCGATCGGCATGCGGTTCGACACCGACAAGAAGCGTGTGCTGCTGACCCAGGCCGATATCAGCAATGGCGAGATCGGCATCGCCGGCACCGGCAGTATCGACTATTCCGCAGAAGCGCGCCTTCAGCTCGGCTTTGCGGGAACGCCGATGTCGGCATCGGCGCTGAAGCGGATCTGGCCGATCCTGATCGTGCCCGAAGTGCGCGAATGGGTGATCGAGCGGATCGAGCGCGGCATGCTCCAGCGCATCGAGGTCGGCGTCAATTCACCGGTGCGCAACCTGTCGCGCAAGGGCCCGCCGATTCCGGATGACGGCCTGTCCGTCAACATCGTCGCCACTGGCGTCACCGTGCATCCGGTGGACAAAATGCCGTCGGTTCGCGATGCCGATCTGAAGGCGCGGGTGACCGGGCGAACCGCCACGGTGACGATCGGGCAGGGCGTCGCCGATACACCCGGCGGGCGCAAGATCAATATTTCGGATTTCACCTTCGAGGTGCCGGACATGGCGCCGAAGCCGGTGGCCTCGCGGGTCAAGTTCAGGGTCGATTGTCCGGTGCCGGCCGCCGCCGAGATTCTCGCCTCCGATCGCATCAGCGACGTTTCCGGCACCCTGATCGATCCGAACAACAGCAAGGGGACGGTGGCCGCCACGTTCTCGCTGGCGATGCCGGTCATCGGCGCGCTGACCAAGGCCGACACCGTCTACAACGTCACGGCCGACCTCGGCGGATTTGCCGCCGACAAGCTGGTGATGAACCAGAAGCTGGAAGCCACCACGCTGAAGATTGTCGCCAACAACGCCGGCTATCAGGTCAAGGGCGACGTCAAGATCAACGGTCAGGCGGCGCAGCTCGATTATCGCAAGGCCACCGACGGCGATGCCGATATCAAGCTGGCGGCGACGCTCGACGACGCCAGCCGTGCGCGCCTCGGGCTCGACCTTGGACCCGCGGTCTCCGGCGCCATCCCGATCAAGCTGATCGGCAAGATCGGCGATCGCGACAGCAAGGTCGGCATCGAGGCCGATCTGACGTCGTTGAAGCTCGACAACATCCTGCCGGGCTGGGTCAAGGTACCCGGCAAGTCCGGCAAGGCGACCTTCACGGTGGTCAAGAAGGAGCAGTCGACCCTGTTCCAGGACATTGTCGTCGACGGCGGCGGCGTCTCGATCAAGGGATCGCTGGAAGTCGATCAGAACGGCGACCTCCTGAACGCGACCTTCCCGACCTATGCGCCGTCGGAAGGCGACAAGACGTCGCTGAAGGCCGAGCGCGGCGCCGACGGCGTCGTCAAGGTCACGATGCGCGGCGACGTGTTCGACGGCCGCGGCTTCCTCAAATCGGCGATCTCCGGCAAGGAGGCCGATGCCAAGAGCAAGCTCAAGAACATCGACTTTGATGTCGATCTCAAGCTCGGCGCGGTCGCGGGTTTCAACGGCGAGGCCTTGCGCAGCGTCGATGGCAAGTTCTCCCGGCGCAACGGCATCATCAAGGCCTTTGCGATCTCCGGCAAGGTCGGGCGCGATACGCCGCTGACGGCGGATTTGCGCGGTCGCGCGCAGGGACAGGGGCAGGGTCGCGACGTGATTGTCCTGCAAACCAATGATGCCGGCGCGTTCTTCCGCTTCAACGACTTCTATTCCAAGATCGTCGGCGGCCAGCTCACGCTGGCGATGGAGCCGCCGACGCCGGAAGCCAATGCCAAAGAGGGCCTGATCAACGTTCGCGATTTCTCCATCAAGGGAGAGGCTTCGCTCGATCGCGTGGCTGCGGGCGGAGCGCCCGCCGGCCAGGGCAGCGTAGCCTTCTCGGCATTGCGTGCCGAGTTCACCCGGCAGAGCGGTCAGCTCACCATCCGCGACGGTGTCGTCAAAGGTCCGGCTATCGGTGCCACCATCGAAGGCAGCATCGACAGCGTCACCAATCAGGTTCGTATGAGCGGCACCTTCGTGCCGATGTACGGGTTGAACAACATGTTCGGCCAGATTCCGGTGCTTGGACTTTTCCTCGGCGGCGGCAGCAATGAAGGCCTGATCGGCGTGACCTATGAAGTCGTCGGCACGCCGGCCCAGCCGGTGCTGCGCGTCAACCCGATCTCGGCAATGGCGCCCGGCGTGCTGCGCAAGATCTTCGAGTTCAACACCGGCAAGCAGAACAACGCGATCGAGTTCCCGCCGAATAACTAATCTCGTCGTCATTCTCGCGCACGCGGGCTGTCCAGCATCCTCGCACCATCAACGTCATTGCTGTGCGAGCGAAGCGACTTGTCCGCCGAAGCTCAGCGCGACGGCTTGCCCCCCGCCGTGGCGACGAAAATCAGATATTCCGCTGCTGGCCGGCTCACCATTGTCAAGCGGGATCAGGCCGCGCGCACGCCGGCCAGGAAAACGTTGACCTCGCCGGATAGTTGTTCGGCCTGCTTGGAGAGGTCCGACGCCGCTGTCAGCAACAGGCCGGCCGCGCCGCCGGTCTCATTTGCGGCGGCGCTGACGCCCCCGATATTGCTGGTGACTTCCTTGGTCGCCTCTGCCGTCTGCGTGACGTTGCGCGCGATCTCGGCGGTCGCGGCGCCCTGTTCCTCGATCGCGGAGCCGATCGATGTCGCGATCGTGGAGACTTCCTCGATGGTGGCGGTGATGCCCTGAATGGCCTCGACGGCTTCCCTGGTCGCAGCCTGGATCTGCGCGATGCGGGTGCCGATTTCCTTGGTGGCGTCGGCGGTCTGGCTGGCGAGGCTCTTGACCTCGACCGCCACCACGGCAAAGCCGCGGCCAGCTTCGCCGGCGCGCGCGGCCTCGATGGTCGCGTTGAGCGCCAGCAGGTTGGTCTGGCTGGCGATGCTCGAGATCAGTTCGGCGACGTGCTCGATTTGCTCGGCGCCCTCCGCCAAAGCCCGCACGGTAACGTCGGTGCGGCGGGCGGTTTCGACGGCGCGGCCGGTGATCGCGGCGGATTGTGCCATCTGACGGCTGATTTCGGTGATCGACGACGAGAGCTCTTCGGCGGCGGCTGCCACCGTCTGGACCCGTGTAGAGGCCTCGCTGGCGGCCGAGCCGACCAGCGCGGCGCGCTGGTTGGTGCGCTCGGCGGTGCCGGTCATGGATTTGGCGGTGGTTTCCAGTTCGCTCGATCCCGATGCCATCCGTCCGACCAGCTGGCCGACGGAAGCGTCAAACCGGTCGGCGAGCGCCATGATCGCCTGGCGCTTCTCGTTCTCGGACCGTTGTTTCGAGGCGACTTGTTCGGCTTCCAGCGAACGCGCGGTGATGGCGGTCTGGCGCAAGACTTCCAGCGTTTCGGCCATGCGCCCGATCTCGTCGCCGCGTCCGGTCTCCTCGACGGGTTGGTCGAGATGGCCCTCGGCAATACGCTGCATCCGGGATTTCTGGCGATCGAGCGCGCCGAGAATGTCCCGGGCGATCAGCCACGACAGCAATCCCATCAGCACCAGCAGGCCGGCACCGATCGTACCGAGCCGCATCAGCAGCGCGCTGACGTCGGCATCGACGTCGTCGACATACAGACCGTAGCTCATGACGACGTTCCATGGCGCAAAGCTGCGGACATAGACCATCTTGCGAACCGCCTCGGTCTGTCCGGGGCGCGGATAGAGATAGGACGTCTTGCCTCCCTCCGGGCTCTGACGGGCGGCGGCGACCTGGGCATCGGCGATCACGATGCCGTTGGAATCTTTTGCACCAGTGATCTTGCCTTCGAGTTGCGGGTTGGCGCCGTTCAGCAGGATCGTGGTGTCGGCGAGGTAGACAACCGGATAGCCCTGGCCCTTGTTGAAGGACATCTTCCGGCCGCGCTGGCGAAACTGCGCTTGCGCTTCCGCCTGCGTCATCTTGCCCGCCGTGACTTCGTCCTGCAGCGATTGCGCCATGCCCAGCAGCAAGTCGACCGCCGCGCGCATCTGCGTCACCCGGTCGTCGAGCATCCGGTTCCTGCTGAGCGAAGCCGATACCGCAATCACCGTGCAGGTGGTCACCGCAGCCAGCAAAACCATGCTGGCGAGTTTGGTGCGGATCTTCAATCGGCTGAGCATGGGCGACCTCTGGGATGAAAGCTCTTTCCCAAGGGCGATATCATGAAGGCGCTTATCAATCGTGAACGCGCGTTAAAGCGTTCGTTGGCGCGTCGAGGATGCGTAGTTCTACCGAGAGCCGTTTCCACTTCGCTCGAAAACGCTATGCAATCGCGGAATCGGCTAGCGCCGCAGGGCGGGAACTACCAGGAAGGGAATCAATCCCAGCACCACATTGACCAGCGCGAACGCGAACAGCGCGTTGTAGCTGTGGGTCCAGTCGTGGATCAGGCCGCCGCTCCACGAGCCCAGTCCCGATCCGAGGCCGCTGCCGATCGAGATGGTGCCGTAGATGGTGCCGACCCGTTCGCCGCGAAAGATGTTCAGCGCGGTCGCCGTGATCAGCGGTCCGCGCGAGCCGATCATGCTGCCGAAGCAGACGACAAAGCCGGTCAGCAGCCAGTAGTTCGGCCAGTATTGCAGCAGCCAGAGCAGGATGATCCCGACGATCGAGACGCCGTAGCTCAATAGCACCGACGGCCGGCGGCCGATCAGGCCGTCGAGCGTGGAGATGCCGAGCATGCCGAACAGCAGCACGATGCCGGAAAAGCCCCAGGCGGTCGCGGCCTGCAACGGCGGAAATCCGGCGTCGATCAGGTAGGCGACGATCTGCGCGGTGATCGCGAACATCGCGACCGCCGTGAAGAAGAAGCTGGCAAACAGCGCCCAGAACGTGTGGTGGCGCATGGCGCTGGCGAGCGTCCAGCCGGCGTCGATGAAATCCGGATCGGCTTTTTTGGCGATGTGCGGCGAGCCGCCGGCAAACAGCCGCCACGGCATCAGCAGCAACGGCGCCAGCAGGCACAGCGCCACCGCGCCGAACAACTGGTAGGCGTTACGCCAGCCGATCCCGTCGATCAGCATTTGCGACGCCGGCAGCAGCACCAGGATGCCGGCGCCGGTCGCAGAATAGAGGATGGCCATGGCGGTCGGCAGCCGCGGGCCGAACCAGCGGCCGAGCAGGATCGAATTCGGCACGTTGCCGATCAGGGCAATGCCGAGGCCGACGCAGAGCCCAATGCTGAGTTGGAGCTGCCAGAGCGATTGCGCATGCGAAGCGAACAGGAATGCGCCGCCGAGCAAAGCCAAGCCCAGCGCGTAGATCGTACGCGGCCCAGAGCGGTCGAACAGACGGCCGATCAGAGGCGAGGTCAGGCCGCCCGCCAGAAAGGTCAGCGAGTAGACCGAAACCACCTGGGCGCGATCCCAACCGAATTCTTCCGAGATCGGTTTCAGGAAGACCGTAAAACTGTCGCCGAGGCCGCGGCCGAGCACGGACAGCGCGAAGCACAGCGCCAGCACGTTGAGCGCCACGCGCCCCGGCTTGAGCAGTTTTGCCGTGAGTTCCTCCGCTGGCGTATGCTTGTCCATCGGGAGTAGGGAGCGCGTTTCCGCTGCTCCCGGCAAGGCTCAAAAACGAATACGCCTATGCAGGCTTGAGCAGGATGTGCTTCTTCTTGCCCATCGACAGCTTGATGACGCCTTCCGGCGTCAGGTGTGACGGCGTCAGCGCCATCTTCTCGTCGGTGACGACGGCGTCGTTGACGCGCAGGCCGCCGCCCTTGATCTGGCGGCGCGCCTCGCCATTCGACGCGACGAGGCTGGCCGTGACGAAGGCCGCGAGCACGCCGATCCCGGCTTCGAGTTCGCCACGCGGAATATCCACCGTGGGAAGCGATTCCGAAATCGCGCCTTGCTCGAAGGTTTGCCGCGCGGTTTCGGATGCGGTGTTGGCGGCGCCGCGGCCATGCAGCAGCGCGGTCGCCTCCGTCGCCAAAATCTTCTTGGCCTCGTTGATCTCGCCACCCTGCAGCGCCGCGAGTTTTGCGATCTCGCCCATCGGCAGGATCGTGAACAGCTTTAGAAACTTCACGACGTCGGCGTCCTCGACGTTGCGCCAGTATTGCCAGAAGTCGTAGGGCGAGAACTGGTCGGCGTTGAGCCAGACCGCGCCTTGCGCAGTCTTGCCCATCTTGGCGCCGGAGGCGGTGGTCAAGAGCGGCGTCGTCAGCGCGAACAATTGCGGCGTGCCCATGCGGCGGCCGAGATCGACGCCGTTGACGATGTTGCCCCATTGATCGGAGCCGCCCATCTGCAGCCGGCAGCCGGTGCGCCGCGACAGCTCGACGAAGTCGTAGGCCTGGCAGACCATGTAGTTGAACTCGATGAAGCTCATTTCCTGCTCGCGTTCGAGGCGCAGGCGCACCGAGTCCATCGTCAGCATGCGGTTGACGGAGAAATGCCGGCCGATGTCGCGCAGCATCTCGATCCAGTTCAGCTTGGTCAGCCACTCGGCATTATCCAGCATGATCGCGTCGCTGTGACCGGTCCCGTAGCGGAGCACCTTGGCGAACACGCCGCGGATCGAGGCCTTGTTGGCCTCGATTTCCGCGACGCTGCGGATCGCGCGCGATTCATCCTTGCCGGAGGGGTCGCCGACCATGGTGGTGCCGCCGCCCATCAGCGTGATCGGCTTGTTGCCGCTCTCCTGCAGCCAGTGCAGCATCATCATGGTGAGGTAGTTGCCGATGTGCAGCGACGGCGCGGTGCAGTCATAGCCGACATAGGCGATGGCCTCGCCCTTGGCGGCCAGCGCGTCAAGGCCGTCGAAATCTGAACACTGATGGATGAAACCGCGTTCCTGGAGGATATTCAGGAAATCCGATTTAAATGCCGTCATTGGTAAGCGACTCTGATCATTCTATTTTCACGGTAATTGTAGCAATTAGGGGAACCATAGCGGAACAGGATGCCGTAATCGCGCCGATGTGGCATTATAAGATGTGTGTGTTTGGCACAAGCTGGTCGTCGTCGGCGGGACGAATCGAGCAGGGCGCTGCGAAGGCACGACGACAATGATGTTGACGGCAATAGGTCTGATGAGCGGCACCTCGCTCGACGGGGTGGACGTCGCCTTGATCGAGACCGACGGCCGCCGGGTGACCGCCTTCGGGCCGTCCGGATACCGGCCCTATACCGAATCCGAGCGCAACCTGCTGCGCCAGGCGCTGTATGAGGCGGTCGACCTGCCGCAGCGCAACGCCCGGCCGGGCTGCCTCCGGGAGGCCGAGTCTGTCGTCACATCGGCCCATGCCGAGGCGGTGGCCGCCTTTGTCGCCCAGCACCGAATCGCCTTTTCGGATATCGATATCGTCGGCTTTCACGGCCAGACCGTGCTGCACCGGCCGGAGCGCCGGCTGACCGTGCAGATCGGCGACGCCACCGCGCTGGCCAAGGCGATCCATATCCCTGTGATGCACGATTTCCGCGCCGCCGACGTCGAAGCCGGCGGGCAGGGCGCGCCATTCGTGCCGGTCTATCACCGGGCGCTGGCGCAGTCGTTGCAGCGCGAGGGGCCGATCGTCGTGGTCAATATCGGCGGGGTTTCCAACATCACCTATATCGACGGCGACACGCTGATCGCCTGCGATACCGGGCCCGGCAATGCGCTGCTGGACGACCACATGTTCCGGATCATGAACCAGCGCTTCGACGGCGAGGGCCGTACCGCAGCCCAGGGCAGGGTCGATGCGGCCTGGATTGCGCGGGCGCTGAAACTGCCGTTCTTCGCGCTGCCGCCGCCCAAATCGCTCGACCGCAACGATTTTGCCTCGCTCAAGCTCGGCGATATGTCGCCGGCCGACGGTGCGGCGACCCTGACCGCGTTCACGGCGGCGGCGATCGCCCGGATCGTGCCGCTGCTGCCGAAGGAGCCCAAAAGCTGGGTTGTCGCGGGAGGTGGCGCCCGCAACCTGACCATGCTGCGAATGCTGCGCGAGTGTCTGGCACCGGCAGCGGTGCAGGCGGCCGACACGCTGGGCTGGGCCTCCGATTCGATCGAGGCGCAGGCCTTCGGTTTCCTCGCCGCGCGCGGCCTGAAGGGCCTGCCGCTGAGCTATCCCACCACCACGGGGGTGCCCATTCCCATGACCGGGGGCGTTATCGCGCGACCGTGAAGTAGAAGCCAATGTGTCGACCTTGACGGATTAATGCAGGTGCATGTAGTTTAATGCACATGCATTGAATGCGAGGATTCCCGATGGTCGCGGCGCTGAAACTGATCAGCCACAAGCTTTGTCCCTATGTGCAGCGCGCGGTGATCGCGCTGACCGAGAAGGGCGTCGAATTCGAACGGATCGATATCGATCTCGCCAACAAGCCGGACTGGTTCCTCGCGCTGTCGCCGCTCGGCAAGACGCCGGTGCTGCAGGTCGGCGACATCGCGATCTTCGAATCCGCCGTGATCCTCGAATATCTCGAAGAGACCCAGCCAAAGCCGCTGCATCCGGAGAATGCTTTGACCCGCGCCGAGCATCGCGGCTGGATCGAGTTCGGATCAGCCGTGCTCAATGACATCGCGGGCTTCTATGCGGCGGCAGACGAAGCCACCTTCAAGACCAAGACGGCCCAGCTCGAACAGAAGTTTGCGCGGCTTGAAGCGCGTATCACCGCATCGCCGTGGTTTGACGGCGAAGAATTTTCGCTGGTCGATGCGGTGTTCGGGCCGGTGTTTCGCTATTTCGATGTGTTCGATGCCATTGCCGACTTCGGCATTCTCGCCGGCAAACCGAAGCTCGCGCGCTGGCGCCGGAATTTGGCGCAGCGGCCGTCGGTACGGTCGGCGGTGAGTGCGGATTATCCGGCGCTGCTGCGCGACTTCATCGAGCGGCGGAAGTCGTGGCTTTCAGGATTGCAGGCCCGCGCGGCGGCGTGAACGACTACAATTCCGAGGCCATCTTCGCGAGCGCGGCGACCGTGTTCATGTTGCGCGCCGTTCCTGCCTTGGCGGCGGGTATAACCAGTTTCGATTGTCCCATGCCGTCGCCATAGTGAATGTAGATCTCGCGCCGGCCGAGGCCGATCTGCTCGTCTTTGCGGCCTTTGACGGCTTTGAACGTATCGGCCGGCGGCGGCTGATCTAGAAAGACAGCGACGGTTCGGTTGGCGGGCGCCTTCGGAAACGGATTGTCTGATAGCACGGCCTGCATTTCGGCCAGTGAACGCACCATGACGCCGACCGGCTTGCCGGCGTAGCTTTCAAGCGCCGCTTCCAGCGCCTTCTTCACGGCGGATTCGGATTTGCGGCTGGTGAACACCACGTTGCCGCTGGCGATGTAGGTGCGGACGCCGGCAAAGCCTGCGGCGAACCCAGTCGTTAGCGGACGTTGGCGAGCCGCATGTCGAGATAGCCGGTGACGGTTTCCATCAGCGGCTGCAGCTTGCCGTCGAAGAAATGGTTGGCGCCGGGGATGATCTGCTGGTCGATCACGATTCCTTTTTGGGTCTTCAGCTTCTCGACCAGTGTGTTGACGTCCTTCGGCGGCACCACCGCGTCCTTTTCGCCATGCACGATCAGGCCGGACGACGGGCAGGGCGCGAGGAAGGAGAAGTCGTAGAGATTGGCGGGCGGCGCGATCGAGATAAATCCCTCGACCTCGGGCCGGCGCATCAGGAGCTGCATGCCGATCCAGGCGCCGAACGAAAAGCCCGCGACCCAGCAGGCGCGCGCTTCGGGGTTGATGGTCTGCGCCCAGTCGAGCGCGGAAGCCGCATCCGACAGCTCGCCGGTGCCGTGATCGAACGAGCCCTGGCTGCGGCCGACGCCGCGGAAATTGAAACGCAGCACCGAAAAGCCGCGATGGGCGAACGCGTAGTAGCACTGGTAGACGATCTGGTGATTCATCGTGCCGTGAAACTGCGGATGCGGATGCAGGATCATCGCGATCGGCGCGTTCTTCTGCTTGGCCGGATGGTAACGGCCTTCGAGGCGGCCTGCGGGGCCGGTGAAAATAACTTCAGGCATTGATGATCCCTAGGCAACGGACGTGATCTGGAGGAGGAATGCGATCAGGCGTCGTTGGGAGATGCGCGAACGGCGCTTCCGGTGAATTGGTGGCGGCGTTCTAGCATGAGGCGAGGGGCAAAAAGCAAGCATCTTGAACATCTCGAAGTCTGTTCAAGGCGTTAGCCTGGAGTTTTCGCAAGGCTTTGGTCAAGGATTTGCGGAAGACGCGGCGATCCCCAATTGCAATAAGGAGATGGCAACGATGCCGCCGCCGCCATCGCCCGTCGGCACGCGAATGCAGGTAATATTGTAGGGATGTCTCACCGGGTCTATCTCGACTGGAATGCGACCACGCCGCTGCGCCCCGAGGCGAAGCAGGCGATGACGGCCGCATGGGAGTTCAGCGGCAATCCGTCCTCGGTCCATACCGAGGGCCGCCAGGCGCGCCGACTCGTCGAGGACGCAAGGGCCACCATTGCCGCGGCGGTCGCGGCCCGGCCGCAGGACGTGGTGTTTTCGTCCGGCGGCACCGAAGCCAACGCGCTGGCGCTGACGCCGGGGCTTCGCCGGGGGACTGGGCAGCCCGTGCAGCGGCTGCTGGTCTCGGCCATTGAGCACGCTTCGGTGCTGACGGGCGGTCGGTTTGTGACCGGCGCGATCGGCACGATCAAGGTCACAGGGACGGGGCTCGTCGATCTCGACCACCTGCGCGCTCGGCTGGCTGGGGAGCCTGCCGCGCTGGTATCGGTGATGCTGGCCAATAACGAGACCGGGGCGGTTCAGCCGGTCTCTGAAATCGCTGATGTAGTGCATGAAGCAGGCGGCCTGCTGCACGTCGACGCGATCCCGGCGCTGGGAAAGATATCTATTGATATCAAACGGTTGAAAGCCGATCTGATCACGCTTTCCGCGCACAAGATCGGCGGCCCGAAGGGCGTCGGCGCGGTAGTTCTGGCCGAAGACGTGCAGGGCCTGGAACCGCTATTGCGCGGCGGCGGGCAGGAATTGGGGCGCCGGGCCGGCACCGAGAATGTCGCTGGGATTGCCGCCTTTGGCGCCGCGACCAGGGCCGCGATGGCCGCCCTCGGCGCAGACGCCGCACGGCTTGAGGGCCTACGGAACCAGCTCGAGCATGGTCTGAAGCAGACGCCGGGAATGATCGTGTTTTCGGAAGCCGCGCCGCGGCTGCCGAACACCACGCTGTTCACGGTTCCCGGGCTTAAGGCCGAAACGGCCGTTATTGGCTTCGATCTCGCCGGTATTGCGGTATCGTCGGGTTCCGCCTGCTCCTCCGGCAAGGTCCAGCCCTCGCATGTTCTGGCGGCCATGGGGTTCGGCAAGGAGTTGGCGCAGGGAGCGGTGCGGCTCAGTCTGGGCTGGTCTACCTCCGAAGCAGACATTGATCTGACCCTGGAGGCTTGGCGAAAGCTCGCCGATGGCTTACTTAGAGGGGAGCGACGAAACACGGCTTGAATCGTTCTAAGCACGTTTCGTCAGGAAACTTCGAATTCGATTTTTGCGATTGATCCACCGCGGTCCTTGAAACCGCGAGCGGAGGATAGAATGGCTGCCGTACAAGAGACGGTCGAGCGCGTCAGGCGTATCGACGTCGACCAGTATCGATATGGGTTTGAGACCAATATCGAGTCCGACAAGGCGCCCAAGGGGCTCTCGGAAGATACTGTCCGCTTCATTTCCGCCAAGAAGAACGAACCGGCCTGGATGCTGGAATGGCGCCTGGAAGCCTATCGCCGCTGGCTGACCATGACCGAACCGACCTGGGCCCGCGTCGACTACCCCAAGATCGACTACCAGGATCTCTATTACTATTCGGCGCCGAAGCCGAAGAAGCAGATCGGCTCGCTCGACGAGATCGATCCGGAAATTCTCAAGACCTACGAGAAGCTCGGCATTCCCCTCCGCGAGGTCGAGGTGCTGGAAGGCGTCGTGCGTCCCGAGGGCGAGCGGCGAATCGCTGTTGACGCCGTGTTCGACTCGGTCTCGGTCGCGACCACGTTCCAGAAGGAGCTGAAGCAGGCCGGCGTGATCTTCATGCCGATCTCGGAGGCGATCCGCGAGCATCCCGAACTGGTGCAGAAATATCTGGGTTCCGTGGTGCCGACCTCGGACAACTATTTCGCGACGCTGAACTCGGCGGTGTTTTCCGACGGGTCGTTCGTCTACGTGCCGCCGGGCGTGCGCTGCCCGATGGAGCTGTCGACCTATTTCCGCATCAACGAGCGCAACACCGGCCAGTTCGAGCGCACGCTGATCATCGCCGACAAGGGCGCCTATGTCAGCTACCTCGAAGGCTGCACTGCGCCGCAGCGCGACGAGAACCAGTTGCACGCCGCCGTGGTCGAGCTCGTCACGCATGATGACGCTGAGATCAAGTATTCGACGGTGCAGAACTGGTACCCCGGCAATTCCGAAGGCAAGGGCGGCATCTACAACTTCGTCACCAAGCGCGGCGATTGCCGCGGCAAAAATTCCAAGATCTCCTGGACCCAGGTCGAGACCGGGTCGGCGATCACCTGGAAATATCCGAGCTGCATCCTGCGCGGCGACAATTCACGCGGCGAGTTCTATTCGATCGCGATCTCGAACGGTCACCAGCAGGTCGACAGCGGCACCAAGATGATCCATCTCGGCAAGAACACGACCTCCAGGATCATCTCCAAGGGCATCGCCGCCGGCGTGTCGCAGAACACCTATCGCGGCCTCGTCACCGCGCATCGCAAGGCCACCGGCGCGCGTAACTTCACCGCCTGCGACTCGCTCCTGATCGGCGACAAATGCGGCGCGCATACCGTGCCTTACGTCGAAGCGAAGAATTCCTCGGCGCTGTTCGAGCACGAAGCCACGACCTCGAAGATTTCGGAGGACGTGCTGTTCTACTGCGTGCAGCGGGGCTTGAGCCAGGAAGAAGCCGTCGGCCTCGTGGTCAACGGTTTCGTCAAGGACGTGCTGCAGCAATTGCCGATGGAATTCGCCGTTGAGGCACAGAAGCTGATTTCGATCAGCCTCGAAGGTTCGGTTGGATAAGGACCTCATCCTGAGGAGGCTGCGTAAGCAGCCGTCTCGAAGGATGAGAGGAAAGATTGTTGGCCACGTCCTTCGAGACGCGCCTAGCGGCGCTCCTCAGGACGAGGAATAGAAAACGGAAAAATCTGATGTCTCTACTTGAAGTCAAAAATCTGCAGGTCCGTGTCGAGGAGCGTGAAATTCTCCACGGGCTGTCGCTGACCGTGAATCCGGGCGAGGTGCACGCGATCATGGGGCCGAACGGCTCCGGCAAGTCGACGCTGAGCCACGTCATCGCCGGCAAGCCGGGCTACGAAGTCACCGGCGGTGAAATCCTGTTCAAGGGCGAGGACCTCCTGGAAATGGCGCCGGACGTACGCGCTGCCAAGGGCGTGTTCCTGGCGTTCCAGTACCCGGTCGAAATTCCCGGCGTCGCCACCATGAATTTCCTGCGCACCGCGCTCAATGCGCAGCGCAAGGCGCGCGGCGAAAGCGAATTCTCGACGCCGGACTTTCTGAAGAAGGTGCGTGAAGTCGCGGCTTCCCTCAACATCCCGCAGGACATGCTCCGGCGCGGCGTCAATGTCGGCTTCTCCGGCGGCGAGAAGAAGCGCAACGAAATACTGCAGATGGCGCTGTTCCAGCCGAGCCTGTGCATTCTGGATGAAATGGATTCCGGCCTCGACATCGATGCGCTCAGGGTCGCCGCCGACGGCGTCAACGCGCTGCGGTCGCCAGATCGAGCCATGGTCGTCATCACCCACTATCAGCGGCTGCTCAACTACATCGTGCCTGATTTCGTGCACGTGATGTCGAAGGGGCGGGTCGTCAAAAGCGGCGGCAAGGAACTGGCACTGGAGCTCGAGGCTTCCGGCTACGCCCAGTTCGAAGATGCGGCCTAAGGTCTTATGATGAACGTTGCTGTGGCAAAAAACGAAACCGGACGCCCGCTGAGCGACAGCTTTGCGGTCGCGCGCGATCGGCTGCCGGGCGCGGCCGAGGCGCGACGCGCGGCGTTCGAGGCTTATGAGCGCACCGGTCTGCCGAACCGCCGGATCGAGGACTGGAAGTACACGGATTTGCGCGCGCTGATGCGCGAGGTGCTGCCGCTGGCGCCCGCGCCGGATGCGGCGGCGCTGACGAAGGCAGCTTCAGCCTTGAAGCTGCAGGGCGTCAAGGGGGCGCGCCGGCTGGTGCTGGTGGACGGCGTGTTCGCGCCAAAGCTTTCCGAACTGGGCGGACTGGAAAAGGGCCTTGCCGTCCGCACCCTGCGCGACGTGCTGGAGGCCGGCGACGCCGCGCTGCAGGCGCAACTGTTTTCGCTCGATAGCGACAATCCGATGGTCGCGCTCAACAGCGCCATGATGACCGACGGCGTGGTGATCGAGATCGCCAATGGCGTGGTGCTGACGCAGCCGCTGCAGATCGTCCACGTCGCCAGCGGCGCGGCACCTGCTGCCATGTTCACGCGCTCGATGCTTCGGCTCGGCAAGGATGCCACAGCTACGCTGGTTGAGAGCTACATTGCGGCCGACGGCGCCAGGACCTATCAGGCCCATGATTCCCTTGTCGTCGCGATCGGTGACAATTCCAGGCTCGATCATGTTCGTCTGGTCGAGGATAGCCGCGAGGCCTTCAACATTTCCTCCGGCATGGTGACGCTGGGCGCGCATGCGCACTTCAACACCTTCGGCATGGTTTCGGGCGCCGGCGTCAGCCGCTACCAGGCGACCATCGCCTTTGCCGGTGAGGGCTCGACAGTCGAGACCAACGGCGTCAACCTGCTCAATGGCAAACAGCACGCCGACACCACGCTGTTCATGGATCACGCGGTGCCGCACTGCGCCAGCCGTGAAGTCTTCCGGGCCGTCGTCGATGACAGCGGTCATTCCGTGTTCCAGGGCCGCATTATCGTGCAGCCCCACGCCCAGAAGACCGACGCCAAGATGATGACGCGGGCGCTGTTGCTGTCGGACGAGGCCGAGGCCGTCAACAAGCCGGAACTCGAAATCTTCGCCGACGACGTCACCTGCGGCCATGGCGCGACCACCGGCGCGCTCGACGAAAGCCTGTTGTTCTATCTGCGCGCCCGCGGGCTTTCCGAGAAGGAGGCCCAGGCGCTGCTGATCCAGGCGTTTGTGGGCGAGGCGATCGAATCTGTCGTCAACGACGACTTGCGCGAGCTTGCGATCACGGCGGCGCAGCGCTGGCTGGAGGCACGGGCATGACCCAGCATCCGGCGGTCATGAACGGCGCGTATGACGTCAACCGCGTGCGGGAGGATTTCCCGGCGCTGGCGATGAAGGTCTATGGCAAGCCGCTGGTCTATCTCGACAACGCGGCCTCCGCCCAGAAGCCGACCGCCGTGCTCGACCGCATGACGGAGGCTTACAAGAGCGAATACGCCAACGTGCATCGCGGCCTGCATTATCTCGCCAATGCCGCGACCGAGGCCTATGAGGGCGGCCGCGCCAAGGTCGCGAAATTCCTCAACGCCGGACGCACCGAAGAGATCATTTTCACCCGCAACGCCACCGAGGCGATCAACCTGGTGGCGTCGTCCTGGGGTGAGCCCAACATCAAGGCCGGCGATGAAATCGTGATCTCCATCATGGAGCATCACTCCAACATCGTGCCCTGGCATTTTCTGCGCGAGCGCCATGGCGCCGTGATCAAGTGGGCGCCGGTCGATGACGAAGGCAACTTCCTGATCGAGGAATTCGAAAAGCTGCTGACCGACCGCACCAAGCTGGTCGCGATCACGCAAATGTCGAACGCGCTCGGGACCATCGTTCCGGTCAAGGACGTGGTCAAGCTGGCGCATGCCCGCGGCATTCCGGTGCTGGTCGACGGTAGTCAGGCCGCGGTGCATCTCGCAATCGACGTGCAGGACATCGATTGCGACTTCTACGTCTTTACCGGGCACAAGCTGTACGGTCCGACCGGCATCGGCGTGCTCTATGCCAAGCACGAGCACCTGGTCGCGATGCGGCCCTATAATGGCGGCGGCGAGATGATCCGCGAAGTCGCCAAGGATTGGGTCACCTATGGCGATCCGCCGCACAAGTTCGAGGCGGGCACCCCGGCGATCGTGGAATCGATCGGGCTGGGCGCTGCGATCGATTACGTCAATTCGATCGGCAAGGAGCGCATCGCCGCTCACGAGCACGATCTGCTGACCTATGCCGAGGGCCGCCTGCGCGAAATCAATTCGCTGCGCCTGATCGGCACGGCGAAGGGCAAGGGACCGGTGATTTCCTTCGAAATGAAGGGCGCCCATCCCCACGATGTCGCAACCGTGATCGACCGTCAGGGTATCGCCGTGCGCGCCGGCACCCATTGCGTGATGCCGCTTTTAGAGCGGTTCAATGTCACAGCCACCTGCCGGGCGTCGTTTGGGATGTATAATACCCGTGAAGAAGTCGATCATCTGGCACAGGCGCTGATCAAGGCGCGGGAATTGTTCTCATGAGTGACACTGTCGAAGTCAAAACCGCCAACATGGAAACCGTCTCGGCGTTGCCGCCGGAGGAGACCGAACGGCTGGGGACGGAGATCGTCGCCGCGCTGAAGACGGTGTTCGACCCGGAAATCCCGGCCGACATCTACGAGCTTGGCCTGATCTACAAGGTCGACCTCAAGGACGATCGCGCCGTCGACGTGATGATGACGCTGACCACGCCGAACTGTCCGGCGGCCGGCGAACTGCCGACCATGGTGGAGAACGCGATCGCCAGCGTTCCCGGGGTCGGCGTCGTCAATGTCAATCTGGTGTGGGACCCGGCCTGGACGCCGGATCGCATGTCCGACGAGGCCCGCCTCGTCCTCAATATGTGGTGAGTGAGGGTTTAACCGCTTTACGGCAAGATGACTGGCATTGATTTGCCGCTTGGAATGATCACATGACCAACATGACACCCGCTTCACCCACGCCATCCGCCAAGCCGAAGCCGCGTCCGCGCCCGCAGGTCATGCGCCTGACCGAAGCCGCCGCGCAGCGGATCACGGAACTGACCCAGCGCGCCGATTCCGAGATCGTCGGGCTGCGCGTCGGTATCAAGAACGGCGGCTGCGCCGGACAGTCCTACACCGTCGAATATGCCCATGAAGTGAAGCCCACCGACGAGGTGGTCGAGGACAGGGGCGTCAAGATCCTGGTCGATCCGAAGGCAGTCCTGTTCCTGCTCGGCACCGAGATGGACTACAAGGCCGACAAGATGCAGGCCCAGTTCATCTTCAACAATCCCAACCAGGTTTCGGCCTGCGGTTGCGGCGAATCGGTGCAGCTCACGGCTGCGAAGCTCTAACCGCGTCGTCCTGGCCCAGATGCGCAATTGCGCATCAGGAGCCGGGACCCATAACCATCGCTGTTGATTCCGGAAAAGATCGTCGATCATACTGCCGCATCGAGAAGCCGCGGCATATGGGTCCCGGCTCAAGGCCGGGACGACAAAGATGGATCGCGATTTCCTGATCGACCTGTTCGCGGACTTCGGTCCGGTCACCATCCGCAAAATGTTTTCCGGCTTCGGCATTTCCGCCGACGGCACCAACTTCGCCCTGGCGCTGCGCTCCGGCCTGTATTTCCGTGCCGACGAGCAATCGATTCCGCACTTCGAGGCGGAAGGCTCAAAACCGTTTCAATATCAGACGCGGGCCAAGACGGTCACCGTGAACTCGTATTGGGAATTGCCGGCCCGGCTGTTCGACGATTCCGAGGAGCTCAGCGTGTGGGCGAGGACGGCGCTGGTGGCGGCGCAACGCGCGGCCATGAAGAAGCGGCCCAAGGCCCGGAAGGCTGCAGCCAAGAAGGCCGTCGCCAAGAAGCGCGCGAAGGCGCTCAAGAAGCCTGCGGTGAAGAAGGCCAAGGTGAACAGTAAGCCGGCCAAAGGAAAATCTGCGAAACGAAAACCGGTGTCGTCCCGGCCTTGAGCCGGGACCCATACGCCGCGGCGGATATGATCCGGGCCAGATGGTTGACGGCTTTTTCCAGCAACTGACGGCGGTGGTTATGGGTCCCGGCTCAAGGCCGGGACGACGGCCGGAGGGATACCTACGCGACCTGGCTGCGGGTCTCGGCGGCGTATTCGGGGTCGACTTCGCAGATCACGCGGTTGCGGCCGTTGCGCTTGGCTGCATAGAGGCAGGCGTCGGCACGCTCGATCAGCGAATCGGTGTCATCGCCCGGCTTCAGCATGGACACGCCGACCGAGATGGTGACGCGGCCGAGAATTTCGCCGGTGGATTTCTTCTTCAATTCCTTTGCCATCACGGCGCGACGGATGTGGTCGGCCACCGTCAGCGCCTGGCGCAGCGCGGTGTTGGGCAGCACGACCGCGAATTCCTCGCCGCCATAACGGGCGGTGATGTCCTGGCCCTTGATGGTCTGCTTCAACGACATGCCGACCAGCCGCAATACCTGATCGCCGGTGAGGTGGCCGTAGGAGTCGTTGAACGATTTGAAGTGGTCGATGTCGAACATCAGGAGCGACAGCGGCTCGCCGCTGGCAAGCGCGGTCTGCACCGCCATGTCGATCGAGCGGTCGAAATATTTGCGGTTGCCCAAGCCGGTCAAGGGATCGGTCAGGCTCTCGGCGCGAATCGCCTCGAGGCTGTGCTGGAGATTGCTGATCTCGGTCTTCGACAGCAACAGCCGGGTTTCCAGCGCCTTGTTGGTCTCGCGCATTTCCTGGGTGGATTTCACCAGTTGCTCAACGACCGCCTTGATCTGGTCCGGCTGCTGCGCAGCCGACAGCTTCTGGGTGGCGCCGGTCAGGCTGGCGTCGTAGGTCGCCGACATGCCGAGCGCCTCGGTGATGAGCGTCATCACGTCGTCGATTTCGCCGATCACGCGCGCGCCGACCTTGTCGATGCGGTCGGAGGTCTTGATGTGGGAGAGATAGGTTTCGTAGATCTGTTCGAGATCGGACTCGCTCAGCTTGCCGTTGCGCGCCAGCGTCTCGTTGATGATCTTGTTGAGCGCAGCATTGTATCCGGTCGCGTAGACGTACCAGATTTCGTAATTGCGCGGGACGGCGGTCTGCCGGAGGGACTTGATCTGGCCCAACGCCACTTCGGCAAACGCCATCGTGCGTTCGTGTTCGTCCAGCAGCTTGACCACTGATCCGTCCCCAATACCGAGCAGCGCCGCTCGTTGCCCTGCAGCAATGACTAAAATTAACGCTGCGAAGTTAGCCGGGGAGAATGAATACCGGGTAAACACGGGTTCCCTGGCAGTTTCCTGCCAGGATTTCCCAAATGCCTGCTCAATACGCGCAGCTCAGATGCGGGCTCGAACCGGCCGCAACAGAAACGCCGGAAGATGCGAATGATCGGCGGGCTCCGATTCGACCTCGCGCTGGGCGCGCCGCGGTTCGGGGCGACCGATCGAGGGGACGCGGGAAGCCGGCGCGGGGGCAGGAGGCGCGAACGATTCGGTCGATGCCTGCGGCTGCGGGGCGCGATTGCGGCCACCCCTGGGATGCCGTGGTTCCGAATGACGGGGTTCTGAATGACCGGGTTCGGAAGCCCTCGGCTCGGAATGCCTTGGTTCACCAGTTCTTGGCTCAGCAGTTCGCGGCTCGCGGTCGGCACCCTTGGCGTGCCGCGGTTCGCGTTCGCCGTGACGCGGTTCGCGCCGCGGCTTGCGGCCGCCGCGTGAACCGTCTCTCGCGCCTTCGCGGGAGCGATGCTCGCGCGGCTGGTCGCTGTCGCTGGACGCATCCGGGCTGACCGAATAGTCGCCCTCGGCGTGGGGAATCGGTTGGCCGATCAGCCTTTCGATCGCGGCGATCGACTTGGTATCGAGCGAGGTGACGATCGAGATCGCGGTGCCGGCACGGCCTGCGCGTCCGGTACGGCCGATGCGATGCACGTAATCGTCGGCGTGATGCGGAACGTCGAAATTGAAGACGTGGCTCACGATCGGAATGTCGAGGCCACGGGCGGCGACGTCGGAGGCCACCAGCAACGGGATTTCACCCTTGCGGAATTGGTCGAGCGCGGCGGTGCGGGCCGACTGGTCCATGTCGCCATGCAGGGCGCCGACACTGAAGCCGTGCTTTTGCAGCGACTTGTAAACGACGGCGACTTCACGCTTGCGATTGCAGAAGATGATCGCGTTCTGGAGGTCCTTGGCGTCGCGCAGCAGGCGGCGAAGGATATCGCGCTTGTCGTGCGCCTCGCGGCCGCCGGGGACCTGGAACTGCGATACGCCGACCGCCGCGGTGGCCGGCTTTGAGACTTCGATCCGCTCGGGGTTGTGCAGGAAGGATTCGGTGATGCGGCTGATTTCGGGCGGCATCGTCGCGGTGAAGAACAGCGTCTGGCGCGTGAACGGCACCAGCTTGCAGATGCGTTCGATGTCGGGAATGAAGCCCATGTCCAGCATGCGGTCGGCTTCGTCGATGACGAGCAGTTCGACGCCGGTGAGCAGGAGGCCGCCGCGCTCGGTGTGGTCGAGCAGCCGGCCCGGGGTTGCGATCAGCACGTCGACGCCACGCGTCAGTTTGGTGTCCTGGTCGCCGAACGAGACGCCGCCGATCAAAAGCGCCACGTTGAGCTTCTGGCCGATGCCGTATTTGTCGAAATTCTCTTTGACCTGTGCGGCGAGTTCGCGGGTCGGTTCGAGGATCAGGGTGCGGGGCATTCGTGCCCGGGCGCGGCCCTTTTCCAGCAAAGTGAGCATGGGCAGGACGAAGGCGGCGGTCTTGCCGGTGCCTGTCTGGGCGATGCCGAGAACGTCGCGGCGGGCCAGAACATGCGGGATCGCCTGTTCCTGAATGGGAGTAGGGGTGGTGTAACCCGTGGCCGCAACAGCGGCGAGGACCTTATCGGAAAGGCCGAGATGGGAAAAAGACATTGAGCCTCAAGTCGACACCGCCGTTCGGAATCGAGGGTAAAAAGGCTGTCGCGTTTTGCCCCGAAACGGCGCGCTTTTTGGAAGCTGGGGGCTCTGACTTACGCAGACGAGCGGCAAACCAGGGAATCGCGTTTCGATCCAAGGCCGCGTTGAAGCGAAACATAGGGGCGAAATGGCCAAAGTCAATCTGGCAACCGATCATATGGCCGAAAAAGCTTAATGTTTTCGCACAAATAACCGCAAAACCGTCATTTGGCCGTCAAACGACTGCACCGTTCTGTCAGCCGTTGAACCGCAGGACAGGGCCTGCCGACTATGGCATGTGGCGGTTGCGCGGGGTCCAAAGGCACGGGCTCCAAAGAACTTGGCCCGCAGGCCACAGGACTTTGAGTGCATTCGCGCAGACGAGGGATTTGATGACTGCCTGGCTTTCCAGACTGTTGGCCGCGACATGCATGGCGGCGGCGTGGCTCGCGCTCGCCGCACCTGCGCATGCCGAGAAGCGCGTCGCCCTGGTCGTCGGCAACAACGACTACAAGAACGTGCCGAAGCTGCAAAAGGCGGTCAACGACGCCCGCACCATGGGCGACACGCTCAAGCAACTCGGCTTCACCGTGATGGTGGCGGAGAACCAGAACCGGCAGGCGTTTTCCGAAACGTTGCTGGCGTTCGATCGCGCGGTCGGCCCCGGCGACACCGCGTTCTTCTTCTATGCCGGCCACGGTTTTGAGATCGCAGGCCAGAATTTTCTGCTGCCGACCGACGTGCCGGCCGCGACCGAAGGCCAGGAAGAGCTGGTGCGCGACGCTTCCGTTCTCGCCGACCGCGTCATCGAGCGGTTGCAGAACAAGAAGGTGCGGACCGCCATCCTGGTGTTCGACGCCTGCCGCAACAATCCATTCGAGCGCTCCGGTACCCGCGCGGTCGCCGGCGGCGGCGGGCTGGCGCCGATGACGCAATTGCCGGAAGGCGTGTTCTCGGTATTTTCGGCAGGTCCCCGGCAGACCGCGCTCGACCGGCTTTCCAACGACGACAACAATCCGAATTCGGTGTTCACGCGGACCTTTGCCAAGGAGCTGACGGAGCCCGGCGTGAACCTGGTCCAGGTCGCACAGCGCACGCGGCGCCTCGTCAGCGAGATGGCGGAGACCGTCCACCACAAGCAGATCCCGGTCTATTTCGACCAGATGGTCGACGACGTGTTTCTCAACGGCGCTTCGAAGGGGCCTGCGGACGCCGCGAAGCCGGCGGCGTCGCCGCAGCAGCTTGCGGCGCTGCCGCCGGTGCAGCGGCTCGCCCCGCAAAACGATTCCGTCAATGCGCCGATCGCCTCGTTCTCGCGCCACAATGGCGGCTGGAGCGTGGTGTTCTCGATCGCCGATCCGACGCTCGGCATTTCCTGGCGGATGGGGGAAGCCGGCGACTTCCGCGAAACCGGCTTCGTCGACACGCTCGATCCGCGCACCCGCAAACGGATGCCCAATCCGTCGATCGAGCTTCCGGCCGACGCGCCGGCGGCCACCATCCAGGTGCGCTATGTCGACACCAATGGCGAGACCCAGGGGCCGTTCCCGATCAGGTTCGATCCGGAAGCCGCCCTCATTCGCGACCAGCGCAAGATCCTCGACATGACCGCGACGAGCTGGCTGTCGTTTCGCGAATTCAACGGGCTTCTGGTCTATTACAGCCAGCTGATGTCGTTTCGCTGCGCGATCCGCGAAGCGCGGATCGGCATCGACAGCGCGGTGCCCGACAAGGTTCTGAAAATGCCGGCCTGCGATCCCAGGGATCCCAGCGCCATTCCGCACGACGCACTGCCGTACCTCAAGCTGGCGCCATCGACCAAATCGGTCTCGGTGGAATTGACCTACCGCGACGGCAGTGTGTCGGAGATCAAGACGTTTCGGCGCTAGACTCCGCCTAGCGCTGACGGTGCTGATCCCCCCGCGCATTCCCGCAGAGCGATGCGCCCGGCGTTGGGACCGAAAAAGCCGCGCGAGCGTTCCTAATCCGACGCGGATTGATCCCGTTCCCGCCATAAAAACCCTTCACGTTGGTGTGACAAAAAACGGGGGGACGATCATGCGGGCTCAGCCGGTTTGGAAGGATTCCGAAGCCGATCTTCGTGCTGAAATCGAACGGCTTCATTTTCGGCTTGCGGCGGTCAATGAAAAAATAGCTGATCTTGATAAGATACATCCGGAAGGCGCGGCGCTCGAAAGCCTGAGGGCCAGTGCGCTATTTCTGACTCGTCAAATAGATGAAATTCGCTGTTCAATCGCCGACGAGCAGTTGACAGGCTTGTTGGCAAGATAGCCGGCCGGTGGTTTCCCCCGCAGGGCGAGAGAGCGGACGCTGGCAGGGCGTCACTATTCCGCTTCCGCCTTTACCCCGACGCGAATATGCCGCCGATTGGACCTGTCGACCACGGATTATCGTCCGGGTAGACTGCCGCCGTTGTTGAACGGGGTGAAGCATGAAAGTGCGTTGCTGCATCGTCGGCGGCGGGCCGGCCGGGATGATGCTCGGCTATCTGCTCGGACGCGCCGGCATCGACGTCGTCGTGCTGGAAAAACATGCGGATTTCTTCCGCGATTTTCGCGGCGACACCGTGCATCCCTCGACCCTGCAGGTCATGGATGAACTCGGGTTGATCGACGGCTTCCTGAAACTGCCGCACCAGAAATTGCAGACGATGGACGGCATGTTCGGCGGAACCTCGGTCCGGATCGCCGATCTGAGCCGGCTCGACGTGAAATATCCCTTCATCGCCTTCATGCCGCAGTGGGATTTTCTCAACTTTCTGCGCGAGAGCGGCAAGCGGTTTGCTTCGCTGAAGGTGATGATGTCCGCCGAGGCGGTCGATCTGATCCATGACGGCAATCGCATCGCGGGCGTGAAGGTGAAGACGCCCGATGGCGTCGTCGATATCGAGGCCGATCTGACGGTTGCCTGCGACGGCCGCCATTCGCTGGTGCGCGAACGCGCGGGGCTTCCGATCGAGGAGATCGGCGCGCCGATGGACGTGTTGTGGTTTCGCGCCGGCAAGCGCGAGAACGAGAGCGAAAGCCTGTTTGCCCGCGTCGATCCCGGCAAGATGATGGTGACGTTCGATCGCGGCAGCTATTGGCAGTGCGCCTATGTGATCGCCAAGGGCCAGTACGACGCGGTGAAGGCGAGGGGACTGCCGGCGCTGCTCGACGATATCGCGCGGATGGCGCCGATTCTTGAATCCGGGCTGTCGGACGTAAAGAGCTGGGACGACGTCAAGCTGCTGACGGTTGCGATCAACCGGCTGCCGCGCTGGACGCGGCCGGGGCTGTTGTGCATCGGCGACGCTGCCCATGCGATGTCGCCGGTCGGCGGCGTCGGCGTCAATCTCGCGGTTCAGGATGCGGTGGCGACCGCCAATCTTCTGGCCTCGAAGCTCGCCAGCGGTTGCCCGTCGGAGGACGACCTGGACGCGGTGCGCAGGCGTCGCGCGTTTCCGGTGCGAGTGACGCAGCGAATGCAGGTCGTTGTCCAGAACAACATCATCACGTCAGCGCTCAAACCGGGTAATCAGCCGCTGCAGGCCCCGGCCGTTATCCGGCTGATCACCGCGATCCCCTGGCTGCAGGGCATTACCGCGCGGTTTGTCGGCCTCGGCGTCCGGCCCGAGCATGTGCAGTCGCCGGTTGCCGAAGGCGCCGGCGTCAGCCCATGATCGAGTAGCCGCCGTCGACGGGAATGGCGGTGCCGGTGACGAAGTCGGAGGCGGGGGAGGCCAGAAACACCGCGATCCCCGCGAAGTCGCCGATGGCGCCCCAGCGCGCTGCCGGCGTGCGCGTCAGCACCCGGTCGTGCAGGCCGTCGATCTCCTGGCGTGCGCGTTTGGTGAGATCGGTGTCGATCCAGCCCGGCAGCACCGCATTGGCCTGGATGTTGTCGCCAGCCCAGGCCACCGCGCAGGAACGCGTGAACTGAACGATGCCGCCCTTGCTCGCGGCATAGGCTGGCGCGAAGCTGGCGCCGAAGATCGACATCATCGATCCGATGTTGATGATCTTGCCGCCGCCCGCGGCCTTCATGGCAGGGTACACCGCCTGTGAGCACAGGAAGGCGCTGGTGAGATTGGTCGCTATCACGCTGTTCCACTCCGCGATGTCGAGCGCATGCGGCGGCTTGCGGATGTTGATGCCGGCATTGTTGACGAGGATATCGATGCGGCCGAGTTCGCCGGCCACGCGCGCGGTCATGGCCGCGACCGCTTCCTTGTCGGTGACGTCGGCGACCACGGAAATCGCCCTGGCGCCGCCTTGCGTGAGTTCGGCGGCCGCGGCTTCCGACTTGGCCTCGTTACGGCCGACGATCGCGATGGCAGCGCCGGCCGCCGCCAATCCCCTGGCCATGCCGAGCCCGATGCCGCCATTGCCGCCGGTGACGATGGCGACCTTGCCGGTGAGGTCGAATAGTCCTTCTTTCATGATTGTTATCCGTTACTTGCCGTCGGTCGTTAAAGGTTTGCGGTCAGCGGTTGCGTTCAGCGGTTTCCTTGCCAGATCAGGATCAGGCCGATGGCGCCCAGCAGCGCGCCATATCCGGCCCATTGTAGCTGGTTGATCATGAAGCTCGAGCGCGGCCAGGCGATGGCGCCGGTGCCCTGACCGATCCAGAGCAGCCCGATGGCGAGCGCGACAAAGCCTATGATCGAAAGCGATCTGGCCATGGACTTTCCCCCTGTTGCCGCTTTCGTTCGGTTACCCCAGCGAGCCGTTGCCCGGGGATCGCGTCGTCATCGATCGAATACAATGCGGAAGCGCGGGGCAAGGGCGGAATGATCACGGCGCCGCTTTGGCGGCCTGGATCGGCCTGCTGACCACCCGCAAGCCGGCAGCGTGCTTTCGAACCGCGGTCACGTCCGGGCACAAAAAAGCCCCGGACGATGCCGGGGCTTTTGAGTAGCTGATTTAGCTAGAGCTCAGTATTTCAAATCTCAGTACTTGGCTACGACCGGGCCGGTCCAGTTGAAGCGATAGACCAGCGAAGTCGAGATGGTCTGGTTCCAGGTGTTGAACCGGAGGTCGCGGCCGACAAGTGCGTTGGTGCCATCGACCAATTCGTTGACCGTCTTCCGGTCGTAAAAAGCCGAGCGATATTCGGTCTTCATGAACCAGCCCGGCGCGGAGATGCCGAAGATGTTCAGATTGTTTTCCACGCCACCGCCAATAAACCAGCCGTTCTTGTTGAAGCTGTTGGTATGGGCTCCGCCGGGAAGGCCGCCGAGGGTCATCAAGGTCGTACCCGCCCAATGGGAACCGGAGTAACCACCGTTCACATAGGAAAGAACATTCGGGGCCACCAGATAGCCGAGCCGTACGCCCGCCGCCCACGAGTCCTGCAGCTTTTCAGTTCCGGTCAACCCACCGATCGGGTCCTGAACAGTGCCCTTGATGCTGCCAAACTGGCCATCGCCAAAGATGCCGCCAACCCAGGTTCCGTTGAACTGCCAGTCATAACCGGCACCGACCGTGCCGAACCAGCCAGAACCACCCTGACGCTGGTTGATGGTGAGGGGAACCGCAGCTCCCGTGGTCTGAACATACTGATCAGCTGCCCACAGGCCGCCGCCGCCGCCGCCGAAAATGTAAAAGCCGGTCCAGCTCGGAGCCACTACCACCGGCGCGGGGGCCTTGGTGTAGCGGGGCGCCATGTCAGCCGCGACAGCCGATCCGGTCAATGCCGCCATTGCGGTCAGCGCGATCACAATCTTCTTCATGTCTAATCCCTCAATCTAGAAGCGCCGAATTCGACCGCTCTACGGGTGCGCGTGCACCGATTCCCGAAACCCAGTGCGGTGACTATACGCAGTTCCAGCCAAAATGCTGTTGCGGGGGGAGCACACCCGTCTGAAAACGAACCACCCGGAAATGCCGCAGAAACGGGCAGAATCCGGGCTTAATCTGCCTCCAAACGCACCAAATCGCGTGAAGAAGCCGGTTTCTGACGGGATCAGACGTCCAGCAGGTCGTCGCTGGCGAATTCGGCCTTGTCGGAGATGAAGGCGAAGCGCGCTTCGGCCTTGGTGCCCATCAGCCGTTCGACCGAATCGGCGGTGCCTTCGCGATCATCGGCCAGCAGCACCACGCGCAGCATGGTGCGCCGGGCCGGATCCATGGTGGTTTCCTTGAGCTGCGCCGGCATCATCTCGCCAAGACCTTTGAAGCGGCCGACATCGACCTTGGCATTGGCGTTGAACTCGCTTTTCAGCAGCGCTTCCTTGTGGGCGTCGTCGCGGGCGTAAACCGTCTTGCTGCCATGGGTGAGCCGATAGAGCGGCGGCACCGCGAGATAGAGATGGCCTTCGTCGATCAGCCGCGGTGTCTGGCGGTAGAAGAACGTGATCAGGAGCGAGGCGATATGTGCGCCGTCGACGTCGGCGTCGGTCATGATGATGATGCGCGAGTAGCGCAGGTCCTCTTCGCGGTAATGCGCGCCGGTGCCGCAGCCGATCGCCTGCATCAGGTCGGCGAGCTGGGCGTTGGCGGTGAGCTTGTCCTTGGTGGCGGAGGCGACGTTGAGGATCTTGCCGCGCAACGGCAGCACGGCCTGGGTCTTGCGGTCGCGTGCCTGCTTGGCGCTGCCGCCGGCCGAGTCACCTTCGACGATGAACAGTTCGGAGCCTTCGGTGGCGCTGTTGGTGCAGTCCGAAAGCTTGCCGGGAAGGCGCAGCTTCTTCACCGCGGTCTTGCGCGAGGTTTCCTTCTCGGCGCGGCGGCGCAGCCGTTCGTCGGCGCGCTCAATGACGAAATCCAGGAGCTTGTTGGCCTGCAGCGGATTGCCCGACAGCCAGTGGTCGAACGGGTCCTTGATCGCCTGTTCGACGATGCGCTGGGCCTCCGCGGTGGCCAGCCGGTCCTTGGTCTGGCCCTGGAATTCCGGTTCGCGCACGAACACCGAAAGCATCACGGCAGCACCCACCATCACGTCTTCCGAGGTGATGGAGGAGGCGCGCTTGCCCTGGCCGTTCCGCTCGGCATGGTCCTTCAGGCCGCGCAGCATGGCGCTGCGCATGCCGGATTCATGGGTGCCGCCATCCGGCGTCGGCACGGTGTTGCAGTAGGAAGAAAGGAAGCCGTCTGCATCCGCTGTCCATGCGACAGCCCATTCGCAGGCGCCGTGGGCGCCGTTGCGGCCGGATTTGCCGGAGAAGATATCCGGATGCACCAGCGTGTCGGCGTGAATGGCGGCGGCGAGATAATCCTTCAGGCCGCCGGGGAAGTGAAACTCGTCCTCCGCAGGGACGCCCTCGACGCCGCGCAGCAGTTCGGGATCGCAGCGCCAGCGGATTTTGACGCCGCCGAACAGATAGGCCTTCGAGCGCGCCATCTTGAACAGGCGCTGCGGCTTGAACACCGCCTTGGCGCCGAAAATCTCGGTATCCGGCTTGAAGCGGATGGTGGTGCCGCGGCGGTTGTTGATCTTGCCGAGGTCTTCGAGCTTGCCCTTGGGATGGCCCCGCTCAAAACTCATCCGGTAGAGCTTCTGGCTGCGCGCGACCTCGACTTCGAGCCGCGAGGAGAGGGCGTTGACCACGGACACGCCGACGCCGTGCAGACCGCCCGAGGTCTCGTAGACCTTGGAGTCGAACTTGCCGCCGGAATGCAGCGTGCACATGATGACTTCGAGCGCGGACTTCTTCGGAAATTTCGGATGCGGGTCGACGGGAATGCCGCGGCCGTTGTCGGTGACGGTCAGGAACCCGTCGGCGCCGAGCTCGACCTCGATGAAGGACGCGTGTCCCGCCAGCGCCTCGTCCATGGCGTTGTCGATGACTTCGGCGAACAGATGGTGCAGCGCCTTTTCGTCGGTTCCGCCGATATACATGCCGGGGCGGCGGCGCACCGGCTCGAGCCCTTCAAGCACCTCGATGTCGGCGGCGGTATAGGCTTCTTCGGCGCCACCCGAACGGGCGGCCGTCTTCGCGGGCGCGCGGCCCTTGGATTCCGGGGCCCCGAACAGATCGTTGGCGGCCTTCGCTTTGGCGTTTGATTTCAATGCTTTGGCCATGGTTCTTTATGTGTTGCGATGCGTCATCGCGCAGCGAATCGGTTTCCCTGACTATGCCACGGATGGGCCAAGAAAGTGACGGCAACCAAGGACAGCAGCTAGTGTGGCGCCTGTCCCCGGCGCGGTTCCTGCGCCCATATCAGGTCCTCGAGATGCGAAACAAGGCGATCACGCCCCGTGTCCGCCTTTGTGACTTGATGTCACGCAACCGGCTGGCGTACCTGTCCTGGGCTGTGAACCCGGGGCATACGGGGCGGGGAAGGCATTCAAGACATGGAAGATTTTGCGCGCGCCTTGACCGATTTCGTGCGCGATCATCAGGGCTGGGCCGCGCCGATCGTGCTGGCGCTGGCCTTCGGCGAGTCGCTGGCCTTCATCTCGCTGCTGATACCGGCCTGGGGCGCGCTGGTGGCGATCGGTGCCTTGATCGGTGTGACCGGCATCAGCTTCTGGCCGGTCTGGATCGCCGGCGGCATCGGCGCGGCACTTGGCGACTGGGTCTCCTACTGGTTCGGTTTCAAATACAAGGAACAGGTCGCCCAGATGTGGCCGCTGTCGCGCTTTCCCGAGATCCTGCCGCGCGGCGAGGCCTTCGTCAGGAAATGGGGCGTGCCTTCGATTTTCATCGGCCGGTTCTTCGGACCGCTGCGGGCTTCGGTGCCGCTCGCCGCCGGGATTTTCGAAATGTCCTACTGGCAATTCCAAGTCGCCAATTTCGTTTCGGCGCTGATCTGGTCGGCGGCGCTGCTGCTGTTCGGCGACGTGATCGGACAACTTGCCGAATGGCTGTGGCGGGTGGTCTGAAGAGGGCAAGGCAGGTTGCCCGGCGCCGTAGGTGGCCGTACGCGGTTGGCCAAGCCTGCCGTGCCTCATGGCCTACGCTGCGCGCCGTGTCCCGTCGGAGCGCGACTCGGTGTAACGCTTCAGCGCCTCGTACTCTTCCACCATCCGGCGCTGAAAACGCTCACGTTCAGCCTCGGATCCCGCGGTGTCGCGAAGCCAGCGGTAATGGTCGATGACCTTCTGATGACCCTGTATGATGAACGTGTCCAACTGAAACATGGCCGTCCTCTTAGGCCGCACTCTGATGAGTGGGATCAACTGCGGACAGTGTGAAGGGAAACGTCTCCCTGGCGAGAGCATCCATCGATGCTTGCTCTTGCTGAAGGCGGCGCTCGACATAGCTGCGTTCGAGCTCGCTCAGCCTGGTTGCAAGCAGCCGGCGGTAGCGATGGATATTGTTGCGGTGGGTTCGCAGACGGGCGAGGTTTTCATCGATCATCGTCGGCTCGGCTCCGTGACTGTCTCCAGCTTTTTCCTCGTGGTTTTGGGAAGGCCCGTTCCACGCCATGGCCTTCCCGGTCTTTCAAGTCACCTTTGGTCAGGCGGCCGCGCATCGCTCGGTTGAACGCAGCCGCATCGGCTTGCCGCCCGGTGGGTTGCGCGGGCCGCTGCCGTCCAGCGCGCAAAGCGCTTCGAGGATGTGGTCGATGTGCACCGGAGCTTTGAGACCGTCGGGGGCGCGCAACGCAGGGCAGGATGCGATGGCGGAAGCATCGGAAGCCCAGGAAGCAAGAATGGCTCGCTTTTCTGAAAGGCTGAGCGCCGGATCGGCGACGACATCGCGCGGATGCTCGAATACCGTGCCGGGATGCAAGAGGACGTTGAAATCGAAAACGTTGTCGTGAGCGGGCGTCGTCCGCATGAGTGCCTCCATTCATTGACGCTTGGGAGTGCCGCGCGAGAAATCCCGCGCGGCACAGGTTGGTCCAGGCCTCCGGTTCGTTACGCGGCCTTGGACTCGATCTGTGTGACCTTGCCGGGCGTTATCCCGTTGATCGCGATGCGGCGCGGCTTCATGGCCTCGGGAATCTCGCGCTGCAATTCGACGAGCAGCAGTCCGTCTTCGAACCGCGCGCCCTTGACCTCGACGTGGTCGGCAAGGGTGAATTGGCGCTTGAAGTTTCGGGTGGAGATGCCGCGATGCAGGAAGGTCTTTTCTTCCTTCTCGGCCTTTTTCCCTTCGAGGGTCAGCACGTTCTGCTCGGCGGTCAGCGTCACTTCGTCCGGCGTGTAGCCGGCAAGTGCCACCGAAATCTGGAAACGGTTCTCGTCGAGCCGTTCGATATTGTACGGGGGGAAGCTCTCTTCCGCGGTCCGCTGGACCTCGTCGAGAACGTTGAACAGGCGGTCGAAGCCGATAGTCGACCTCCACAGGGGAGTCCAATCATACCTCATAGCCAAATCCTCCTAAGAGCAAGATGGGTACGAGCCGGCGCCGGACACCTGCCGGCGCCCGCCTCAACTACGGGGCCCAAAGGCGCCCCGGCCGCACCAAGTGCGGCGATCGAAATAATTGGCAGGCCGGAAAAAAGTTCAAGAGGGTCCTGAAAAATTTTTAGGCCGCCGCCCAAACCGGTTAACAGCCACTTGGCAGCAGGGGGGGCGTAGGGGCGGAATAACGCGGCGAAACAGGGGTTAGCCGACAAGACAGCATCATCGCGTTGCGGGCGGAACGCTGCTAAAAATGGCGCGCGACGGCAACAGTGCGGGAAACAAGCCGCCGAGCGCATCCATCGTTTCAAAGGGAGGACACCATATGGAATTGACACGACGTCACGTTCTGGCCGGCGCGGCCGGCATCGCCACCGCGCCGCTGTTGCCGGCGATCTCCGCCAACGCGACTGCCCCGATGGCCGACAAGCAGGCGCCGAGCTTCTATCGCTACAAGGTGGGCGACATCGAGGTGAACCCCATTTTCGACGGCTCGACGACGTTTGCGCTTGCCGAAAGCTTTATCCCCAATGCCAAACTGGACGATGTCAAAGCCGCGCTCGACAAGGCCTTCCTGCCGCAGGACAAGATGACGCTCTTGTTCACGCCGCTTGCCATCAAGATGGGCGGCAAGGTGATTGTACTCGACACCGGCATGGGTCCCGACGGATTTGCCGCCAGCAAGGGCACTAACGGCCAGTTCCAGACCAATCTGATCGCTTCAGGGATACCGCTCGAGGCGGTCGATACCGTCGTGATCTCGCATTTCCATGGCGATCATATCAACGGGTTGTTGAACGCGGACGGCAAGCTCGCATTCCCGAACGCGGAAGTGCTGGTGCCGGCCGTGGAATGGAAATATTTCATGGATGACGGCGAGATGAGCCGTGCGCCGGAAGGTCGGATGCAGACTGTTTTCAAGAACGCCCGGCGCGTCCTCGAAGCAGGACTGAACAAAAAGGCGACGCCGTACGAGTGGGGCAAGGAGGTCGTGCCGGGATTGCTGGCGATGGAAACTCCCGGTCATACGCCCGGACATACTTCCTATGTGCTGTCTTCCGGCGCCGACAAGGTCTTCATCCAGTCCGACGTCACCAATCATCCGGCGCTGTTCGTCGCCAATCCGGGCTGGCGGGCGTTCTTCGACCAGGATGCGGCGATGGCTGAAGCCACGCGCCGCAAAGTCTACGACATGCTGGCCGCCGAAAAAATGCGGGTTCAGGGCTTCCACTACCCGTTCCCGGGCCTCGGCAACATCGTCAAGGAAGGCAGTGGTTACCGGCTGGTGCCGGCCCAATGGAGCCCGGTGATCTGACGCGAGGAGCGTCATTCCGGGGGCGCCTGCTTTGCTTGCGCTCCATCCCGGAATGACAGCTATAACTTGACGAAAATCGGGCGCGGCCTTATAGCCGCGCCCATGATCAACGCCTTGACCATTCTGACCGCCCGCCGCCGCCGCATTCTCGCGGTATGGGCGGACGTCTGCGTTTAGATTGTCGCCCCTGCCGCCGGATCCGGTCCCGCGGCTTTTCCTTTTCCAAAAACGCGGTCTGATCTGGCGGCTCCTACGTTAAGCAGGAGTTCCAAATGTATACGCCTCCGATGTTCAAGTCCGACCGCGCCGCAAGCCTTGCGTTTGCGGAAGCGCGCGGCTTTGGCCTGGCCTGCGCGTGGGATGGCATCAAGCCGATTGCCTCGTCGCTGCCGTTCTATCTTTCCTTTGCCGATGACGGCACGCCGCGCGCGGCGTTTCATGTTGCCCGCAACAATCCGCTGATAAAACTGGCCGACGGGACCACATCCTGGCTGCTGGCCGTCAGTGGCGCGGATGCCTATGTGTCGCCGGACTGGTATGTCTCGCCGGACCAAGTGCCGACCTGGCTCTACCAGGCGGTGCATCTGACGGGCACGGTGCGGCGACTGTCCGACGACGAACTCGCTGAGCAGATCGAGACGCTCAGCGCCAAGTTCGAGGGGCGGCTGTTGCCGAAGAAGCCCTGGGTGTCGTCGAAGATGACCGCCGGGCGGCTTGAGGCGATGAAGAAGGCGATCGTGGGTATGGTGATGACGGTGGAAGAGATCGAAGGCAGCTTCAAGCTGAACCAGCACAAGTCGGACGCCGATTATACCGCGCTGACCGAAGCGTTGGCCACGCAGCCCGACGCCGATGCGCGAGTGATCGCTAGCCTGATGCGCGAGCAGCGCCCGCTGGCGTTCCCGGCCAATGCCCCACAAACCGATTCAACGATTTCCCCCGAAAGGAATGCGACATGACCGTTTCCGACACCAAGCTGCCGAAAGGCCAGGTCCAGACCAGCGGCGCCGCGAAGAAGCCCGTCGTGTTCGTTGACGGCGGCTCCGGGACGACGGGCCTCGGCATTGCCGAGCGGCTCAGCGCGCAGAACGACGTGGCGGTCGCAAGCATCGCCGACGACAAGCGCAAGGATCCGGAGGCGAAGAAGGCGCTGATGAAGGAGGTGGATCTCGTGATCCTCTGCCTGCCGGATGACGCCGCCAAGGAGACGGTCAAGCTGATCGACAGCCTCGGCGCTGCGGCGCCCAAGGTGCTGGACGCGTCGACCGCCTTTCGCGTTGCGCCCGACTGGGCCTACGGCTTTCCGGAACTCGCCGCCGACCAGGTCGACAAGATCCGCAACGCCCGGAAGGTCTCGAATCCCGGCTGCTATCCGACCGGTGCGATCGCATTGTTGCGGCCGCTGGTCGATGCCGGCCTCGTAGCTGCGGATTATCCCATCACCATCAATGCGGTGAGCGGTTATTCGGGGGGCGGCAAGACGATGATCGCGAGTTTCGAAGACGGCACCGCGCCGGCGTTCGAGCTTTATGGTCTGGGTTTTGAGCACAAGCATCTGCCGGAGACGCAGCTTTACTCGCATCTGACGCGACGGCCGATCTTCGTGCCGTCGGTCGGCAACTACCGGCAGGGCATGCTGGTGTCGGTACCGCTGCATCTCGACACGCTGCCCGGCAAGCCTGACGGTGCCGCCCTTCACGCGGCGCTGGCGAAGCGTTACGTCGGGAGCAAATACGTCTCGGTCAAACCGCTCGACGACGCGACCAGGAATGGAAAGCTCGAGCCGGAGGCGCTCAACGAGACCAATATGCTCGAGCTCTATGTCTTTGCCAGCGAGAAGCACCGGCAGGCGGTTCTGATCGCGCGGCTCGACAATCTCGGCAAGGGTGCGTCCGGTGCGGCGGTGCAGAACATGCGGCTGATGCTCGGGATTGCGGACTGTTAAGGAAGCCTGCCAGTGGACCACGACACGCTGCAATTCTACCGGCGCAATGCCGAGGCCTATGCGCAGCGCGAGATCACCTCGCGCCAGGCGCGGATGGCGCGTTTTCTCGGACTGCTGTCGCCCGGTGCCAAAATCCTGGAGCTTGGATGCGGCGCCGGCGGCGATTCCGCCGAAATGCTCGCGAGCGGCTTCGACGTTCGCGCGACCGACGGGTCGCCGGAACTGGCCGACATCGCCGCGAAGCGCCTCGGCCGTCCGGTCGAGACGCTGCTGTTTCAGGACGTGAATGAAGTCGAGGCCTACGACGCGGTCTGGGCCAATGCATGCCTGCTGCACGTTCCCCGCGAGCAACTTGCCGACGTACTGGCGCTGATCTGGCGCGCGCTGAAGCCCGCCGGATATTTCTACGCCAGCTACAAGGCCGGCGATGCCGACGGGCGCGATACACTTAATCGCTACTACAACTATCCGTCACTTGAATGGCTGCGCGCCACCTACGCGCAGGCAGGGAAGTGGAGTTCGCTGGCGATCGAGAGCGGCGAAGTCAAAGGCTTCGACGACAAACAGGCTTCGATGCTGTTTGTTGTCGCCCGCAAGGGCGGCTGAGCAAGGAAGCCTGAATTCGTCTCAGACGATCTTGAAGATCGCCAGCGCCAGCACGCCTTGCGCGATGAAGCCGACGACGAAGGCCAGCGTGCGAAATACCGGCAGGCCGAGCGTGTAGACGATCAGGTGTGCGACGCGGGACCAGAAATACACCGCGCAGGCGAGCACCGTCCATTTGGTCGAATAGTCGGCCGCGTTGAGGATCAGCACCAGCGGCGCGAAGATGATGAGGTTCTCGACCGCATTGTCGTGCGCGAACAGCAGCCGGTTGGCCCAGTCCGCAAGCGGCTTGTCGTTGCGCGACGGGTTGGCCATGGCGCCGCCGAGGCCGCGCACCTGACAGCGATTGAGCACGTAGGGGATCCACAGCAGGCCGGTCAAAATCACGGTCAGAGTCAGCCAGAACAGTTCACGCGTCATTGGTTCCCCCTCAACTGAATTCGAATCCCGGCGCGGGATGATTGTTTATAACCAAGTCTGCGCGTCAGTGCTACGCGCGAACCCGGACATAGCTCCCGGGCGCGTCCTCGATCGGCGGCATCGCTTCGGAGCCGACCGCGCGCGCCGGCACACGCTCGGCGTCGAGGCCTTCCAGCCATTGCTGCCAGTCGGGCCACCACGATCCCTTGTGCTCGGTGGCACCCTTGATCCAGTCGGCCAACTTGATGTCCTTGATGTTGTCGTTGGTCCAGTACTGGTACTTGCCGCCCGCCGGCGGGTTGACCACACCGGCGATATGGCCCGACCCCGACAGCACATATTTGACCGGGCCGCCGAAGAACTGCGAGCCGTAGAGCACTGAATCCGCCGGCGCGATGTGATCCTCGCGCGTCGCCAGATTGTAGACGGGCACCTTGACCTTCGAGAGGTCGAGCAGCGTGTTGTCGAGCACCATGCTGCCGGTCGACAGCCGGTTCTCCAGATAGCAGTTGCGCAGATAGAACGAATGATTGGCGGCCGGCATCCGCGTGGCGTCGGAATTCCAGTGCAGCAGGTCGAAGGCGGAGGGCGTCTGTCCCTTCAGGTAGTTGCTGACGACATAGGACCAGATCAGGTCGTTCGATCGCAGCATGTTGAAGGCCATCGCCATCTTGCCGCCGTCGAGCACGCCGGCCGCCTGCATGTCGCGTTCCAGCGCCGAGAGCTGGTCCTCGTCGACGAACACCAGCAGATCGCCGGCATGGGTGAAATCGACCTGGGCGGCAAAGAACGTCGCTGACGTGACGCGCTGGCGGCGCTTCTCCGCGAGATAGGCCAGCGTCGAGGCGAGCAGGGTGCCGCCGACGCAATAGCCGGCGGTGTGCACCTTCAGTTCGCCCGTCACCTTCTCGATCACGTCCATCGCGGTCAGCGGGCCTTCGGCCATGTAATCGGCCCAGGTCTTCTTTCCGAGTTCCTTGTCCGGGTTGACCCAGGAGATCACGAACACGGTGATGCCCTGATCGACGCACCACTTGATGTAGGATTTTTCCGGCTTGAGATCGAGAATGTAGAACTTGTTGATCCATGGCGGCACGATCAGGAGCGGCGTGCGCAGCACGGTCTCCGTGGCCGGGGTGTACTGGATCAGTTGCATCAGCTCGTTCTGGAAGATCACCTTGCCGGGTGTCGTCGCCATGTTGACGCCGACGACGAGGTTCGACGGATCGGACTGGCGGATGCGCAGCGTGCCGTGTCCGGCCTCGATATCTTCCGCCAGCATCTTCATGCCGCGAACCAGGTTGCCGCCGTTCGAGGCCAGCGTCTCGCGCAGCACTTCCGGATTGGTGAAGACGAAATTCGACGGCGCGATCGCGTTGGTGATCTGCTGGACGTAGAATTCGGCCTTCTTGCGGGTGTGCGGGTCGACGCCTTCGGCGTTCTTCACCAGTTCCTGCGCCCACTGCGTGGTGAGCAGATAAAGCTGCAGCACGAAGTCGAAGAACTGGTTCGTCCGCCACTCCGGATCCTTGAAGCGCTTGTCGCGCGGCGACGGTTCGATCGCCGGCTTCGTCTCTTCGCCGGCCATGCGGCGCACCGCCGAACCCCAGAGATCGAGATAGGCCTTCGCCATCTTGCTCTGCAGATCCGACACGCGGTTCTGGTCGGACAGCCAGTATTCGGCGACCGTAGAGAAAGTCTTGATGACTTCGCTGATTTCGTTCGGCGGCTTGTCTTTCGCCTCGCCGTTCTCGCGCGGCTTGAGATAGGCCGCGAGCGCCTGGCCGCTGGTCTCCATCGCCTTCGCGATATTCATGGCGAAGGCTTCGGCGTTGAACGCTTTCGGAGCCTGGGTTTCGGTGTTAACTTCGGTCATGATGGGGACACTATAACTTCATTTCGGGTTCGTCACCGCGTCGATTGGCGCCAACGGGCTCGGGGTTAACCTTGGGGTTAACCTTGGGGTTAATCCTGCTGCAGTGCGATACGATTTCGCCGTTCTGACACATTGAAGCCTCACCGGTCGGATTGGCTGTTTGGGCTTTAATCGTTTCGGACGACAATTATTTGAACGGTTGAAGGTTGCGGCTGAATGGATGCAGCCGCGCAACTTTTGCTCTGCAAGGCTCGTACCAGTGAGACGGAAACGTCCGCGGTGTGCAGTCAGCAAGATGCACGTGGCGGGACAAGAATCAGGGGACTTCCGGACGGATGCCGGTGGATCGGACGATAAGGCTGTTGTCGATGGCGGCGCTGTTTGCATCGGCGCTGGCGATCGGCGGGTGCTCGACGCAGATCGCCGATATGCCCGGCGTCGGCTTGCCCACCGATGCGCCGCAGCGTCCGAAGGAGGCCGGCGCCTATCTTCCGGTCCACGACCTGCCGCCGGACCGCGAGGAGGCGGCGATGAAGCCCGCCGAGCTGGCCAAAATTCAGGCAGAACTGGTGGCCGCCCGCGACCGGCAGGCCTCCACCGGCACCGCGCCAAAAACCGGCACAAAATGAGCTTCTTGTTTTGACGCGTTTTCTTGACGCGAACCGGTGTCCCCTTCGCTCGAAAACGCTCTAATCGCTGGCGCTGCCCGGCTCCCGTGATAAAAAGAACCCCAATTCAACCGCATAGCGGGTCCGGAGCCTGGACCTTGCGCCTGAATTCGCTCTAAATCATTGATTAAGCGCGACTTCTGGACGAAACCGAATTCGGTTTCGCAACGCCAAGGTTCCCGCGATTCTCGCCGGTTGTCGGAGCAAGGGTCCCATGGAAGATTTTTATCGTATCCGCCGTCTGCCGCCTTACGTGTTCGAACAGGTCAACCGGGCCAAGGCGGCCGCGCGGAACGCTGGTGCCGACATCATCGACCTCGGCATGGGCAACCCGGACCTGCCGACACCGCCCCATGTGATCGAGAAACTGAAGGAGACGCTGGGCAAGCCGCGAACCGACCGCTATTCGGCCTCGCGCGGCATCACCGGACTTCGCAAGGCGCAGGCGGCCTACTACGCGCGACGGTTCGGCGTAAAACTCAATCCCGAAACCCAGGTCGTGGCGACGCTCGGTTCCAAGGAAGGCTTTGCCAACGTGGCGCAGGCGATTACCGCGCCCGGCGACGTCGTGCTGTGCCCCAATCCGAGCTATCCGATCCACGCCTTCGGTTTCCTGATGGCGGGCGGCGTGATCCGCTCGGTGCCGTCGGAGCCGACGCCGCAGTTCTTCGAAGCGGTCGAGCGCGCCATCATCCACTCGATCCCGAAGCCGATCGCGCTGATCGTCTGTTATCCCTCCAATCCGACCGCCTATGTCGCCGATCTCGATTTCTACAAGGATCTGGTAGCGTTCGCGAAGAAGCACGAGATCTTCATCCTGTCGGATCTCGCTTATGCCGAAGTCTATTTCGACGACAAGAACCCGCCGCCCTCGGTGCTGGAAGTTCCCGGTGCGATCGACGTCACCGTCGAATTCACCTCGATGTCGAAGACGTTCTCGATGGCGGGCTGGCGCATGGGATTTGCCGTCGGCAACGACCGGATCATCGCCGCATTGGCGCGGGTGAAGTCCTACCTCGATTATGGCGCGTTCACGCCGGTCCAGGTGGCGGCCACCGCCGCGCTGAACGGGCCGGACGATTGCATCAAGGAAATGCGCGACACCTACCGCAAGCGCCGCGACGCGCTGGTGGAGAGTTTTGGCCGGGCAGGGTGGGATATTCCGCCGCCCCAGGCCTCGATGTTCGCCTGGGCGCCGCTGCCGAAAGCGTTCCAGGACGTCGGCAGCATGCAGTTCGCGACCCTGATGGTGGAGAAATCCGGCGTGGTGGTTTCGCCCGGCGTCGCCTTCGGCGAGCACGGCGAGGGCTATGTTCGCATCGCCATGGTGGAAAACGAGCAGCGAATCCGCCAGGCGGCGCGCGGTGTGCGCCGCTTCCTTGAAAGCGGCATTGAAACGTTGCACAACGTGGTTCCTCTCGCCAATCGGCGCTAATTCCTTCAGCAGGTTCTTTCAATCATGGTCGCACCCCTCAGAGTGGGCATTGCGGGGCTCGGCACGGTTGGCGCCGCGGTCGTCCGCCTCATCGAAGAGCAGGCAAGAACGCTGTCGGCACGCAGCGGGCGCGGCATCCGCGTGGTGGCCGTCACCGCGCGCTCGAAAGCGAAAAAGCGCACGCTCGATCTGCGCGGTATCGACTGGGTCAAGAGCCCGCTGGCGCTGGCCAACAATCCCCGCATCGATTGCTTCGTCGAGCTGATGGGCGGTTCTGGTGAACCGGCACTGTCGGCGATCGAGGCCGCGCTGAAGAACGGCAAGTCGGTGGTGACCGCCAACAAGGCGCTGATCGCCAAGCACGGCCTGCGCCTGGCCAGGGCGGCCGAGAAGCACGGCGGCGCGCTGAATTTCGAGGCCGCGGTCGGCGCGGCCATCCCTGTCATCAAGACCCTTCGCGAGGGGCTTGCCGGCACCGGCGTCAATCGCGTCTATGGCATCCTCAACGGCACCTGCAATTATATCCTGACTCGGATGGAGCAGGAGGGCCTGTCCTTTGCCGAATGCCTGAAGGACGCCCAGCGTCTCGGCTATGCCGAAGCCAATCCGTCGTTCGATGTCGACGGCCACGACACCGCGCAGAAGCTGGCGATCCTGGCCAGCCTCGCCTTCGGCACCAAGGTGGCGCAGAGCGCGGTCTATGTCGAAGGCATCTCCTCGATCGCGCCGGAAGATCTGCGCGCCGCGGACGAACTCGGTTACCGGGTCAAGCTGCTCGGCGTCGCAGTGCGGACCCCCAAAGGCATCGAGCAGCGCGTGCATCCGACTATGGTGCCGAAATCGTCCTCGATCGCGCAGGTGATGGGCGTCACCAATGCCGTGACCATCGACGGTGAAGGCATCCCGGCGATCACGCTGGTCGGCCCCGGCGCCGGTGGTGCTGCGACCGCATCCGCCGTCGTGGCCGATATCGCCGATGTCGCGCGCGGCATCCGCGCCAAACCGTTCGGGCGTCCGGTGGATCGCCTGCGTGACACCAAAAAGGCGCCGATGGAGCGCCACGAGGGCGGCTACTACATCCGCCTGATGGCGCGCGATCTGCCCGGCACGGTTGCCAAGATCGCCACGCGTCTGGCGAAAGAGAAGATTTCGCTGGAATCGGTCGTGCAGCGCCATCCGGAAGGCGTCGACGCGACGGATGCGGCGAAGAAGGCTTCACCGGTACCGGTCATTCTGATTACCTACGCGACCTCCGAGGACGCGATCCATCGCGCGCTGGAAGCGGTGCAGCGCGACAAGGTGATCAGCGGCCGGCCGCAGGTGATACGGATCGAAAAGAACTAGCGCGCGCTTTCGCAGAGGGAAGCGCGAACCATATGATTGATTGCGGCCCAACGGGGCCGCCACAAAGCTCTAAGGGAGTTGCCGAAATGTCGACCCATATTTCCGTTCCACCGCAGCTATTGCTCGAGCGCATTCTGACGCTCGAAATCGTGCGCGTGACGGAGCGCGCCGCGGTTTCGGCGGCGCGGCTGCGCGGCCATGGCCAGGAGAAAGCCGCCGACCAGGCCGCGGTCGACGCGATGCGCCGCGAACTCAACAAGCTGCCGATCGAAGGCACCATCGTGATCGGCGAGGGCGAACGCGACGAGGCGCCGATGCTGTTTATCGGCGAAAAGGTCGGCCTCAACGCCGGCCCGAAGGTCGATATCGCGGTCGATCCGCTCGAAGGCACGACGCTGTGCGCCAAGAACATGCCGGGCGCGATCGCGACCATGGCGATGGCCGATGGCGGCACGCTGTTGCATGCGCCCGACGTCTACATGCAGAAGATCGCGGTCGGTCCGGGTTACAAGAAGGGCGTGGTCGAACTCGACGCGTCGCCGGCTGACAACGTCCGCCGGCTCGCCAAGGCCAAGGGCGTCGACGCTTCCGCGATCACGGTGCTGGTGCTCGATCGTCCGCGCCACGCCGACATCATCACCGGCGTCCGCAGCACCGGCGCTGCGGTGCGCCTGATCACCGACGGTGACGTCGCCGGCGTGATCCACTGCGCCGACCCCGACAATACCGGCGTCGATATGTATATCGGTACCGGTGGCGCACCCGAAGGCGTGCTGGCGGCGGCCGCATTGCGCTGCATCGGTGGCCAGATGCAATGCCGGCTGATCCTCGACAGCGACGAGAAGCGCGAGCGCGCCCACAAGATGGGCGTGACGGACCCGAAGTTCATTTACGGCATCGAGGACATGGCGAAGGGCGACTGCCTGTTTGCGGCCACCGGCGTCACCACAGGCTCGCTGCTCTCGGGCGTCAAGTTCCGCAAGGACGTGATCGAGACCGAAACCGTCGTGATGCGCTCGGTCACCGGCACCGTCCGCTACATCAAGGCCGAGCACCGCCAGCTCGACAAGTTCCACCTGGATTGAGGAAAGATCCGATGGCCGCCAACGTCGTCATTCGCCCCGTCGGCAAGGACGAGCGGGCGGCATGGGAGCCGCTGTGGAACGGCTATCTCGCTTTCTACAAGGCGACGCTGGCGCAAGGCGCCAGTGATGTCGCATGGCAGCGGTTTCACGATCCCGACGAGCCGATGTTCTTGCTCGGCGCCTATGTCGACGGCAAGCTCACCGGCATCGTGCAATACCTGTTTCATCGGTCGAGCTGGACGGTCGGCAATTACTGCTATCTGCAGGATTTGTTCGTGGCCGACAGCGCGCGGGGGCTCGGCCTTGGCCGTGCGCTGATCGAGGCGGTCTACGCGAAGGCGAAAGAAGCCGGCGCCAGCCGCGTGCATTGGCTGACGCAGACCACGAATGCCCAGGCGAGAATTCTCTACGACCAGGTCGCGGATGATTCCGGGTTTATGCAGTATCGGAAGATTTTTTAGCCACCGTCATTCCGGGGCGCGAAGCGAACCCGGAATCTCGAGATTCCGGGTCTGGTCCTTCGGACCATCCCGGAATGACGGGATCAAACCAACAACAACAAAAACGGGAGTGAACATGTCTGATATTTCCGGGGTGAAGGCGCTGGTGTTCGATGTGTTCGGCACCTGCGTCGACTGGCGCACCAGTCTGATCAACGATTTCACCAAGTGGTCGGAAAAGTCAGGCATCAAGGCCGACTGGACGGCGCTGGTCGACGGCTGGCGGGCGGTCTATTCCGCTTCGATGGACGAGGTGCGCAAGCATCCCGAGCGTGGCTACATGATCCTCGATACGCTGCACCGGCAGTCGCTGGAAAAGCTGGTCGCGCAATTCTCGATTCAAGGCCTGAAGGAAGCCGACCTGCATCACCTGACGATGGGCTGGCATCGCCTGTATGCCTGGCCGGATACGGTGGCCGGCCTGACGCGCTTGAAGACGAAATACATCATCTCGCCGCTCTCCAACGGCAACGTGGCGTTGCTGACCAACATGGCGAAATTCGCCGGCCTGCCGTGGGACCTCGTGATGTCGGCGGAACTGTTCGAGCACTACAAGCCCGATCCGGAAACCTATCTCGGCGCCGCCAAGCTGCTGTGCCTGAAACCGGAGCAGGTGATGATGGTGGCCGCCCACAACAACGACCTCAAGGCCGCCCAGAAGCTCGGCCTCAAGACCGGCTTCGTCCCGCGTCCCACCGAATACGGCCCGCACCAGAAATATGATTTCGAGGCGAAGGGCGACTGGGACGTCGTCGCCAAGGATTTTGGCGGCATCGCCGACAAGATGGGTTGCTGAGCTTTTCGCGTCCCGGACGCGGTAATTACGGGTAATTACGGTGACATAATTACGGTGACAGTGCACTCAATTGACAGATCCGGCTTTTGTGGCCTCGATGGAGTACATTTAGTTGCCGCTTGCCATTCTCACGTCTCTTCGAGTTCGGCGGGCTTCGGCCCGCGTTTTCCTGGTTTGAGGGCGCGTCCGGTCGATCGCTCGAGGCGCGAGAGAAAGCGGTCGTCTCCGAGCGGCCGGCCGATGCTCTCGGCGGCGCGCAGGCGATCAAACAGGTCGGTCTCGGGCTCGATCGCCAGCAGGTCCGCGAAGCGCGGGTAGCGATCCCGAACCGGTTTCAGCGCCGTGACGCCGTCGTCCTTGCCGCGCAAATGCGCGGCAGCGCTCGACCACCGCCAGTCCTGCGCCCGTTGCACCAGCCGCGCCCGCACCGGGTTGAGCGCCACGTAGCGCAACGCGGCGGCGAGATGCGGCTCGTCCATGGCGACGGCGCCGAACCGGCCCTGCCAGAAATGCCCGCTGCGTTTGCGCCTTGCCTGGACGATGCCGGCATAACTGCGATGGACCCGCGCCAGCGCGCGGCGCAGCCCGTCGGGATCGGACGGCACGAGAATCAGGTGCACATGGTTCGGCATCAGGCACCACGCCCAAACCTCGACCCCGGCGGTGCGGCAATTTTCGGCGAGCAGATCGCGATAAAGCGCATAGTCTTGGTCGCCGAAGAAGGTGCGCGCACGGCCGTTGCCGCGCTGGGTGACATGGTGCGGATAGCCGGGGACGACGACACGGGCAAGGCGGGCCATGCGGGAGGATGCGTGCAAACGCAGAATGAGTCAATTGAGTGCACTGTCACCGAAATTAGAATTTAGAATTACGGTGACAGTGCACTCAATTAATTGATCTTACAAAACGGAGAATTAAGTGCACTGTCACCGTAATTTACCGTAATTTCATCAGAAGCGGTGGTTCAGGCCGACACGCACTAGGTTACCATTGTCATGAAACTTGTAGTTCAACGTATTTCCCGCATCGCCCGGAACTGTGCCGTAGTTCAAATTGAGAATTCGGGATCCCAAATCGTAGTAAAGATATTCAAGCTTGGCACTCCAATTGTTCGGGAATGCGTATTCCACACCACCGCCGGCCGTCCAACCGGTGCGAACCGTATCCGAGCTGGCGCGGACCAGGACTCCGGCGGCACCGTTTGGCACGCCAATGGTCTGAATGCTGTCGTCGACCTTGCCATATGCAAAGCCACCGGTCGCAAACGCCAGCAATCGGTTGTCCAGAACCGTAAACCCGAGGCGACCGCGCACGGTGCCGAGCCAGCTGAGCCTTTGCTGGGCTGACTCGGTATTGGCCTCGATCGGGCCATCGCCGATAAAATGAGTCGCAGCGAATACTCGCGTATCGGTCTTGTTCAGACCTGCGTAGTCGAGATCGGCTTCAATACCCGCCACCCAATTTGGAGCGAATTGCCAATTGTACCCGGTCTGAACTCCGCCGGTGAACCCGGTATTGCCGGTATTGAAGCTCGGAAATTGGCCCACGGCCTGGCGTCCGGTAAAGTCCACACCGGTCGTTGTAAACGACCCGGGGTCCGCACTTGTATTGCTCCATATGACACCCACGTTTCCGCCCAGATAGAACCCGGACCAATTGTAGGCGATCGGCGCCTCTGCCAGAGGCGGAGCCTTGAGCTTCAGATCGGCTGCGTTTGCCGAACCAGCGACCGCCATTGCAGCGATCGCAACAACAACCAATTTGTTCACTGAAGTCCCCTGAGGCCGGCGCGCGGATGCAGCCTACAACCTGGGGCGAGCCGAGGCTGTGAGAATCAAGCAACACTCTACGGAAGAATGAGTAGGGTTCCATTACGGTGACAGTGCACTTAATTCCAGAATTACGGGATTACGCTGATAGTGCATTCAATTAACTGATCCTGCTTTTGCGCGCCTCCTTGCGGACGCCGAACGCGATCAGGAGCGAGAACCAAACGAGGAGTGCACTGTCACCGTAATTGCGTAATTGCGCCTGCGACAAATCAACCCGACGGGCAAATCACCAAAAGTCTGTCCAGCCCCTCGCGCAAAAATATTTCCGTTGCAGCGTCGGGCAAATCAGACGTCTAACTTCGCCCGTCTCGCGGCAACAAGAGGGGCGATCGCGATCGTCACGACCGTGCGGTGGGATGCGGTGGACGTGAGGCAGCGACTGACGAGCGCGGCACTTGCGTACGGTGAAATCGTTTGGGTCCGACGCCCCGGTGCTGGCGTCAAGTGAGCGGAGCAATCTGCAAGCGATGGTGGCAAGAAAGCCGGTCACCAGGACGAAATCGTATAAGCCGTAAAGCCATTGCGTGGGGGAGGCCGGATGTTCTCCGCTGAACCTGTATGCTCATGTGCAGCATTTTTCCAATGCACATCGCACATGAGACCGCGGGTGCAGCGCATCCGGTCTTCCCCGCGCCCTCTGATTTTCGGGGGCAAGGTATTTTCAAATCCTCGGGCGCATCGGCGCCGCGGGTGGCAAAACTGCGTCCGCTTTGCTTTGACATTGATTTCGGAAATGCGCAGATAGGGCGTGGGGCTGGCCCCCGGACTGAAAGCACCATGACCCCTCCCGTAACCGCCATTCCCGTTGAGCTACCGCCTGCGTTTCTCGGCGTGGCGCATTCTGCGACCGGAAAACTTTGGCGCGACCGGCTCGATACCAGAGGCGCGGCGCGGGCGCTGGCGATTTCCCAGCGCTACCAGTTGCCGGAGATGCTGGCGCGCGTGCTGGCGGGCCGCGATGTCGGGATCGACGAGGTCGAGGATTTTCTGGATCCGACCATCCGCAAGCTGATGCCCGATCCCTACACCGTGACGCAGATGGAGACCGCGGCCAAGCGCATCGCGGATGCTGCCACGCGCAATGAGAAGGTTGCGATCTTCGGCGACTACGATGTCGATGGCGCGACCTCGGCGGCGCTGCTGGCCTGGCACCTGCGCCATTGCGGGCTCGATCCATTGATCCACATCCCCGATCGCATTTTCGAAGGCTACGGGCCCAATGTCGAAGCGGTGCGCGGGCTCGCGGCTAAGGGCGCGACGCTGCTCGTGACCGTCGATTGCGGCACCACCAGCCTCGAGCCGCTGGCGGAAGCGCGCAAGCTCGGAATGTCCGTCGTCGTCATCGATCATCACCAGACCGGCGACGAATTGCCCGAGGTCGATGCGCTGGTGAACCCGAACCGGGCCGACGATCTCTCCGGTCTCGGCTATCTCGCCGCCGTTGGCCTGGTGCTGATCACGCTGGTGGCGGTCAATCGGGAATTGCGCGCCCGCGGCTTCTGGACATCGGAACGGCCGGAGCCGGACCTGCTGGGAATGCTGCATCATGTGGCGCTCGGTACGGTCGCCGATGTCGCGCCGCTGACCGGGCTGAACCGTGCGTTCGTCGCCAAGGGCCTGATTGCGATGCGCCGCCGCGACCATGTCGGCCACACCGCGCTGATGGACGTGTCGCGGCTGAACGGTCCGCCGGAGGCCTGGCATCTCGGCTTCATGCTCGGGCCGCGCATCAACGCTGGCGGTCGCATCGGGCGCGCCGATCTGGGTGTGCGGCTGCTGCTGGAAGGCGATATTTCCGAGGCCGCTCGGATCGCCGCCGAGCTCGACCGCCTCAACGGCGAACGCCGCCTGATCGAACAGGCGGCCGAAGCGCAGGCGGAAGCCGAGGCGCTGGCTTCGCTCGGGCTCGAAGACAAGGGGGCGGTTATCGTCACGGCGGCCGAAGGCTGGCACCCCGGCGTGGTCGGGCTCGTGGCCTCGCGGCTGAAGGAGAAGTTTTCGCGGCCCGCGTTTGCCATCGCACTGGAGCCCGGCGGCATCGGCACCGGTTCGGGCCGCTCGATTTCCGGCGTCGACATCGGCAAAGCCGTACGACAGGCGGTGAAAGAGAAATTGCTGATGAAGGGCGGCGGCCACGCCATGGCCGCGGGCGTGACGCTGCGTAAAGAGAAGCTCGCGGAATTTCGCGCCTTCATGGAAAGCGCGCTGGCCGCTGATGTCGCCGCCTCCCGTCACGAGAACGAGCTGTTCATCGACGGCGCGGTCAGCGCGCGCGGCGTGACGACGGAGTTCGCGGCAACCCTCAATCGCGCCGGACCGTTCGGCGCCGCCAATCCGGAGCCTGTCATCGCGCTGCCGGCGCATCAACTGGTCTATGCCGATGAAGTCGGCCAGGCGCATTTGCGCCTGCGGTTCAAATCCGGCGATGGCGCCATCGTCAACGGCATCGCGTTTCGTTCGATCGGACAGAAATTGGGAAACGCGCTGCTGCAAAATCGCGGCCAGCCGCTGCATGTCGCGGGATCGCTCGCGGTCGATCGCTGGCAGGGATCGGAGCGGGTGCAAATGCGCGTGGTCGACATTGCGGTGCCGGATCCGGGACCGGCGCTGATCAGGTAGTACCTCGGACAAGACCAATAACAAACATTGGGAGTTGAAATGGCAGGACAGGTTCAAGGCAAGGTCGCATTGGTGACGGGTGGGGCGTCCGGTATCGGTGCTGCGGTATCGGAATTGCTGGCGCGCGAAGGCGCGTCCGTTGCGGTGACCGATGTCGACGATCTGAACGGACCTGAAGTGGTCGCGCGGATCAAGAAGGCCGGCGGCGAGGCCAGCTTTTGGCATCAGGACGTGACCAGCGAGCAGGGCTGGATTGACGTCGTGGCCAACGTGATGAACCGTTATGGCCGGCTCGACGTGCTGGTCTCCAATGCCGGCATCGGCATATCGGTGCCGTCGATCACGCTGATGTCGCTGGAAGACTGGCGGCGGCAGACCGCGATCAATCTCGACGGCGTGTTCCTGTCGGTGAAGCACTGCCTGCCGGCGATGCGCAAGACCGGCGGCGGCTCCGTGATCATGATGTCGTCGCTGGCAGGCCTGCGCGGTGCGGCCGGGCTTTCCGGCTATTGCGCGACCAAGGGCGGCGTCCGGCTGTTCGCCAAGGCGATCGCGATGGAATGCGCGACCTTCGGCGACGGCATCCGGGTCAACTCGGTGCATCCCGGGATCATCGACACCCCGATCTGGGGCAAGATCCCGACAGAAGCCTCGGGCGCCGGACAGAACGCGCCGATCGATCCCGAGGAACGCGCCAAAATGGCAACTCCGCTCGGCCGCGCCGGTGAGGCCGTCGAAATCGCGCAGGGCGTCTTGTATCTGGCGTCCGATGCCTCGCGCTATGTGACGGGGACCGAGCTCGTCATCGACGGCGGCATGAATGCGGGTGGCATTGCGCGTCGGGTGTGACGCGTCATTGCGAGCGAAGCCACGAAGCCTGTAGCCCGGATGAGCGAAGCGATATCCGGGGCGATGCGAGAGTGGTCCCGGATGTCGCTGCGCTCATCCGGGCTACGAAATTGCCGAGGTCGCAATGACCGGTGGCGAGACCTAGCCGCCCTGCCGCAACCGCGCCAGCACCTTCAGCCCGCCGTAACCGTCGGCGGGCAGCAGGCCCATCTTGGTCTGGTAATCCTTCACGGCCTTCATGGTGTCGTTGCCGACGCGGCCGTCATTGCCGCCGGTGTCGAAGCCGGCCTTGGTCAGCCGCGTTTGCATCTCCTGGACTTCGGCAAGGGTCAGCGCGCGCTCGGAGCCGGGGAAGGGCTGCATGAAGGGCGGCGCGCCGAGGATGCGGTCGCCGAGATGGCAGATCGCCAGCGCGTAATTCATCGACGGGTTGTAGCTCTTCACCGCGTAGAAATTCGGGCCCAGCAGGAACGCCGGGCCGCCTTCGACCGGCACCCACATCTGTGCCGACGCGTGGGGTTGGGCGAACGGCTGGCCGTCGGCGCGGGCGACGCCGGCGCTGGCCCATGCCGCATAGGTGCGGCTGCCGCTCGCGGCAGCATTCGGCGCGCGCACCTCATAGCCCCAATGTTCGCCGCGGTGATATTTGCCGCGGTTGACGAGAAAGCGCGCGCTGGAGCCGAGCGCATCGTCGGGCTTGCCGAACGGCGAGACGCGACCGTCCTTGTCGTAGTCCATCCCGACATTGAGCCAGACTTCGGGCATCCATTGCGTGTGCCCCATTGCGCCGGCCCAGGAGCCGCGCATTTCCTCCGGCGTTCCCCAGCCGCGGTCGACGATCTTCAACGCGTTGATCAGTTCGGTTTCCCAATAGGATCGGCGGCGCGGTTCGTTCCAGGCCAGCGCTGCCAGCGATGGAAACACCGGCGTCATGTGGTTCTGCTGCACCAGCGGATCGCCATAGGCGGACTCGACGCCCCACAGCGCCAGCAGCGTGCCGCGCTCGACGCCGAAATCCTGTTCGATCCGCGCGAACAGCGCTTCGTTTTTCCGCAGCGCCTCGCGGCCGTTGATGATGCGCCAGTCCGAGACCCGGCGATTGATGTACTGCCAGATCTGCTCATGAAACTCCGGCTGCTTCTGCATCTGCTTGAACACGGACATGTCAGGCTCGATGCGGCCCATCACTCGGTTCCATGTGGCCTCCGAAATGCCCTTGGCCAGCGCGCGCGCACGAAAGCTGTCGCGCCACGCATCGAAGCCGGGTGGCGCGGCGGCGAAGGCCGCGAGCGGGTTGGCGAGCAGGGCCCCGACGCCGATGCCGGCTTGCAGCACGGCGCGGCGGGAAGGAGAGTTCCGAGAATCAGGTTGTTTCATGTGTCTAGTCTACCGGCGCCGCAGGCGCGCACCAAAAGCCAAGACGTCGCGGAAACTGAAAGTTCCGTCACAAAGCCTTGGCGAGCCAGCGCCGGACCGTGGCCCGCGCCGAGAGTCCGGCCGCCCGCCGCCGCTCGATGGCCTGTGCATGACGCCGGCATATCATATAAGTGCTCTTACAATGAGGAAGAGCACTTGAAACATGAGGCAGAGCCGATGTCACACGCCCGCAAGGAATACAAGGATTTCATGACGCTGGCGCCCGACGCCTACGAAGCCGTGCTGGCGCTCGGCAAGATCGCGGCGGCGGCCGGCATCGACAAGCAGTTGCTCGAACTGATCAAGCTGCGTGCCTCGCAGATCAACGGCTGCGCTTTCTGCGTGCAGTACCACATCCTGCAAGGTGAAAACCTCGGCGTGCCCACCGACAAGCTCAACCTGGTGGTGGTGTGGCGCGAGGCGCCGCAGTTCTCGCCGCGTGAACGTGCGGCACTGGCCTGGACGGAAGCGCTGACCTTGCTCGCCGGCGGCGTCAGCGACGAGGTCTATGCGCAGGTCAGCGCGGAATTCTCCGAGAAGGAATTGACCTATCTCACGTCCGCGATCACCTCGATCAACGTCTGGAACAGGTTCGGCGCAGCCTATCGCTGGACCCCGCCGCCGCGGCAGAAGGCCGTGGGCGCGGCGGCATCATGAAGGATTAATTCTCGCCGCCTTCGCGCAGGTCGTGATGGACCACGTCCTCCGGCAGCGCGTGCGCCACGGCGGCGGGAGTCTGGGGCTCGATGCCGATCTCGCGGCCACGTGCGCCGATCAGGCGCTCATAGGCCGAGATCAAGGTGGTGTAGGGGCTGACCCAGATCCAGCCGTCGCGCGTGAACACCTGCACGTCGAAATGCAGGTGCAGCGACGTGCCGTTGGGGCGATCGAGGTAGTTCGAGACGACGCCGATCTTTTCGCCCTCGGCGACCTGGCGTCCGCTAAGAACGCCGTCCGCGTCCATGCTTGACGGGTTCATGTGCATATAGCGGAAGCGGATGTGCTCCTTGGCGGTATTGATCTGCAGCGTCGCCGCCTGCTGTTTTGGCGAGCGGATCACGACACCGTCGCGAACCGCGACGACCCCTTGCTGCTTCCGATCGCAAGTAGGTGTGCCCTCGGCAGGCGTCGCACAGGACCCCGGCCGAATGTCCTCGCCCTGGTGTCCGAAGCCGCTGGTGCACTGTCCGACGTTGAAACTGCGCGGCTCGCAGAAATTGTCCCGCCACAAATAGCCGCTGGAAGGGTGCTCCGTTTTGGCGCGCCGGGCGAATGATTGCGAAATGACAAAGGCCGGGGCCTTTTCCACCGGAAAGCGAATCTGGGAATAGGCCGTCCAGTCGACATGGCCGCCCTGCTTGCGGGAGCCGCTGCTGGCGATGATGTCGCCGCTCGGACGATAGGTGAACACAGGCGAAACCGCTGTCGGCCGCTCGGCGAGGTCGGACGAAATATCCCATCGCGGCCGCGAGGGCAGGCCGCCGGCAATACGCAGCGCTTTGAGGAAATGCTCCGCGACCGGATAGGCTTCGCGGCAGGCCAGCCGCCGCGGACGCGGCGCGGAGTCGAGACACTGGATCGACACCACATAGGGTACGCCGAACCGCGTGAAGGCGTAGCGCACATAGCCTTCGCGGATGAAGCGGCGCAGGTCGGGGAATTGCGCGGCCAGCGCCTTGACGGGCTCGCCCTTGCCGCCCTGGGGGTCGGCCAGATCGTAGGTGAGGATCGAGCCGGTGACCTGCACCTCGACCGGTCTGGCGAAGGTTCTCTGTGGCATGCCGTCGCCCGCGCCGGGCTCGAGCGAAAACTGGGCGTCGTAGCCGGCGGGACCGGCGTAAAACAGATCGGCGGGGCGGAAGTCGGCCTGATGGCGCGAAACCGATGGGCTGTCCTTGGCGCCGCTCGCGCGCGCCTCGAGATAGCCAGCGGTATCGAACGGCAGCAGCACCGGCACCGGACTGCGTCCGATCCCGGCGAAGACCTGCGAGGTAACGGCGTTCAATTGCACCAGCGCCGGCGTCGAACGCGGATTCCAGGCAGGCACCCGCCGTTGGCCGGAGAACGTGAACGTCGGGGCGATCGCCGGCTGGGTGTTGATCTCGGAGCGGAGCTGATCGAGGACCGCGCGCCATTCGACGCGCACCGCCGAGATCGAAGGCGTTCTGAACTCGTCGGCGGACGCGCCGATCGCCCCGGCAGGGAGCAAACAAAAGGCTGCCAGCCAACTCATCAGCAAGCGGACAGCCTTTGTACTCAATGCATCGCCCCCGGGCGCGTGCCCTGTTACAACTGCGTGGGCTCAGTCCTTGGCGCGCTCGACGTAGGAGCCGTCCTCGGTCATGACCACGATTCGCGTTCCCGTTCCGATGTGCGGCGGCACGTTGGTGCGGACGCCGTTGGAGAGAATAGCAGGTTTGTAGGACGAGGAGGCGGTCTGGCCCTTGGTGACCGGTTCGGTTTCCACGACTTCCAGCGTGGCGCGCTGCGGCAGCGTGATCGAAACCGGATTGAGGTCGTGCAGCGAAAGCTTCACGGTCATGTTTTCCTGCAGGTAGGGCGCAGCCGAGCCGACGATCTCCTTCGAAACCTGAACCTGATCGTAATTTTCGTTGTTCATGAAGTGGAAGCCGTCGGCGTCTTCATAGAGATAGTTGAAGTTGTGATCCTCGACGGTGGCCTTCTCGACCTGGTCGGTGGTCTTGTAGCGTTCCGAAATCTTCACGCCGTCGCCGATCCGGCGCATTTCGATCTGGCTGACCGGGGTTCCCTTGCCGGGATGGATGTTTTCGGCGGTCAGCACGACATACAGCTTGCCGTCCTGCTCAATGATGTTGCCCTTGCGAATAGAGCTGGCGATGACTTTCAAGGCGATTTTTCCCGAATTTCTGGCCTCCGCCCAATCCGGACGTGGTGTCCGTGGGGCCCAGGAGGCGGTTTCGGGCTGCAACATACTGATTTTGGCCGTCGATGCCAGTGTTTTACCGGCATTATGGGCAGCCCGGATCAGGCCGGAAACGGCCGGATTCGGAGGGGCTTACTTCCGCTTGGGGGCGGGGTAGGTGACCGTTTCGGCGTTATGCTTGGCGAGATCGGCGGGAATCGAGAACTGGTCGGTTTTGGTGTCGAACACGCATTGCCAGTCCTCGACCCAGGGTAACGGCCGGTCTTCACCCTGCGCGTCGAACGACAGGCTCAGCACCAAGTAGCGGCTGTCCGGCCAGTGCCTTCCCTGTGAGGCGTAGTTGTCGTCCGCCCCCTTTACCAGATGGACCTGAGGGTGATCGATCGAGTCGCGATCCCCAGATTTCCGATGGATATGGCGGGAAATCGGCTGGCTGTAGAAATAGTCCCAGGCCATGTCGCCGAGCGGCTTCGGCGTCGCCTCTGAGAACTGAGACCCATTGCGCCGGTACAGGAACAGCGTGTGGGTGCCTGAGCCGAGCTTCTGCATACGCACCACCCACTGGCTGTTGGGACTGAAGCGAAATCCGGCGGCATAGCGTGCATCATCGATGTATTTGTCGCGGTTCAGCAGCACGCCATGCTCATGCTTGGCGTCGAAGGCCCAGTACTCGTAGACGCGGTCGTATTCGCCCTTGTCCTTCCAATATTGTTCGATGATGACCTGGCCATCGGGCGAGGTGAACGTGTCATCAGGATCCGTCAGCTTGGTCAATTCGCTGCCCGGACTGGCGGCGCGCGCCGGCGCCACGGCTGCGAGGCCTAACAGCAAGACAATTCCCGTTCGGAGTAACCAGCGCGCAGCCATGACGATATCCTGTTGCCAAATTCGGTCATTGGACTAGCGAGGGGTTCCCGAGGTTCATCTCGGTATCGATCGAAATGGACAAGGCCGCGGTCTTTCGACAGATAAGGCGAGCCCACCGCGGAGAGCCGCATTGCCCAGCCCCGTTGAAGGCGTCATCTCAGGGAAAGTAAAATAATATCAATGGTATATTCCGGTTTCCTGAACGTATGGATAGGCGACCTGCAGCGGTCTGTGAGAGGCGCGTGATGATGGCTGGGAACGACCAGCCGTCACCTTGGTGGTCGGCGGCGCGGCACGCCGATCGAAAGCCGTTCCTGATGGCGAGGGCTGCGATCACGCGGGCACTGCGGGCCTGGTTCGACGAGCAGGGCTTTGCCGAGGTCGAGACCGCCATCCTGCAGGTCTCGCCCGGCAACGAGACCCATCTGCATGCCCCCCGCACCGAGCTCATTCGCAGTGATGGCGCGCGCACGACACGTTACCTGCGAACCTCGCCGGAATTCGCGGCGAAGAAATTGCTCGCCGCCGGCGAGACCGAGATATTCGAGTTCGCCCGCGTGTTCCGTGACCGCGAGCGCGGCGATCTGCATCTGCCCGAATTCACCATGCTGGAATGGTACCGCGCCAATACCGGCTATGACGCCATCATGGCCGATACCGTCGTCGTGATCGCGCATGCGGCGCAGGCGACCGGTATCGGACAGTTCTCGTTTCGCGGCAAAACCGCCGATCCACTCGCCGAGCCGGAACTGCTGACGGTCGCGGCCGCGTTCGAGCAATTTGCCGGGATCGACCTGCTGGCCACGATTGCCGATGGCGAGGGCGACCGCACGGCGCTCGCGGCGGCGGCGGATACGCGGGTGCGAATTACCGACGACGACACCTGGTCGGACATTTTCAGCAAGGTGCTGGTCGAGCATGTCGAACCCCGTCTGGGGCAGGGACGTTTGACGGTCCTGTTCGAATATCCGGTGCCGGAAGCCGCCCTGGCGCGGGCGAAGACCTCCGATCGGCGCGTCGCCGAGCGCTTCGAGGTCTATGCCTGCGGCGTCGAACTCGCCAACGGGTTCGGCGAACTGACCGATGCGGCCGAGCAGCGCCGCCGCTTTGCTTCCGCCATGGACGAGAAGGCGCGGCGTTACGGTGAGCGCTATCCGCTCGATGAGGAGTTTCTCGACGCGGTCGCCGCGATGCCGGAGGCCTCAGGCGTCGCCCTCGGTTTCGACCGCCTGGTCATGCTGGCCAGCGGTGCGCTGCGGGTTGATCAGGTGGTCTGGACGCCGCCCGCGGGAGAGACGTAAACAGAACCATGAACAGGATTGATCCGAAGCTGGCGGCGACGCTGCGGCAACCCGCCGAACTCATCGAACGCGGGCTGGCGCCGGCGGGCGATCTTGCCGACCTCGAACGGGTCGCGGCGCGCTACGCAATCGCGGTGACGCCTGAGATCGCCGGCCTGATCGACACCGAAAACCCGGATGATCCGATCGCGCGTCAATTCGTTCCGAGCGCCCTGGAACTGGTGAGCGCGCCCGGCGAAAATGCCGACCCGATCGGCGACGACGCGCATTCTCCCGTTGCCGGCATCGTGCACCGCTATCCGGATCGGGTGCTGTTCAAGCTGGTGCATGTCTGTGCGGTCTATTGCCGGTTCTGCTTTCGCCGCGAGATGGTCGGGCCCGGCAAGGCGACTGCGCTGTCGGACACCGCCTATCGCGATGCGCTCGATTATATCCGCAGCCACGCGGAAATCTGGGAAGTGATCCTGACCGGCGGCGATCCCCTGATGCTGTCGCCGCGGCGGCTTGCCGAGATCATGACGGATCTTTCGGCGATCGATCACGTCAAGATCATCCGCATCCACACCCGCGTACCCGTGGCCGCACCGGCGCGGATTGACGCCGACATGGTCGCCGCATTGCGGGTCGATGGCGCGACCACCTGGATCGCCGTTCACGCCAACCATCCGCGCGAGCTTGCCACCGAGGCCCGCGCCGCCTGCGCGCGGCTTGTGGACGCCGGCATTCCGCTGGTGAGCCAATCGGTATTGCTGCGGGGCGTCAACGACGATGCCGCTGTCCTGGAAGCCTTGATGCGGAGCTTCGTCGAGTGCCGGATCAAGCCCTATTACCTCCACCATGGCGATCTTGCGCCGGGCACGGCCCATCTCCGCACCACGATCGCGCATGGGCAGGAACTGATGCGGAGCCTGCGGGGACGCGTCTCAGGCCTGTGCCAGCCGGACTACGTGCTCGACATCCCCGGCGGCCACGGCAAGGCGCCGGTCGGCCCGAATTATTTGTCGCATGCGAATTCCGCAGATGGTGAACTATCTTCGGAAAAGAAGTATCGTATCGTCGATTATTGCGGCGACGTTCATCTTTACCCTCCCGCGCTGTGACCTGAAGCGATGGCCGACAGCGAAGAGGAAAAACGGGCGCCGCCGGAAGACGAGGGCAATCGCAACGTCGAGAACGCGGTGATGCTCGGATTTTTCGCGGTGCTGGTGGTCGCCGGAATCTGGCTGCTCGGCACCATGGCCGATCTACGAAAGGTACAGGATTGTGCCGCCCAGGGGCGTCGCAATTGCGCTACGATCGACGCTCCGGCGCGATAGGCAGAAACGAAACAGAAACGAAGACGACAGAAACCGAAACGGGAGAACCAAGATGCAAAAAACGATCCTGTCGCTGGCGCTCATGGTTCTGACCGGCTCGGGCGCATTCGCCCAAGGCGGATCGTCGTCGGTTCCAAAGAACTCGGAGAAGTCGACGATACAGGCGCCGGTCGGTCACCGTCAGCCGCGGGCCGGCGACGTGCCGAACGAGAAGAATCTCAGCGATCCCAACGACGCGCTGAGCAAGGAAAACGCTGCCCTCGACAAGAAGATCAAGAGCATCTGCCGCGGCTGCTAGGCTAAGTCGCACAAGGGCTGGACTGTGACAGAGGCAACCAATTGTTGGCTCTACGGATTCGTGCGGGGACGAATTGTCTTCCAGGCACTGAAACATACGATCCTCCCTTTCCTTTGACGTAGATCTAACGGGTTCTCTGAGACTCCGTTTTGGCTTGGAGTATCTGCTGATCAAGCCGCCGTTCTCTCCAGCGGAGGCGCTTTTTCGTGAACTGTCGGAAGCGGGAGCGTCAGCGCGCGCCAAGACATGCTCGGGTATCTTACGCCGGCTTTCGGCCAAGCTCGTCCTCGGCCCTCCAAAGCGGCGCTTTCCAGCCCAACGAGTGGAGTTCGTAGGTAGTAAGGGAAACGGCAGTCGTAGCCTGACGCCGACCAAGATGCCCCCTCTGCGATGGGCCCTGTCGCCGCCTGGATCCGAAGTCGCGGCCGCTGCGCGGCCACGCTTTCCAGTTGCCACAATTATTCTCGACCTGGGCGCAAAGCGGTGCTTTGCTCAGCTTCTTCAACGAGATTGGAGCGCTCCATGTGCCTCTCGTGCAACCCCGGAATGGTCCGTTTCCTGGAAATGATGACATCTCGCCGCGCGGTGCTTGGGGGCAGCGCGGCAGTGTTGACGGCGCCGCTCTGGTTGCCCGAGGTCCGCGCGCAGGACCCACGGGCCGAGTTGTTGTTTCGCAACGGCACGGTGATCACGATGGACCCGTCGAAGCCGCGTGCGCAGGCAGTTGCGGCGAGCGGCGGCAAGATTATCGGCGTCGGTTCGGACAGCGAACTGGAAGGGTTGCGCTCGCCGCAGACCAGGATCATCGATCTTGACGGCGGAACGCTGCTGCCAGGCTTGATCGACCCGCACATGCACAGCGTCTTTGTGCTGTTCGAAAACTGGATCGACGCCGGTCCGTTTGTCAACGCGACGATGGAGGACGTCGTTGCCAGGTTGAAGGCGAGTGTTGCCAAAGCGGAGCCGGGCGCCTGGATCAAGGCGTGGCAGTTCGATGCAACGATCACGCCGGGCAAGGCGAATATCGACCTTGCCTTGCTCGACCAGATCGCACCGGACAATCCCCTCTATCTTTTCGAGAGCAACGGCCACATCGCGCATGTCAATTCGAAGGCTCTGGCGGTTGCAGGCGTCACCCGCGACACACCCGACCCCCCACTTGGGCGCTTCGGCCGCGACGCCAACGGCAATCTGACGGGTCGGCTGGAAGAGGGGGCTGCGTTTGAACCCTTTGTCGCGAAGATGGGCCAGCCGACGCCCGACGAGATCGCAGCCGCCGTGAGACGGCTGTTCGACAGGGCAGCGAGCCGCGGCTGCACCGGTTTGTTCGACTGTGCCATCGGCTTTCCGAATGCCGGTCACCTGAAGCTGCTCCAGGCGGTGATGGCGAAGGATCCGCCAATCCGCTTCGGCGGCACGCTCGTGTCCACGCAAATGAAGGCCTGGCGGGACGCCGGCCTCAAGCCCGGCTTCGGCAACGATCGCTTTCGCATCAATGCTGTCAAGGCATGGTCGGACGGTTCGAACCAGGGCCGCACCGGCTTTCAGCGCCAACCCTATCTGAAATCAGAAAGCCGGGGCGCACTGAACTACACGCCGGAACAACTCACCCAGGTAATTCGCGAAGCGCACGAAGAGGGCTGGCAGGTTTGCGTTCATTCCAACGGCGACGCCGCGATCGACACGACGATCGATGCTTACGAGGCGGTGTTGAAGGCCAAGCCGCGCGCTGACCACCGTCATCGCATCGAACACTGCTCGATCCTGCATGACGATCAAATTGCACGTATGAAAGCGCTCGAGCTTTCACCGTCGTTCCTGATCGGTCATGTCCATTATTGGGGGCGCGCTTTCCGCGACGATATCCTGGGTCCTGAGCGCGCCAACAGGCTGGACCCTTGCGCGTCTGCACTGAAGGGCGGCCTGCGGCCGACCCTGCATTCCGACTGGAGCGTGACCGATATCGGCCCGTTGCGGATGGTAGAGAACGCAGTGACAAGAACCATGCGCGACGGCGGCGAGGTGTTGAACCCGGCCGAACGGATCTCGGTCGAAGCCGCGCTGCGCATGGTGACTTCCGACGCTGCCTGGCAGTGCCGCTACGACTTCACCAGAGTCTTGTCGCAAGGCAAGGCGGCCGATCTCGTGATCCTGGACAAGGACCCGACGTTGGTCGATCCGCTCGCGATCCGGGATATTCCAGTTCGTGAGACTTGGCTCGACGGCGAGCGTCGCTTCCAGGCTTGAAAGAGGCGCATCCGCGTCAGTCGGGTGATACGAGAGCCTAGTTTCCTGGACGATTCTCCTCCATCTCCGGCACCCCAGCGCCGTTACGCTGGGGTGACAGAGCAGGCTTGAGCACACGCTTTCGGTTTTTAGGCCGAAAGCTCCTGGAATTTGCGCGACGGTGCATTCCGTCTCGCCTCGACCGCTTCCGCCAGCCCGTTTAGCGCCGACACCGTCGTGTCCCAGTCGATGCAGCCATCGGTGATGCTCTGACCGTACGTCAACGGCGTGCCGGGCACGACATCCTGACGACCGGCCACCAGGTTGCTCTCGATCATGGCGCCGATGATGCGCTGCTCGCCGCCGCTGATCTGCCTGGCGATATCGGCCACCACCAGCGGCTGGTTCTCGGGCTTCTTGCCGCTGTTGGCATGGCTGGTGTCGATCATGATCCGTGGTGCGACGCCGGCGCGCGCAAGTTCGATTGCCGCGGCATCGACGCTGGCGTGGTCGTAGTTCGGCGCGTGGCCGCCACGCAGGATGATGTGGCAGTCCTCATTGCCGGTGGTTGCCGCAATCGCCGAGCGTCCGCCCTTGGTCACCGCCATGAAATGGTGCGGATGCGACGCCGACTTCACCGCTTCGGCGGCGATCCGCACATTGCCGTCGGTCCCGTTCTTGAAGCCGACCGGGCAGGACAGTCCGGAAGCGAGCTCGCGGTGGATCTGGCTCTCGGTGGTTCGCGCGCCGATCGCCGCCCACGCCACCAGATCGGCGATGTATTGCGGCGTCGTCATGTCGAGGAATTCCGCACCGGCCGGCAGGCCGAGGTTGTTCACCGCCGACAATACGTTGCGGGCAAGGCGCAGGCCGCGGTTGATGTTGAAGCTGCCGTCGAGGCCGGGATCGTTGATCAGCCCCTTCCATCCGACCGTCGTGCGCGGCTTCTCGAAATAGACGCGCATCACAATTTCGAGGTGGCCGGCGAGCTTCTCGCGCATGGTGGCGAGGCGCTCGGCGTAGTCCACGGCTGCTGCGGGGTCGTGGATCGAGCAGGGGCCGACGACGACCAGCAGGCGGTCATCGGTCCCGTTCAGGATGGCATGGGTGGCGTTGCGGGCCGCCATCACAATGCGCGTCGCGGTCAGGGTACGCGGGATCTCGCGCATCACCTCTTGCGGCGTGCTCAGTTCTTTCAGTTCGCTAATTCGAAGGTCGTCTGTGGTGCTCAACACGGCTGTGGCTCCTGTTTCCTTGGAGACCTGCCGGCAATAAAAAAGCCGCCAGGGTCTGGCGGCTGTTCGGACTTCTTGGCTGCAATTTGTCAGATTGAGCGCGATCCTCCCACCGCCAGCGAGCTGTCGTAGCTAAAGTACCAATAGCTGTTGGCGGCGAGGTTGATCATGTGGGCTATATAGGGCACCCGCGGCGCTTTGTCATCCCCAAATCGTCGGGCAGGGCGCGTCCCTTGATTGCGCTCAGGATTTGCGCGCGGCGAGCGCCATGCCGATCAGCGATGCGCCGCCGAACACCAGATTGATCCCGACCAGCAGGCCGATGGCCCATTCCGCCGAGCCGGGAAGGCCTGATATGATCAGGAATGCGATCAGGATATCCACCAGTCCGGCAACCAGCAGCCAGGACCAGCGCTCCGACAATTCGCGGCGGTGTTCCAGCGCGTACATGATGGTGGTGACGCCTTCGGCCAGGAAATAGGCGCCGACGACGATGGTAAGCGTCAGGATACCCTGCGCCGGTCGCGCTAGCAGGACGAGGCCGGCGAGAACGGCAAGCGCTGCCGAAAACAGCGACCACCAGAAGCCCGGCATCTGGCGGGCCCAGAACGTGACGATCAATCCGGCGATGCCGCTGAGCAGGAACATCCAGCCGAGGAAGATGGTGACGGCGAGGCTCGCCAGCGGCGGTACGATCATCGCCGCGAAGCCAAGGACCGCCAGCACGATGCCTTCGAACAGGAAGGCTTTCCAATGAGCCTTGACCGTCGCGCCGACCGCTGCCTGCATTTTCTCGATGTCTTTGCCAAAATCCTGGGGATGGGTCATTGGAAACTCCCGATGCGCGCCGCGTGGATTGGACGCACACTATAACTCGCACGGTGCTCACCGGTGAAAATTGTTGTGCGATTTTCTTGAGGGAGATCAACGACGGCCGCGCGACCTTCAGCCGGGTTTGGGTGCGGACGAAAAGCCCTCCGACGACGTGCGGATCCGGTTACGGCCGAAAATATAGATCGCCGTCGTGGCCGCTAGCAGCGCGAGCCCGATCAGAATGGAGGTGAGGCCGAGCGGGATCAGCACCAGGGAGACGTTGCGCTCCGGGTTGACGAACCAGTGGTGGATCGAGGTCAGCAGAAAGGCCATGCCGGCAAAGCCCGCGCCGCCGCCTGCGACCAGCAGCGCCCACATCCGCCGCAACTGGCTCAACCGTTCTCGCGCGATGTCGGTACGCGGCGCGTGGTGTCGGCCGACGCGGCGCACCAGCCGTACCGCAAATCCGATCGAGCTGAACCCGATGATGACGCTGGCTGTTCCCAGCAGCAGCCGGGTCGTGGGATCGAGGTCAGGATTCCTCTGCAGGGTCAGCAGCGGAAAATCGAACGCCGCATGCAGCGCGACGGGCGCGAACAGGACGAGACTCCAGCTCGAGATGCGCGCCCAGTCGCGATGATGCCGATTTGCGCCGAGCGCGGTCCCGGCGCGCGCGATCGCGATATAGGCGCCGGCGATGATGCCGAGCGCACCATGGAACGGCACGGTCAGCACACTACGTAAGGCGGCCAGCGATCGCCACATGTCGGTATGCTGCACCAGATAAGCGAGGTTTTCGTAGGCGGCGAAGCCGAGGCCCGCAGCGGCACCATAGACCACGGTGTCCATCGGATCGGCGAAGGTGCGCCGTCGCGCCACCGCCGACACCACAACGATCACGAGCACCTTCACGATTTCTTCCGGCGCTGCTACGCCGAACACCGAGCGCAGCGCCTGCGTCATCCAGGGATTTCCGGGGACGGCGAGAATCGCTGCAAACGGGGCGCGCGCGATTCCCAGCAATGAAATGCTGGCGGCCCCGAGCACAAAAGCCAGCCACACCCGCGCAGGCGGACCGGGGCGTTCGTCCGCGGCAATCACGAGCCATAGCACCAGCAATGCCGGCGCGATGGCGGCGGCGCCGATCGAGGTGGGGAGGGCCTGAAGCAGCAGCATGTCAGGAAACTTTGCCTTGCATGAAACGAAAATGGCCGCAAATTCAGCGGTTTGCAACAAAATCCGTCGCGGCTCCTTTTCGCCGCGCGGGTTCGCAACTCCAAGCCTCTGATGGCGATGAAACGCGTACTACGCCTGAGATAGGGGGGTGCTGAGTTCTGCTACGGGAAGAATGGCGCTGAATCTTCCTTGCGACTGTGTCCGACACGCAACAACGTTGGTTGCCCGATTCCTCTACAACTAAGCCTAGGATTTCCGTGGTTTCGATTAGCAAATGGGGAAATAACCGTGAAGAAATTTGCTCTTGGAATGCTCGCTGCGGTCGCAATGACCGGTTCGGCCGTCGCGGCTGATATGGCACCCCGTTACACGAAGGCGCCGCCCCCGGCTCCGATCGTGGTCTACAATTGGACCGGCTGCTACATCGGCGGCAACATAGGTGGTGGTTGGGCCAAGCAGGATCAATTCCGTATCGACCAGTTCGGCATCGGGCCCGCACCGGCGAACTATGGCGGAGAAACCGGAAGCGCCTTCATTGGCGGCGGCCAGGTTGGCTGCGACTATCAGTTCGCGGGCAACTGGGTCGTCGGCATCCAGGTCCAGGGCGACTGGGGCAGCATTAAAGGCTCCCATGCCCTGCCGGCCTTCCCGACCTTCACCATGTTTGACAAGACCGACTTCATTGGGACGGTGACGGGCAGGATCGGTTACCTGTTTGCTCCGCAGCTTCTGGGTTACGTGAAGGGCGGCGGGGCTTGGACAAGAAGCTCGGACTTCCTACAGCTGCCGGGAGGTGGGCTTTCGGAAGCCTCAGGCAACTGGAATGCTAGTGGATGGACGGTTGGCGGCGGCCTGGAATGGATGTTCGCACCGGGCTGGTCCGTGTTCGGCGAATATAACTACATGGACTTTGGAACCAGAACGGTGAACTTCATCGCAGCGCCGGGACTGGTGCCGACTGGTGAGCACGTCAGCATCAAGCAAACAGCCTCGACCGCTCTGGTCGGCGTGAACTACAAGTTCAACTGGGGTGGCCCGGTCGTCGCGAAGTATTGAGACCTGCCGAGCGGACTTAAGGTCCTCTCCAGACCAGTTGAAAGCCCCGGCATCGCCGGGGCTTTTTGCTGTGTGGAGGAACTGTTGCGATTCGCTGCACGGCTCGCACGAAGCGCGTGCGCGCGATATCGGTACGCCGCCGCTCAGCAGCCGCGGCAGATGCTTCGCATCTTGGCATTGAGAGCGGCGTCCTCAACGAAGCGCGTGCGCGCGATATCGGTACGCCGCCGCTCAGCAGCCGCGGCAGATGCTTCGCATCTTGGCATTGAGAGCGGCGTCCTCGTCTCCGGGCTGATCGATCCGTTGTGGGCTATTGGTGGCGGCGGCCGGAGGTCTTGCGACGCCGGGGATCCTTGCTGCCGCCGGGTGCGCAGCCGTGCGCTGCGGCTCATTGTTGTAACAGGCGAGCTTTGCGGCGGTCTCCGCGATCGCGCTGCAGTCGCCGATCTCGGCAGAAGCGGCCTGGGTCAGCGCGCAGATCGCACCGAGGACGATAGCCAGTCGCATTTCAACTCCACGTCCGATCCAGAGGTGTCTGGCTGCGCATCGCGCGCCGACACTGCGGGCATATCAGAGCCACGTTCGGCCGTCCAAGAAGCGGACACCTTGGACCGTTGTGTGGCAGCGACGGAACCGAAAAGTCGGCGGGAACCGAGGATGGTCAAGCGGCTTGGTACGCCGGCGTGGTAGATTCGGCCCGACGACATACAGGAGGCATTGCCGGGTGCTGTTTCGTGGAACGGAGACACATACGAGGTCGGTTCTCAAGGCCGTCAGTTGGCGGACGCTCGGAACGCTCGATACCTTTGCCATCAGCTGGTTCATGACCGGTAGGGTCGAGATCGCCGGTTCGATCGCCGGCCTCGAGGTCGTCACCAAGATCGCCTGGTACTACCTGCACGAACGGGTCTGGAGCGCGATTTCCTGGGGGCATCGGTGAGGCCGGTTTTACGTGATCGCCGCTTTGGTCCGGCAGCCGGCTAGCCGGCGTCCTTGCTGGAGACCTTGGCTCCAACCTTGCCGTGCACAGCGAGCAAACCCGCCAGTGCGATGACAGCGAAACCGGCGCCGGCAAGGAAGGTGCCTCTAGGGCCGGCGATATCCCACAGGCCGCCGGCGATGACGCTTGCTGCCAGCATCGCCAGCCCACCCAGCAGGTTGAAGAACCCGTAGGCGGTGCCGCGCAACTCGGCCGGCGAGGTGTCCGCGACAAGCGCGGCCAGCAGCCCCTGCGTAAATCCCATGTGCAGCCCCCACAGCACGACGCCAAGGGCGACGCCGCCGAGCGAAGGCAGCAGCGCCAACGCGACATCGGCGGCAACCAGCAACAGAATGCCTGTTGCCAGCAGGGGCACGCGGCTGATGCGGTCCGAAAGCGCGCCGGCCGGGTAGGCCGCGACGGCATAGACGACGTTCATGACCACCAAGATGGCCGGCAGCAACGTGATCGGCAGTCCGACATTCTGGGCGCGCAGAATCAGGAAGGCTTCGCTGAAGCGCGCCAGCGTGAAGACGGTCGCAACGGCCACCACCCACCAATAGGCGGCGCCGAGTTTCCTGATCTCAGCGAGGCTGACCGGATTGCGGACGCGACGCCGGCCTAGCGGCCGTGCCGGCTCGCGTACGGCGAAACTGATCAGCGCCAGCGACAGAAAGGCGGGAATGACCGCGAACCAGAATACCGCCTTGAAGTTGTCGGATGTCCACCACATCAGCGCGATGCCGAGCAGCGGGCCGAGGAAAGCGCCGACCGTATCGAGCGACTGGCGCAGACCAAAGCTTGCGCCGCGCAGGTCGGCCGGCGCGAGGTCGGCTACCAGCGCGTCACGGGGCGCGCCCCGAATGCCCTTGCCGATCCGATCGACGAAGCGCGCCGCGACCAGCCAGGCGATGGTCGGCGCCAGAGGAAAGACCGGCTTGGTCAACGCGGCGAGGCCGTAGCCAAACGCCGCGAGCCATTTGCGCCGGCCGAGCCAATCCGAAAGCGCGCCGGAAAATATTTTGGTAATCGATGCCGTCGCCTCGGCGATGCCTTCGATAACGCCGACCGTCACCATCGATGCGCCGAACACCGTCACGAGATAGACCGGCAGCAAGGCGTGGATCATCTCCGACGAGATGTCCATCAGCATCGAGACGAAGCCCAGGGTCCAGATGCTGACCGGAATATCCCTGATCGAACCGGTCGGCCCGGTGTCGGCTGCCATTGGGGCGCTCGCAGTGTTTTCGCGGCTTACTTGTTTTGACGCGTTTTCTTTACGCGAACCGGCGTCCACTTCGCTCGAAAACGCTATGACCCTTCAGCAGGCGCCGGCACGCGTCAACAAAGACCTCGGCGCCGGTGACGATATCCGCATCGGCAGTGTTTTCGGTCCAGTGATGGCTGATGCCGCCGATCGACGGCACGAACAGCATGCCCGATGGCATCACGGTCGCGAGAACCTGGGCGTCGTGACCGGCACCGCTCGGCATGCGGATCGACTTGCCGCCGGCAAAGGCTGCGCTCGCTGCCTCGACGGCAGTCTGGATCGAGGCATCCATCAGCGCCGGTGCGCCGGTGCGAATACGCTCCACTGCGACCGTGCACCGGCCCCGCGCGCTGATATCGGCGGCCATGCTCCGCAGCAGATCCTCCAGGCGGGCGATGACTTCAGCGTCGTCGTCGCGGATCTGGAACAGCATTTCGGCGGCGCCCGGGATGATGCTCGGCGCGCCGGGATCGAGGGTGATGCGGCCGGTGGTCCAGACCGTGCGCGGTCCGCAGTGCGCCGGGAAGCGATCGTCGATATCGACGCAAAACCTCGCCAGCGCCAGTCCGGCATCCCTGCGAACGGCCATCCTTGTGGTGCCGGCGTGATTTTGTTCGCCGGTGAAGGCGATCCGGTATTGCCAGATGCCGACGATGGAGGTGACGACGCCAATCTTGAGACCGCTGCCTTCAAGCCTCTCACCTTGCTCGATATGCGCCTCCAGATATCCGAGGTGGCGCCCGCGTTCGCACGCTACGCGCGCCCGGCCGGCGAGGCCCGCTTCGCGCAGCGCATCGCGCATGGATTTGCCGCTGCTGCGGTCGCGCGCGGCGTCGATTTCCGCATCCGTGACGCCGCCGACATAGGACCGGCTGCCGAGAAAACTGCCGAAATGGCCTTCCTCGTCGCACCAGGCCGCGACTTCGATCATGCCGTGAGCGTTGCGGTCGGAGTTGATGACGCGGGCGGCTTCAAGCGCATAGACGACGCCGAGCGGCCCATCGAGCCAGCCCGCGTAATTCTGGCTTTCGAGATGCGACCCGGCCAGCAATTTCGGTCCCGGTTTGTCGCTGGTGCCGAGTACATTGCCGATGCCGTCGATCTCGGCCGTCAGCCCGGCTTCCGGCAGCCGTTGCGCCAGCCACTGCAGCGAGCGGATATGCGGCTCGGAGAAGGTCGGCTTGTGCACGCCGGTCTTGTAGGCGCCGATGGCACGGAGCGCACTGAGATCCGCCAGGACCTGGGCGCCGTCGACGCCTGAATGATTGTCAGGCATGACGTGCCCTTGCTGTGTTTCCAAAATCAGAGTGGCTTGCGATAGACGTCCTTGGCCGCGAGCCGTCCGTCCCCAAAACTGTAGCGCTCGATGCCGAGTTGTTCGCGTTGCTCGCCGGTTTCCCGCACCGTCTCGCTGACACGGAACGTCATGAAACTGGTGTCACCGGCATGATGAAAGGCGACGTCGTGAAAACGCTGCGCCGAGAGCAGCGCTTTCTGCTCGTCAAGGTGCGCGACGATGGCGTCGGGGCCTTGAAGGGACTTGGTCACGGCGAGACCGTCATGGAAACTCCAGAGGAAGCCCGGCGTGACAACCTGATAGAGCGCATCCATATCGCCCCTGAACAGGGCGCGTGCGAAGCGCTTGAAAAGCTCGTCTCGCTCGGTGGGCGAGGGGATCATGGTCCGTCCATAGCCTGTTTGGAACGACGGCACTCGTCGGCTCAGCGCGATCGTCAATCAACATTCAATCGGTCGGGCGTGCCGACAATATCGGTCAGGACGTCTGTATGGCAACGGTCCGGGTGAAGATCGGGCGAGACCATATTGACGCTTTCCAGCGGTCGACAAAACGTCCAATCCGCACAGCATGAAATCGGCCACAAAAAGAGGTTGCCGGGCGGCTTGCCCGCTCGGCCAAACGCCACTATACGTTCGCCCGTCGCCGCCTTGATTGACCTGTCGGTCGGCGACCAACGCGACCAATCAGGCCCATAAGGTGTTGATTTCTCGTTGTTTTTGCTCCCTTCGTCTATCGGTTAGGACGCCACCCTTTCACGGTGGAGAGAGCGGTTCGATTCCGCTAGGGAGCGCCAAGGCTTCCCGAAGTGCCTGTTTTTAATCGCGCTTCTTGCTGGTTTGCCAATTCGATTTGACCTGGAACGCCATGACGGCGGACTTGCGCGGTTGCGAGCCATCTGCCCGCCATCGCAAGCGGCGACAATCTTGAAACCGGTGTGGAGTAGCTGGCGTCCTTGCCCGGAGGCACCCGATTGTCCAAAGCGCATTTCGGATCACCTTCGTCCGAATAATCCGCCCATCATGCCGCCAAGGAGACCGCCGGGACCCGGACCGGGACCGCCACCACCTCCTCCGCCACCGCGATAATGATGGCCGCCGCCCCCGCTGTGGTGCGGACGACTCCGACGATCGCCTGAATCGTCACTTGCGCTCGCGTCCACCGTAGCGACGATCTCGCTCAGCAGCGCCTTGTGTTGCAGTCTGTTCAAAAAGCCACTGCTGGGATAGCCGCGTGCCGCCTGCCAGCGCCGGATGACCGCGCGGGTGGAATCATCGAACTTGCCGCTGACCTTGGTGTCGAAGCCAAGACCGGTCAGTTGGCGCTGCACGTCGCGACGCTGGCCCTTGTCGAGGCCAATCTGGTCTTCGGTGAGTAGTGTGGCTTCGTCGGTAAAAGTTGCAGGATCGATGCCTTTGGTCAGATTGCGCGTCGTCGTCGTGCTTGAACCATCCTGTAACGAGGCGATGCGCGCCAAGGCGAGCGACTTGAATTGGCCGTTGGGATAGTTGGTCACGTAGGCATCGAGTTCTTCCGGTTTGTTTGAGTCCTTGATCGAACGCCAGAACTCGAGTTCGACATCGGATGCGGCGCTCGTGGAGAATACCGGTGTTTTCGGTGCCTCGGCAGCCGAGGCTGCTGGCCGCGCAGCGGCCGGATTGAGATAAACGGATCCGATCAAATTGGTATGGCCCCAAGGCAGTTGACCCTTGTTGGTCTCTTCGTTGACCTGGGCCCGGACCTGGGTCATTGCCTGCTGGATTTCAACGCCCGGCTTGGTGATATTGTCGATCAGCGCACGGGTGAAGGGGCTGTTTGTACCCTCCTTGCCATCCAGCGCGGTTTGCCCGGGGCCAGTGGCGAATGCGATCAGGGTGCCTTCGCCGGATTTCATCTCGGCCAGTCCCCTCTGCACATTCACGCTGCGCGAAGTCGCGGACGAGCGAATTTTTGCTGCAAACGGGTTGTCGCGGCAGGCATCGAGGAACACCAGCTTGACCTTGGCATCGCGCATGGTCTGGTCGAGCGTCACGTCGACATTGATCGCGCTGCCGAGCTTGACGTCCATTTCGGATTTGACGTCGGCATCCACTGGCAGGAGGTAATTGGTGCCAGAAATGGCAATACCATGACCGGCGTAGAAGAATACCGCCAATTCCGCGCCCTGGGCCTTATCGCCGAATTCGAGCAGCCGTTCGGTCATCTGGTCGCGAGTCAGATTGGTGCCCTCGACGACATCGAAGCCCACTTTGCGGAGCACGGTCGCCATCGACCTGGCGTCGATTGACGGATTGGGAAGCGGTGCAACATTTTTATATGCGCCATTGCCGACCACAAAGGCCACGCGACGCTCGGCGTTGGCGACATTTGAACTGGCGAGAATACCAATGACTGACAATGCAATGATCAAGAGGCGCATGATCCGCTCCCTCTTCAAAGCTTCGCATATTGGCTGCAAGAAACCGATGTTGGGTCAGAACTACTGCCGTGATGGTCAGCGTCGTTTCGAAGCCACGCTCGCTTAGACGGTGATCCAAAATCAACTTAGCGCCGGAGACTCCTCTTCATCGCGTTCAGGCGCGACGGTGGCTCATGCGACCCCCAGACCTTAGCGCTGGGTGTCGGCAATTGATTTCACTTTTCTGCGATTTATCTGCCGGATCCCGATGGCGGGCTTTTAAGAGGTCGCGCCGCAAATGCGAACATTTGGTGGATAGCGTGCATATACTTCCAAGCCAAAGATCTCCTGGCCATGCATGTCGGGTGCAGCAATGCTATAAATCAAGCCGCAATGGAGATGCTGTGGCACAACTTCCTCATGCGAAGTTGCATAGAGTCCTAACCAGGGAGGACGACCATGGTAACTTATGTCGTGCTTGCGAATTTCACCGATCAAGGAATCCGCAACGCCAAGGAATCCCCGAAGCGGGCAGATGCCTTCAAGCAAATGGCGAAGACGTTTGGAGTGACCGTGAAGGACCTTTTCTGGACGCAGGGACGGTATGACGTCGTGACAATCGTCGAAGCGCCAGATGAGTCTTCCGCCATGTCGCTTAGCTTGAGTCTTGGCGCGCTGGGTAACGTCCGCACCGAGTCGTTGCGAGCTTTCTCGGCGGCGGAGATGACGGCGGTTGTCGGCAAGATGATCTGACCACGGATATTGTTGACCGGCGGTTCCGCAAGAGTTTTCTGCGCTGGCAATTGTTAAACGAACTTCCATGCTGATATTATGGAAGGGTACCTCCTTGCGCGGTGGGCTCCATAATTTATCCCTACGACCGCGCGTTCGCTGCCGACGTGGCAAAGGCTTTGCGCCACAGCCGACGAGAGTATCAACGTAGATTAGATATACGAGGATATACAATGTCCAAGGATCATGACAAAGCCTCGCATGGATCACAGGACGCGCGGCGCCATAAGCTTGACCATCAAACGCGAAACCAATGGCTTGAAAAAGACGCTGGCCTTCAGGCCGCGTGGCAAGCCTCCAGAATGACGCGAGATGAGTTTATCCGGCACAATGAAAGCTTAATCGACAAGGTGATCGCCGATAACCTTGGCTAGGCGCGCTAACAGAAATTGTTAAGACAGGCCTGGACATCGTTGTGGTCGGTATACGTCACGATCGCGGCCGCTCCCGCTGTGCGACGCCACCGGCAGGCGTGCCGCGCGGCCTCCCGGTAGGCCGAAAATCCGGGTATTCCGCAACGGCTTTTTAAGCCGCGTGGCTTAGGGCTGTGACCAGGGGAACTTCTGACATGGCCTTTGGCACCAAAAAGCGCGAGTTGCGCAAATCGCTGCAGCAGGCAGGCTGGATCACGCTCGAAGGTGGCTTTGCGGCGCGGCCGTGCGTGGTGCATGACATGTCCAGTACCGGCGCCAAGGTCACGATCGAGGATTCCAACTCGCTGCCTGCCAAACTGCGGCTGGCATTTTCGCGCGATGCGCGGACCGGGCGGCCCTGCGAAGTGGTCTGGCGCCGCGGCAAATCCGTCGGCGTCAAATTCGTCCGCTAGACCAGACCAACCAATTTCCGCGTCGCCAGTCGTGTATCGTTCCGCGACACTGTGCTGATTATTAACCATGCGAGAGCTTCCCGCCGCGAAGGCCGGACGCTTAATGAGCGCTTAATATTTGTACGCAAGATTTAACCTATCAGCGCACAACATTATGACGCAGCAAGAATTGCGAGCGGAACTCCGACTCTCGGGGGACTGAATGAGAACGCTTGTCATTGTCGCGTTGGCCGCAACCTTGGTCGGATGTAGCTGCCCCTTGCTACGGCAAGTGAGCCTGGACCAATGTCCGGACGCGAACGGATTCTGTTACGACGGGACACCGGCCAATCAACCGATTGAACCAGAGCCTTCGTCACTCAAGGCCCACTCTGCGACAATCAAGGTCAAGTCCAGCATTGCGGCGAAGACCGAAAAACCGCCGTCTGCTGACGCCCGCAATAGGGCCCATCCCGCCGTGAAAAAAGTCGCCATGATTGCCGCGAGAGGCGAACCTTCGACATCTGGTCAGGCCGCTGAAACGTCCGATCCGGTCCTTATCAAGGCAAAAACCACGATCGCCGCGAAGCTGGAGAACCCGGCGTCTGCCGAGTTCGGCGAAATGAAACGCGCCATGCGAAAGAACTTACTGGGAGAATCCGTCGACAGCATTTGCGGTCGCGTCAAAGGAAAAAAAGCGTCGGGCGAAGATATCGGAGACAGGCCGTTTCTATATCTCGTGCGGGATGATGATGCATACGTCGTCGACGGCTCCGCTAACTCAGCGGCGGCGACCGCGTATCGCAACATTTGCAACTAGCATGGAACAGTTGAACTCCTGCTGAAACTTGCCGCGGTGGACCTGACGGATCCGCTGATCGACGCTCCCTGCGCTTGCGCTCGAACATCGATGGCAACGTCGCGATTGGAAAGCAAACCGCCGCAGGTCGTATGAAGCCAATTTGTTCCATGGAAATCCAGACTGGTGGAGTGGCTCGGCATTTTCTGAATTCGGGGACATCATGGACGATCTTACCAATCCTGCAGAACTAGCGCTGGCGTCACATGCACCGCCGACGCTCGTAATCATCGAGCATCACGTCCTGGCGCGTACCTGCATCCTCCGTATCCTCAGGAGGGAGTTCCCAGAGTTCGAAATCGTCGAAATGCCAACGACGAGTGGTCTGAACTGGTTATCAGGAAGAGACGTCCGCTTGATCGCGCTGAATATCGGGGACAAGCCGATCACGGATCCTTCGATCGAGCAAAGTCTCCCGCTCGTTGCCGAATCCTTTCCGAATGCCTACATCGCGCTCTTGTCGAATTGCGACGACGAGGCCACCGCCACAGCCGCGCTGCAGCGGGGAGTCCGGGGCTTTTTTCCGACCTCGATCCCAGTCGAGGTCGCTATCGCCGGATTGCGCCTGGTTCTTGCCGGTGGGGTGTACCGACCACTGCCGATTATCAGACATGATGAAGCATCGCGTCTCGAGACGATACCGGCATATACCGACGTTCCCGAGCTATCCATAATCAACAAGGGTAATGGCGCCACAACGATCGTGCCCGACAAGACGATGGTTGACGTTACGCCCCGCGAGCAACACGTTCTCGCGCTACTGGAGCTCGGCCTTCCCAACAAGTTGATTGCCGCCAAGCTCAACCTTTCGGAAAACACGGTAAAAATGCATATTCAACACATCCTGCGGAAGTACTCCGCTCATAACCGCACCGAGGCGGTCCTTCGCTGGAGCGGACGTTTGCTTGGTCATAACGGTCACCCACGCTCATGATTCCCTTCATCTCATCGAAGGCTATCCTGGTCGTGGTTCAATCCTCATGGAACGCGTTGTTGAAGCTGTCGAGCAGAGGCTTGAGGCCGTAGAGTGCCACGGTCCCGCGGCCGGTCTTGATGAACACCTGGGCCGGCATTCCCGGAACCATCCGGAGACCATCGATCTCAGCGATCCGCGGATCCTCGACCCGAATCTTCGCGGCGTAATAAGGCTGGTCGGTGCGTCTATCGACGAGGCGGTCGGCAGAAACGTGCATCACGGTTCCCATGAGCCGTGGCACGCGGCGCTGGTTGTAGGGAAGTAGATTCACGTCGGCGGTTAGCCCGGGACGGACCACATCGATGTCTTCGGGCCTGACGCGCGCAGTCACGATGAGACGATCCTGCCGGGGGACCAAATCCACGAGAGGTGCGCCGGCCGCGACCACGCCACCCGGGGTATGGATCCGCAGGTCGGTGACCACGCCGTCTTCGGGCGCCTTGACCTCCGTTCGCAGCAGTTGATCTTCGGCCGCCTGCAATCGCTCGCGTATCTGAAAAATCTGGCTTTGTGCCTCGCGCAGCGACTGCGCGATCTCGCTTTGACGATCATTTTCCAATTTGAGGAGAGTTACCTTCGATTCATTGATAACCTGCTCGGCACGCGAGATCTGCGCGACAATCTCACCCCGCCGGCCCTCGATATCAGCCATTTCCCGCTCGAGGTTCAGAAGGCGCGGGCGCCGCTCGAGTCCCTTGCTCACAAGCATGGCAACCGTATCCGCTTCCTCGCGGACAATTTCGATGCGCCTCGAGGCCGCGCTTTTTTGCGCCCTGAGGCCCTCGATCTCTTTCTCTACCTGCGACCTTTTTTCCCGATTTACGGCACCTTGCGACTGAAAGACCTGCCGACGCGTTTCGAAGATACTCTGCTGGCCCGCAAGGACCGCCGCGACGGACGGGTTCGTGTGCCGCGCCATCTCCAACTTCTCCGGAAACGAGACCCGCTCTTCGCCGTGCTGTTCCGCCTGCAGCCGTGCCTCTCGCGCCGTCGCGTCCCATAACTGGCCTTGCAGGCTCTGGGCTTCGGCCCGGGCCTTGGTGTCCTCCAACGAGATCAGTGTTTGTCCGGCGCGGACAATATCGCCGTCTGCGATCAAGATTTCCCTGATGATGCCACCCTCAAGGTGTTGGATCGTCTTTCGGCTCGACTCCGATTCCACGACGCCGGAAGCGACCGCGGCGCTCTCAAGTGGCGCGAAGCCCGACCACGTTCCCAAACCAAGCACAAATCCGAGTATAAGCAGATTGCCTGCCAGGGTGACACCGCGAAGCCTCGTGCGAGGCGAGGTCGGCATCGGAGCCGAGCACCAAGCAAACTCAAGCGGCACGAATTCGTCGATTCCGGTAATCACGCCCCCGAGCCGACGCCCGCGGAGTAGGTCGGGCGAAGGCGACTGCACATCTTGTGGCTTCCAGATCACGGGACAACTCGCTCCGCCGATATTTTCGCGGCCGTGCCGGTACTCCCGGGCAGGGTGACCTGCGGCGGAACCTGAGGTCGGCTTAAATGCCTTTCGAAGATTTCCTCGCTGTCGCCGAAAGCGGTGACCGCGCCATCCTGCATGATAGCAATCTTGTTCGTAGCGGCGAGAATACCCATTCGATGGGTGATGACGATCACCGTGCTGTTGGCGATCTTCATTTGTTCAATGGCATCCAGGAGCACGCGTTCGCCGACGTAGTCGAGGCTGGCGTTTGGCTCGTCGAGAACCACAAGGCGCGGGTCACCAAAGAAGGCCCGCGCGAGGCCGAGACGCTGGCGAAATCCGCGCGAAAAGCCAAAGCCCCCGTTGGGAACAGGGGTGTCATACCGCTCTGGGAGACGCACGATCGTGTCATGGATTCCAGCGAGCTTCGCGGCTTCGATGACCTTCTGGAGATCGGGATCGCCGAGCCGCCCAATATTCTCCCTTATCGTTTCCCCAAACAGGTTGATGTCCTGGGGCAAATATCCGAGGTGACAGCCGCTCCGCCCTTCGCGCAAACCCGACACCTCAATATTGTCGAGCAGGACTCGACCGCGCGTAGGCCGTGAGATTCCAGCAATGATCTGGCCGAGCATTGATTTGCCCGAACCCGACGGACCAATGATGCCCAGGCATTCGCCAGGCGCGACACTGAACGAGACGCCGTTTAGCAGGAAGCAATGCGGCTCCCGCAGGGCTACACCGACATTGTCGACAACGAGACCGGCCCGCGGTTGATCCGCTGGAACGTCTGTCTCTCCTGGTACAGCGGAATTGGCGGCAAGAACGCCTCCGAGCCGCCGATAGGCGCGCAAGGCCGCCGCGAGAGCCTTCCAACCCGCGATAGCGCCCTCGACCGGCGCAAGTGCGCGGCCGAATAGCAGTGTCGAGGCAAAAATGATGGCGGGACTTCTGCCGTGATCAAGGACAAGCCACGCGGCCGCGCCCATCATCAGGACCTGCCCCAGCCCGCGTACCGGCTTGGCGACGAGCATGATGATCTCGCATCGCCGTTGGGCCAGGTCTTGTTCGCTTCGCGCCTCCTGCGCGGACTGGTAGATCCGGCGCGCGGCGCCGTCGAACATTCCCATGGTCCGGATCACGTGAATGTTGCCGGCAGCTGTCGCGAGCCGGCCATAGCTTCTCGACAGCGCAGCGCCGGACCTTGCCAGTGCCTCTTCCGTGAGGAACTCGCCGGCAAGTGTGAGGCCGAAGAGAGCGAGCACGTTGCAGGCGCCTACCACGCCAAGCAGGGGATGCACGAGAAAGAGGACGATCAGAAAAAGAGGCGCCCAGAGCGCGTCAAACAGCATCGGGCAAGCGCCGGATTCGATGAATTGACGCAGAACGGCAAGATCCCGATAGATGTCCGACGCGCGTGCCGGATCGCCGCGGAAGGCGGATTCCAGGGAAGCCGACAGCACGCTGGGGCGAAGCCGATCTTCAAACCACGCGGCGAGCCGGCCCAATACAGCGCGCCGCAAAGCGTCAAGCACGCCTCCGACCACAACCGTAAGCGCAACGATCAGTGTGAGCATCAGCAGCGTGTCGCTGCTGTGGCTCGACAAGACGCGATCATAGATCTGGAGGAGGTAGATGGACGGAGCAAAGAGCAGCAGATTGTAGCTGCAACTGTATGCGAACACGAGACCAAGCGGGCCCGCGCAGGCCCACAGGGCCGCCAGTAGCGGGGTCTGTGGAGGCGGAGCGATGTGGAGGCGGATGGGCGGCATTAGCATTGTCGTTACCGCCAGGGATTTGAAATTCGGCCTTTACTTGATCGTCGATCTGATGCCGTGACAGATAGACTGGCGGTCATCGGAGACCGGCAGCGTGTGCCGCCGGTCTCCGCCAGCCGGACGGATCACCGATCAGATCGAGCTGTCAAAACTGAAGTCTACGTTCCCGCCCATTGCGAGGTTGCCGTCACCGCCGTGGCCGCCAATGCCGGCCATCACGTCCTGGTGCTGGTCCACCGAGAGTGTGTTTGTCTGATCGGCCGTCGTATTGGCGTACACCTTGGAGGTATCGTGGCCGCTCTTCGAGCTCTGATCGCCGTTCGAGTTGGCGTTGGCATAGGCCTTTGACCACTTCTCCGCCTCCGCGCTCGCCTTGCCTGCGTCCCAAGAGGCCTTTTGATCAACGTGATCGCCAGTGTTGACATGCACGCTGGCGCCGTTCGCCGTGTTGGATGGATCGAAGTTGAGCGTCGGCGCATTGACGACGTATCCCTTGAAACTACCATCGCCGCCATTGCCGGCGCTGTTGCCGCCAGTGTCGATCGACTTGAAATGGATCGAGTCGGAAACGTTAATTGATGGTTTTGCAATCGTCATGCGAGCCTCCGTGATGAGTTTGTGTTTCTTGCATCAGCCATCCAGGATCAGGATGACGGATTTGCGCGCCTAGTGTGATCCGAGCTTGCTTGAGTGGGATAGATGCCAAATGGGATGTCATCCGGTTCGATGGGCTACACACGAAAGGCTTACATGCCTCGTGGACGTCTCGATGGCGCGTGGATCGGCGGCGTGCCGGAGCGCCGGCACACCCTTGGCCTGAACATCGAGCCGGACAACCGGTGCGCGTTGTCGCTCTATGACATCAAATGAAGATCGGACAGAAGGTGCATGGCAACGTCACCGCCCAGCACAACATTGCCGTAGCCGCCGTGGCCGCCGATTCCGGCCATCTGGATCGCGCTCTGGTCGATGTGCACGTTGTTGACCTGATCCGCTTCGGCCGTCGAATGGGGCCCCGCGATCGCGATATTGATTGGAGCATAGATCGCGACACTGACATCGACGAGGCTCCCCGAGAAGTGGCCGCTGCCGCCATTGCCCGCGCCGTTGCTCCCGGTTGCGATCGCGTCGGAGCCGCCGCCCAAGCCTAAGGAAGGGATGCTGCAATTCCCGCCCATTGCGACGTTGCCGCTGCCGCCATGTCCCCCCACGCCGGCCATCTGTGAGGAGGATTGATCCAGATGCACGTTGTTGGTCTGGGTGGCGTTCGCACTGGAATTGTATCCCGCCACCGCGATGTTGATCGGGTCATACAGCGCGAAAGATGCGTGGACGAGCCCTCCGTAAGCGTAGCCGTCCCCCCCGTTGCCAGCATGGCTGCCGCCGCTCTGGATCTCCCAACCACCTGACGCAGAACCGAATCCGGTCATAGACACGTCACCGCCGATGGCGGCGTTGCCGCTTCCGCCATTGCCGCCGACCCCTGCTACCTGGATTGCGGCTTGATTGATGTCCACTGTATTGGACTGAGAAGCTTCGGCCGTGCCGCCGGGACCCGCGACCGCAATGTTTATCGGGTGGTAGATGACGATAGGGGCATCGACCAGCGTTCCTGAGAAGACGCCGTGGCCGCCATTGCCCGCGCTGTTGCCGCCGGTCGCGATCACGTCGGCGCCGGAGGAAGCCGTACTGACGTTGCCCCCCGACGCGATATTGCCGTTGCCGCCGTTCCCGCCGATACCGGCCATCTGAACGGCGGATTGATCGAAGCTTGCATTGTTCGTCTGGTTGGCCAGGGCGATGGAACCGTATCCCGCCGCCACGCTGATGTTGACGGGTTCATACACGACCATGGACGCGTGAATGATGCCTCCATAAAAATAGCCGTCACCGCCGTTACCGGCCGTATTGGCCCCGCTGTCGATCGTACCGGAGCCAAGCCAGGCATGGGTATCGGGATGGGCTGAGCCGGCGGGGGGCTCGGGGACAAAACTGTTTCCGCCAGCGGGCTCTGACGGACTGAAGATCGGGACTGGCGCGTTCGCTCCCGATCCGGAAAGGAAGCCATTGCCACCATCGCCGGCGCCGCCGTCCCCAGTGTCAATCCTGGAATACGACAGAGAGTCCGGCCATTCGGAAGCAGGCCCGCCACCATGCCCATGATGGGCCTGATGATGCGGTCGGATTCCATCCGACAGCTGCCAAAAATTCATCGTCGCTCTCCCTGGTCGCAATCGCTCCGCACAACCCGACGGGCCTCTCCCGACTTCAAGGAGAACTCTCGTCCTCGGCTAGCCAAAAGCCGAGACGGCAATTCGGATTGGAGCGTTCGGGCTTAGACGTGATATCGGTTACGCCCGTTCGGGTGCAGTGGTCGCAGGGTTCGCTAATGACTGGAACACATGGGCGATGCAGTGCGTACCAGGCAGCGGCTCGCGATCAAGGAATTCATTTGGTGGGCAACGGCGTGCCGGCAGTACGAACCAGTTTGTCCGCTTTGACGAGAACGTAGTCATTGTCAGGCTGTTCTCTTGCAAAGTAGCTGATGGCTACAAACGCCGCGCAAAACAGTAAGCCCACGAACATTATTTTTCGGTGCGTGCGTTGATCAGCATTATGAAATGAACTGGACATCGAGCGGCGCCACATGCAGCTGGGCTAAGAGCGCAAGCGACCTGGCAATTAGCCTCACTTCTGAAGGTTACTTGCTAGGGCAGATCTGAACGAAACGGAATACGCAAAAAAGGATTACACCCTCTGTCCTGATTTGACCCGGGTCGGGTGGAACGCGCGCGAACCGAGCGGGCATGCAGGCCGTAGCGCCCGGAAGCGCGATAAAATGGCGTCGCCGTGTTGCTCCGCCCCTGACGGCAGAGGCGGTCTAACTTCTAATGCCTCAATCACCTTGGGTAAAGCCGCGCACCCTTTCCGCTATTCGACCGTGAGACGGATTTGACTGCGAGCGCCATTGACGACATGGGCTCCATCCTGAAAACCTGCCCAGGACCGCCAGACTAGCGCTGCGGCACGGCAGGCGATAAAAGCCGGGATGCGAAAATTCCTGCTTGCGATCGTTGCCGCGACGTTGCCAGCCGTGAGCGCGCTGGCCGAACAGCCGGCTGTTCCGAAATCCGCAAACACGGCCAAGCCGGGCAAACTCCTGCCGGTGAGGGGCGCGACATCGGCCGGTTCGTGCGCGGCGTTTGGCGCCGGCTTCGTCAAGGTCGATGGCACCGATACCTGCGTGAAAGTGGGTGGCGTCGTCAGCACCGGCGCGGGCGCCTATATGGGCGCGCGCTGAGCGTCGAAGCTTTTTGTTTTGACGCGTTTTCTTTACGCGAACCGGCATCCACTTCGCTTGAAAACGCTCTAGCCAACTCAGCTCACGTCATCGGCGGCGCGATGAACTGGACGAAGCCGGGTCGGCTTTCGAACTGCGCGAACCAGCGTTCCAGGTTCGGCAGTTTGGGTTTTGTCACGCCTTCGACGCCGAGCCAGCGCCGCGCATAGGCGCCGATCGCGATATCGGCGATGGTGAACTGATCGCCTTCGATGAAGCGCCGCGTCGCCAGTTGCGCCTCGACGATCCGCCACACCACGGCCTCGGCGTCGGCATCCTTCTGGATTGCGACCATGTCGCGCTTGTCGGGCGGGGTGCGCACCAGCGCCCAGAACACCGGCCGGTCGACCGGCTGCAGCGTCGACAGCGTCCAGTCGAGCCAGCGGTCGACGCTGGCACGCAATTTCGGCTCTTTCGGATAGATCGGCGAACCGTTGCCGGAGTCCTTGCCGTAGGCCATGCACAGATAGCGCATTACCGAATTGGATTCCCACAGCACGAAGTCGCCGTCGACCAGAGTCGGCACCCGACCGTTCGGATTCATCGCCAGATAGGGCGGCTCGTTGTTCTTGCCGAAATGCAGGCCGGCATCGATCCGGTCATAGCCGAGATCGAGTTCGCGCAGGCACCACAGCACTTTTTGAACGTTGACCGAATTGGCCCGGCCCCAGATGGTGAGTTGTTGTTTGTTGTTATCGGCCACGCGTTGTCGCTCCCTTTGATCGTCTTGCAGCGTTGATAGCCGAAGATCAGCGAAAAAGCGCGCTTTCAGGTGAGGCAGGCCCAACAAAAATCAGGCCCCGCCGAGGCAACGGCGGAGCCTGATCTTTCGTAAAATGCAATTGCCTCGGTCACTCAGCGGCCGAAGAACAACCACAGCAGAATGATCACCGGAATCGGCACACCCAACAACCACAGCAGAAGTCCTTTTCCCATCGCAGCCTCCTCAAGATGTAATCGAGAGGAGAACCTTTGAAGGACGATCCGGTTCCCGGATGGAAACTGGAATCTCTGCGTGCCGCGCGCTTTACGATTGTGGAATTTCGGACAACGATATTCCGATTCGAAAACAGCGAATAGCCGTGGCGATCGGCTTACCAGTGGCCGGTGTTCGGCATCGAAGCCCACGGCTCCGCCGGCGGCTTCGGCTCGCCCTTCTGCAACAGCTCGATCGAATGCAGGTCCGGCGAACGCACGAACGCCATGTTGCCGTCGCGCGGCGGGCGGTTGATGGTGACGCCGGCCTTCATCAGGCGATCGCAGGTCGCGTAGATGTCGTCGACCTCGTAGGCGAGGTGGCCGAAATGGCGATCCTCGCCGTATTTCTCCTCGTCCCAGTTGTAGGTGAGCTCGACCAGCGGCGCGCCGCGATTCTGCGGGGCGGCCTTGAACAGGCTCTCGTCCTCGGCGGCGCACAGGAACACCAGCGTGAAGCGGCCTTTCTCGTTGTCGACCCGGCGCACTTCCTTCAATCCCATCGCGTCGCGGTAGAACTTCATCGCGACATCGAGGTTGCGGACGCGCAGCATGGTGTGGAGATAACGCATGTTTCTTGGCTCCCTGGGAACGTGACAAAGTTGTTGGCCATTTTCGGCGTGACGGGGCTTCAATAGCAGCAAATTGCACCATGGGGCAGGGGTTTGCGCGCCGCCTTGGCATCTTGCGTGGTTGAGCGATTCAACACTTCGCGAGCTGGAGTTGCCAACGCCAAGCTGGAAAACGACCGGGTATTGTGACCTAATCCCGCGATTGGAATCTCACGGCGGACACGGGGGGGGGCATCACATGAATTTTGCAGAGGCGATTTCGTCGGGCTTTAGCAAGTATGTTCAATTCGGAGGCCGCGCCTGCCGGTCCGAATATTGGTACTGGACGCTCTTTGTCGTCATCGCGTCCATTGTCGCGAATATCATCGATGCGACGCTCGGCATCGGGATGGTTGGTACGATTGTCGGACTGGGATTGTTTCTGCCGGGCCTCGCCGTCAGCGCCCGCAGGCTTCACGATATCGATCGGACGTTCTGGTGGATACTGCTCGCGTTCACGATCATCGGTACGCTCGTGCTGATCTACTGGGCTTGCCAGCGCGGTACCGCCGGCCCCAATCGGTTCGGCGCCGATCCACTCTGAGGCGGGCGCGGGGGTGACGGCTCCGAACAAAGGGCCGTCAGAACGAGTTCGCCAGTTCGATCTCCTGCCGAAGGGCTTCGATCCGTCTGGCGGCTTCCTCGGCCGTCAGATCCTCCGCAAACTGCTTGGGCTGGTACGCCTCGATCGAAAGGGAGCGAAGGGTGCTGGCCTGGCCGCGGCTCATCGGGCCCTGCAGGCGGTCGGGATAGCGGTCGTACGTCATCGAAACCTCCGTTTCGGCAAAACTGCCACTTGCAATTATGTTCTATATTTGTTCTCTTTGCGTGACAACCGCAAGGGGTCTCGCCATGGACAATAGAGTTAATAAAATCCGCAAGAAAATCAGTGCCTTGAGATTGGAAATGCGGGAGACCGAAGGCGCCATGCGCAAGGAAGTCGCCCACGACGGGGACTGCGCCGGCAGCGCCACCAGGCTGATGGCGATGCGGGCCGAATTGGCTGATCTGGTGGGGGAGCGGCGGACGCTGGGAGACCTCACGCCGATCGGGCTGCCGGATCTCCGGAAGCCGCGCTTCGCGCGGCGCTGAAGGCTGCGGGACCGAACAGATGCGCGCCGCAGCGTCGCTTCGGCAGCGTGACCGCGAACACATCGTTGATCGGGGCCTGCGTTACGTCTCGGTCAAAGGGCGGGCGGGGCCGGTTGTCTGGCCTCGCTCGATGCCCTAACAGTCGTTCCGTTTTGGCGGTCCGCACTCACGTATGCGGTTGGCGGGCGCGCGGGCAGGGGGCGGATCGGCATGATTCTCGTTACCGGCAGTATTCTGGCGCGTGAGGATTCCTTCGACGCGGTGCTTCGTTCCTGCATCGAGCACGTCGAGCGCTCGCGCAAGGAGCCCGGCTGCATCTCGCACGACGTGCATGTCGACTGTCAGAACCCGATGCGGCTGTTCTTCTTCGAGCAATGGGCGGACGAAGCCGCGTTGCGAACCCATTTCGCTGTCGAGGGATCCAAGGCGTTTGTGAAATCCCTGAAAGGCCGCATCGTCGAAACGTCGGGCACGAAGATCTACCGCACCGAAGAGATTGCGAGATAACCGGTCCGGCAGCGAGCCTGCTGATCTCGCCTAGAGAAGGGGATTGTGGATCCAGTCCTCGGGCCAGAACTTGTTTCCGATCCATCCGAGCGCCGCCGCCACCGCAAAGAAGATGATGGCGCTGGGGATCAATTCGTCGATGTCGCGGCGCAGATGCCGATGAAAAACAGTGCGGCCTGAATGAGCCAGATTGCGATGGTCTGAAGCGTCATCATGGCGCGACGCTAGCAGCGCTAACGGCCCGCGTGCGTGACGCAAATCACCTCGATGGCGCGCAAGCGTGAATGATCGGGCTGCGATCGGCTTCGCGCCGGTGTTCGCTGTCGTGTTGGCCGCTAGACCTTGACGTCCACCACGGACGTTTCCTCGGTCCGGGTTTCTTGCAGGGCCGCTTCCTCGGCGACCGCCTCGGTATGGTAGACCGCGTCCAGATCGTCGTTGATGGTCTTCGGCGGCGCCTTGGCGGTCTGGTCGACGAGGAGCTGAATTCTAGCCTGCGTCACTTCAACCGGTACGGGATAAATGACCATGAGAGGACCCTCCTGACGTAAACTTGTCAGGTGGCCATTTACGCCTTGCAAAGAGGTTGGGTTAACGGCGGGCCGTTTCAACGACACGAGGTGAACAAAGGCTTTAAGCTTCCGTTTCGAAGCCGGCAGCGCCGGGAGGGCGCCACGACACCTCGTTAGTGCAAGGCCGCCGTGCGAGGCGTCAGTGAGTCTGGTCCAGACGCTCGGCGTAGAGGCGGAATTCCTCGGCCATCTCGATCAGCTTCTGGGAAGCTTCGGGATCCTTGATGGCCTTCGCCAGGCGTTTGGCTCTGTTGGACTGGTCTCGGTAATGATCGGCTTGGGTCATGGCGGCACCTTTCAGAGATATGTACCAACCGCCCCCAAAAGGTTCGAACCAGCCGCGCAGGTCTCGAATTCGTGTTCAGGGGCGCGTCGGGGCTTTGAACCTCCGGAGATTCCGCGCGTTAGGTGTTCCCGATAGCAACCGAACACCCCAAAGGAACATCAAATGGCAGGCGTGAGCGGCATCAAGGAGCATATGGAAGTGATCGGAGCCGATGGTGCGCCAGTGGGCACCGTCGACAAGGTCGAGGGCGGCAGGATCAAGCTGACCCGGAAAGACAGCGGCGAGGGCAGTCACAAGGGCCACCATCATTACATTGACGGCAGCCTGGTCGCCGACATCGAAGGCAACAAGGTGCGGCTTTCGGCCAACGGCGCCGTTGCTGTCACGATGGAGCAGGAAGCGTAACGGTCTGTTAAGCGGGCACAGGGGGCGAAAAACGCGCCCCCTGTTCGTTCCAGAAGAACAAAAGGAGTCTGGCTTGCGGCGCCCGGATGCGCTGCGGCAAATCGTTTCGCGCGTTACATCAGCATTTTCATCGATCTGAGCTGTTGCATTGCGCTAAACTCGGCCCAGACCGGGGAAGCGTCCGCGATGAGGAATGGGCTCTATTCGATTCACATGCATATGCTCGACGGGGTGAAGGGGCGCGACAGCGGCGTCCTGATCCTGCGTGACGGCGTGCTGCTCGGCGGCGGGCCGCACTTCTGGTCGATCGGCTCCTACACGGTCGGCAACGGCACCTGGAAGGGGCAGTTGAGCACCGACCAGCACACGGGGTTTGCCGACCCGTTCGTTCGCCCGCTGTTTGCCGGCGAGGCGGTCGCGAGCGGGTTTTCCGGGACATTTACGGAAAGCACGGCGGAAGCGTTCGGCACGGTCCTGGTCGGGCGTCGCAGCCTCAGCTTTCACGCAACCTTGAAGCGGCTTGCCGACGCCTGAGAGGCGCTGTGTCGGTGAAGGTTGTGGATCGCTGCGCAGCAAGAGCAGACGGCGACGACGGAATTCGCAATTCCGCTCCTGTGTGTGCCCTGTGGATTTGCTGCGGATAATCCTGGCGCGGCGGCATCTGAAAGTCCGGACCGGTTAGGTCAACACTTCCTTTCGGCAGCCGGGATAACCCTATTCAGTTAGGTTAAAACCCAATTCGCGTTGTGCGTGTCCGCGATCGGCGTAGGGATGGGCCCCGAGGAAAACAGCCATGGTCCCTTCGTTCCACAATGCAGATCAACCGACCCACCGGCGCGTAATGGTGGTCGGCGCGCTGTTTTGCGTAGCCTTCATCGCCGTCAGCTTTTCGCTCCGGCCGCAGCCGGATAGCGGGCATGTGCTGGTCAAGGCCGACCGGCTGGTGCGCACCGCCGGCGAGCCGCACAAGGCGAACTAGCCTGGCGCGCGCTAAGCTCCGTGGTCCGGCGCATTTTCGTCTGACGGCTTGTGATATTTCGCGACGCCGATGAAACCGGCATAGCCGATCACATTGAGCAGAATTTCCATCCATGGCGGCATGAGCGACCTCCTGAGGAAGAGAATCCCCGAGGTCGTCGTTCGTTCCGCGCTGCGGTCGGGCAGTTCGCGTCATACCGTGTCGGAACTTTTGCTCCGATAACAGCATCTCGCGCTACGTTATTCCGAGTACTCGTTACGCGCTCGCGCCTGGCCGCGTCGGCGTCAACATCGCGCCAACGAAAACCCCGCCGGAATCCGAGGATGCCGACGGGGTCTTTCATGCTTCACCTCTCGCAAGGTTGCCGCACTCGAATTGCAAACGCCGGAGCAGCGTTTACGTTCCGGCCGTTTCCAAATTTTCTTGCAGGAGATCCACGGCCGGTTCCCTTCATCTTCGGGCGTCGTCCTGCAACCATCGCAACGCGTCGGCGTTATCCCGTCCGAACAATGCAAGGAGGTGCGTATGAAAAAGGCACTTGCCGTCCTGGCGACGGTCGCCACGGTTGGCGCAACCGCCATTACTGCGCCGGCACAGGCGCGCGGCATCGGCCCCGGCCTGGCGTTCGGTCTGGCTGCGGGCGCTATCGCGGCCGGCGTCGCGGGCGCCTACGGCCCGTATTACGGGCCCGGCTATGGCTATTACGGTCCTCGCTAATACGGCCCGGCCTATTACGGCCCGGCTTATTACGGACCCGGACCCTACGCCTACTATGGCGGGCCGTATTACCGGCATCGCTACTATCGTCATTGGTAATCTGAAGAGCCCGGAGCATTGCTCCGGGCTTTTTGCCGTAATGCGCTTCCTTAGGTCCAGAACGAGGGCCGGTTGAATCCGCTCCACGCCTTGCCGAGGGTCGTCGCGTAATATTCCTCGCGCTCGCGCTCGAATTTCTGCTGGGTTTTCTTGAAGCTAGCCACGCGTGCCGCAATTTCCGCCCGTTCGCGCGCGAGCCGTTCTTCCTGTTCCGTCATCGCCCATCCCGTTTCTTGATTCGTATCCCGCATCATTGGCGGTCGCGAATGGGGCGCGAATTAGGAAACGGCGTTGCAGGATTGTGATCGCGCGCCTTTGCACACCGAAGCCGGTGGATAAGGCAGGCGGCATTCTTGTGGCAGCCATGCCTTCCCGGTAGCCGGTAGCGAACAGCAAACGGGAGGTTCCAATGGCAAAGATCGATCTGGACTCGCTGAGCATCGAAGAACTCGCAGGCTTGCGCGACCACGCCACCGACAAGCTGTTCGAGAAGGTCGCCGCGCGGCGCGCCGAACTCGAAGCGGAGCTGGAAAAGCTCGCCCAGTACGGCAAGCCGGTGAAGAAGGCGGAAGGTGCTCCGGTTGCCAAGGTCAAGAAGGCTGACGAGGCGCGCGAGCCGAAGGAGCCGGTCGCCAAGGCGGCGTAGCGGCGGCGTGCCCGGACCGATCTGAATCGGCGCTCACTTGATTGGTGGTGCCTGCGGGACGGTTGCATCGATCTGGCAATCCGGGCGGCCGTGCTATAACCGGCCGGCTTGAAAAACGGGGGCTCTCCTTTGATCGCTCCGGATCTGCGCAGCGGCGTCGAAGCGCTCGGTAACATGATTGCCGAGGCGTCATCGATCGTTCCGTTCACCGGCGCCGGCATCTCGACCGAATGCGGCATCCCCGATTTCCGCTCGCCGGGAGGGTTGTGGACCCGTAACCGGCCGATCGCGTTCGATGAATTCGTTTCAAGCCTGGATGCGCGCGACGAGTCATGGCGGCGGCGCTTTGCGATGGAGCCGACCTTTGCTGCGGCGCGGCCCGGGCGCGGTCACCGCGCGCTGGCGTCGCTCTACAAGGCCGGCAAGGTCCCCGCGATCATCACCCAGAACATCGACAATCTGCATCAGATGTCCGGCTTCAAGCCCGACGACGTCGTCGAACTGCACGGCAACACCACCTATGCCCGCTGCATCGGTTGCGGGCAGGCCTATGATCTTGCTTGGGTAAAAGCGCGTTTCGAGGAAACCGGCAGTGCGCCCGACTGCACGGTCTGCGACGACCCGGTGAAGACCGCGACCATCTCGTTCGGGCAGGCGATGCCGGAAGACCAGATGCGCCGCGCCACAGAACTCGCGCAGCACTGCGACCTGTTCCTGGCGATCGGATCGTCGCTGGTGGTGTGGCCGGCCGCGGGCTTTCCGCTGATGGCCAAGAACTGCGGTGCAAAACTCGTCATCATCAACAACGAGCCGACTGAACAGGACGATGTCGCCGACCTCGTGATCCGCCACGACATCGGGGAGACGCTCGGACCGTTCGTAGGCAATTGATCTGAAATTGATTCGTAGCTGTGCAAGCCTGTTCATAGTTCCCGGTAGAATTGTTTTTTAGCTATGCGCCGCAAGCGGGAGTGTTATCTTTTGAGTCAAGAGATTCGCGCGGCGTTATCATGAGTGGTCATGGATGGGCGCGTGTTCCGGTTCCGTCACGGCGGTGACGAACCGTTTTTTTAATGTGTGGGGTCCGGGGTCATGGGGTCGGACGGATTTGAGTCCAAGAAGCTCGGGGGGCCGCCGTCAGGCGGGACGGGCCAGAACAGGCTTGGGCCAGTTGAATATTCTGTCGGCGCGGAGCGCGATGCGGCGATAGACGCGTTGACAGGGCTCGGCGAAGCCGCAGCCAATCTCGTCGAAATCTCGGGCGTCATCAAATGGTTCGACGCTTCCAAGGGCTACGGCTTCATCGTGCCCGACAACGGTTGGCCCGATGTGCTTCTGCATGTCACCGTGCTCCGGCGCGATGGCTATCAGACCGCCTATGAGGGGGCGCGGCTGGTGGTCGAATGCGTGCAGCGCCAGAAGGGCTATCAGGCGTTCCGAATCGTTTCGATGGATGAATCCACCGCGATCCATCCGGCGCAGATGCTGCCGCCGCGGACCCATGTCAGCGTCACCCCGACCAGCGGTCTCGAGCGGGCGCAGGTCAAGTGGTTCAACCGGCTGCGCGGGTTTGGCTTCCTCACCTGCGGCGAGGGCACGCCCGACATCTTCGTGCATATGGAAACGCTACGCCGCTTCGGCATGACCGAGCTGCGTCCCGGCCAGTACGTGCTGGTGCGGTTCGGGCCGGGGTCCAAGGGCATGATGGCGGCCGAGATCCATCCCGAGACCGGGCCGTCGGCGCTCTCGTCGCACTGATTTCAGTAACAACGCCTGACGGAATTGTGAGGCGGAAGGCGCGTGCGCCGGCCGCGGCCTCTGGTATTTGCCGGGATCATCGGGTTAGGGTTTGCGAGCTAATCCCCTGAGATGTCCGGCGTGAGTGCTTTCATGAATTTCGCTTCAATTGTTGTGCGCGGTTCGCGGTGCGGCCGGTTGCTGACCTTGCTGGCCGCTGCGATCGGTATGTTCGTTACCCTTTGCGCAAGTCCCGCCGCGCAGGCGGCGAGCATTCAACCGCTGGAGATCGTCACCAAGTCTGGCGTGCAGGTGTTTTCGGTCGAGATGGCGACGACCGAGGAGGAGAAGACCACCGGGCTGATGTACCGGAAGGAGCTGGCCGACGGCAAAGGCATGCTGTTCGACTTCTCGCCGGAGCAGCAGGTCTCGATGTGGATGAAGAACACCTACATCTCGCTCGACATGATCTTCATCCGCGCCGACGGCCGGATCCTGCGGATCGCCGAGAATACCGAACCGCTTTCCACCAAAATCATCTCCTCCGGCGGCCTCGCCAAGGGCGTGCTGGAAGTGATCGCGGGCACGGCGCAGAAGTATGGCATCCAGCCCGGCGACCGGGTCGCGCACCCGCTGTTTGCGAGGCACTGAGCGAAAGCGTTCGGCGCCTTGCTGGCGGCGGTTTATGCGTGTATCGACGCATTTCCCAACGGATCGGGGTATAGCGCAGCCTGGTAGCGCGGCAGTTTTGGGTACTGCAGGTCGTTGGTTCGAATCCAGCTGCCCCGACCAAACAACCCATTGTATTGTCTGCTTAAATGCGACGCCGAGGCATGGTGGTGTCGATTTGCGACGAAGTCGCCATCGGGTCGCCACGGCCAACGACTTACGTTCGGCCACGCCTCAGCAAGCCGGGGAAGTATCCGGACGGGGACTTAACCTGGACGGGGTGGGATGATGCCAGCGTCGGCAAAGCCGCATACGCTGGAAGCTATCGGGTCATTTTGCGTAGCCCTGTGAGCGGAGCCACGCGACCTTGCGGTTTCCGTTCATCCAGTCGTCAGCATCTGCCTTGCTGGTCAGGCCGGTAATTTCGCGTTGTTCGCTTTCCGGATAGTCCGCCTGGATAGTCCAGTTATCGTCTGCGATCCGGAGGGTCTTAAAGGTCACTCTTGCTTTTGCCATAGGCCACTATGCAGGCAAGAGCATCAAAAGAGAACCGGATTTCCTCCGTACCAACAACAACGCCGCCAGAGCTGAATAATGCTCGGCGACGCTGCGCTAATTACTGGTCCCTCATAATCCACCAGCTCAAGTATGTCAGAAGGTTAGGACCAAAGGTTCAAAGGCGGCATCAGAAGCGTGCCGCTTTGTGTCCACATCCGACACAGTCTGCGTTACGCGGCCTCTGGAATACACTGCGCTGGTCGCAAATCGGCTTGCAATATTGTTCTCGTTATGTTCTAATTGGTCATTCTTTCGGAGGTGGCCAATGGACGTCGAGAAACAGCGGGAAATCGTTCGGCTCTGGAATCGCATGCGCCGGGTCGAAGGCCCGCTCGCTGAGGAAATCCGGATTCAGATCCTTCAATGTTTTGCGGAGAGCGAGCGCGTCGCCGATACGCGCCTCGACGAGCGCCGCGCGGCGATGGAGCGCGTCTCGATTCAGCCCAGTCGTCGGCCCGCGCATATCAGGCTCGTCGCCTAGACTGCACCGATTGCGGCAGCATCAATTGCGCAACCTGCGCAGCGCATTTCGACTTGATCGATTCGGCGTCCGTCAAGATTGACGGAATCGCCGGGCGGTGCATGCTGCGCGGATGTTGTCGCGCGTGCGCAATCATTTCAAGGATGCAAAACTTTCCCGCATGAGTAGCGGGACGTACTGCATCATCCGCGATCTCGGGCTGGTCAAGGGCGGCAAGGGGATGCGGCATCACGAGGTGCTCGTCACCTTCAGCCTTGGCGCGCTCGGCCGTTCGATCGGACTGGTGCGCGGCGATCTGGCGGGCGTGAGCAAGCGGCGATTGGCCTGGCTGCAACGCGTGCCGGAGCGGCTCGCAGCGGACGTCAACGCGTCTTCGGTACCGGAAAGCGCTTCCCAGCCCTGAGCGATCAACGCTGCGAGGACTGCCACGCCAATAGCCGGTGTTCGGCGAACGACATCGCCACCGACGTCACGTAACCGGTCACACCGAGCAGGATAACGCCGGCGAACAGGTCGGCCGAGCGAAAGGCCCGCGCCGAGAGCAGCACCCAGTGGCCGAGCCCGTCGAGGCCGGCCAGGATTTCGCAGACCACGGCGAGGATCAGCGCCACCGTCAGGCTGAGGCGCATGCCGGCGAGAATGTCGGGGCTCGCCGACGGCAGCGCAATTTTGAAAATCACCGCGAGCTTCGACATCTGCAGCGACCGCGCCACCTCGTAGAGGCGGGGCTCGACCGCGGCGAAGCCGTGGATGGTCGCCAGCATGATCGGCCAGATCGCACCGAACGAGATCACGAACAGCGCCATCGCTTGCGTCAGCCCGAGCATCGCAATCGCGACCGGAATGATCGCCGAGACCGGCAGCGGCCGCAAAAATTCCAGCGACGGCGCCACATAGGCCCGCATCTTCGGCGACGATCCGATCAGGGCGCCGAGCGCGATGCCGGCAATGGAGGCGGCGAGCCAGCCATAGGCCATGTGTTCGATCGTGCCGGCGAGCTTGGCCCAGAGGTCTCCGGTCGAAAATCCGCGCACCAGCGAAGCCCAGGCGCGGTCCGGCCCGGGCAGGAACACCGGCGACACCCATTTCAGGTTGGCGATCAGTTGCCAGAGCGCAATGAAGCCGGCGGCAACCGCAAAGCTCGAAAGGCGCCAGAGGAGTGCGGTCGATTTCACGCGCTGTCTCCGCTCAACGCGGCGCGGCCGAACAGGCGGCGCTGCGCCACCACCAGCAGAATATTCAGCGCGTAGCCGATGGCGCCGATCCAGACCAGATAGGCCAGCATCAGGTCCGCGCGCAGCGCCTGCTGCGCCAGCATGATGCCGGCGCCGAGGCCGATCGGATTGATGGCGATTTCGACGGTGACGGCGACGATCAGCGCGATGCCGGCGGCCAGCCGAAACGCCACGAAGATGCGCGGCAGCGCGGCCGGGATGATGATCTTCCAGACCCGCTGTGCGGGCCGCAATCGCAGCGCGCGCGCGACCTCCATCAGCCGGGGCTCGATGCTGCGCACGGCGGCCCGGCTCAGGATCAGGATTGGCCAGACGCAGGCAAAAGCGACGATAACGATTTCCATACGGTAGCCGAAGCCGAGCGCGATCAGCGCGATCGGCAGCAGCGCAATCGAGGGGATCGGCCGGATCGCCTCGACCGTCACTTCCATCAGGCGGTTGAGCGTGTTGGAAAGCCCGAAGGCGATACCGAGCGCAAGACCGATGATGCTGCCGATCGCAAGGCCCGCGAACGCCGCGAACAGCGTGTCGCGGGTGGCGGTCAGGATCGAGAAATCGGCGATGGCGCCGGCAAGCGCCAGGATGATCTCGCTCGGCGGCGCCAGGCTGTCGCTTTGCAGATGCGCGGCGCGCGCCCAGATTTCGAAGGCCACGAGCACCGCGACCGGCAGCAGCAGCGCCTTTGCGGAGTCTCGGCTCACTGTTCGGTCGCCTTGATGAAGTCGAACAACTGCCGCCGCAGCCGCAGGAATTCCGGATGCTCGCGGGTCGACAACTGGTCGCGCGGGCGCGGCACGTTGACGGGCAGTTCGATGCCGATCCGGCCGGGATGCGGCAGCAGGCCGATGACGCGGTCGCCGAGATAAATCGCCTCGTCGAGGTCATGCGTCACGAAGATCACGGTGGCGCCGCTGGCTGCGACCAGAGACAGCACCTCGTCCTGCAAGCCTTGCCGCGTCATCGCGTCCAGCGCGCCGAACGGCTCGTCCATCAGCAGCGTCTTCGGTTCCTGGGCCAGGCAGCGGGCGATCTGCAGGCGCTGCTGCATGCCGCCGGACATCTCGGCCGGGTATTTGCCGGCGTGGCCGGGCAGGCCGACGGTGCGCAGCAATTCCTCGATGCGGGCAGGGCGCTCGGCGGCGGGCATGCCACCGGCTTCGAGCGCCAGCGAGACGTTGCCGGCCGCGGTGCGCCACGGCAGCAGGGCCTTGCCGTAATCCTGAAACACGATCGCGATCTCGCGGCGCGGTTCGCGCATCGGCTGGCCGTCGAACGTGACCCTGCCGCGGGTCGGCTGATAGAGCCCCGCCGCCAGCCGCAACGCCGTGGTCTTGCCGCAGCCGGAGGCACCGACGATGCAGAGGAATTCGCCCGGCCGGACGCCGAGGCTCAGATTCTCGATGATGGTCTTGCCGCCAAGCTCGAGGGTGGTATCGGCAAACGCGATCTGCGGCGCGGGAGCGCCGGGGACGGGATCGAGGCGCATCTGGGCGTTTGCCATCGTTTGAGCTTTCACTTGAGCTTTCATGGCGTCAGCGCTCGTTGCCGCCGGGATAGACAATGTCCAGGGTCGAGCGCAGATGCGCTGCCAGCATCGCCTGCGAGCCCTGAACGTCACGGCCGAGCACGCGTTCGGCGAGCAACTGGTGCGCGCGGACGAATTTCTTGCCGCTGTCGAAGGAGCGCATCATCACGCGGCGGTAGCGATAGGCCTGGTCGTAGAGATCGGAGTGTGCGGCCAGCAGGCGTTTGGAGCCGCAGCCCGCCAGCAAAGCGGTATGAAAGCCCTTGTGCAGCCGGTCGAAATCCTCCGCGCCTTCGCGGAATTCATCGCCGGTCCGCTCGATGTGACGGCGCATCTGGTGCAGCGCGCTGACGATGCCGGCCTCCCAGGCATCGTCGCCGCTATCGATCGCGAGCCTGATCGCCTCGATCTCGATCGCGGTGCGCATCAGGGTAATGTCAAGCAGGTCTTCGCGGCTGATGTCGGCGACGCGAAAGCCGCGCTGTCCGGTGCCGACGATCAGCCCGCGCGACATCAGCCGCGACAGGCCTTCGCGCAGCGGCGTTGCGCCGATGTCATAGCGCTGCACCAGATCGACGATGCCAAGCCGGGATCCCGGCGCGAGCAGGCCGGCGAGAATATCCTGCTCGACCAGCGTTGCCGCGCGCTCGCTCAAGGTTGCGGCTTCGATCACCGGTCGGCTCGCAGGGAGTTCTTGAGCCGGCATTGCGAGACCCTCATTTCAGGACAAGTTTATTGGGTTCGAGTTTGGATTGCAGCATTTTCTGCGACGACATCACTTCGATCCACCATCCGAGCTGCTCGGGTTTGAGTACCGGTTCGGAGCGGTTCGGCGGCGTCATCTTGACCAGCTCGATCGGCTGCTTGGTGAATTTGGAGATCGAGGCGGAGGCCTTTTCGCGGTCGTTGTTGACGATCTCGGCGGCCTCGGCGATCGCGTCGCGGAATTTCTTGATCGCAGCGGCGTTCTTGTCAGCCCATTCGCGCGAGGTCGCATAGAAGATGATGGGATCGGTCCGCGCCAGCTCGACCGCGTAGCGCGCACCGACCGAGCCCAAGCCCGCATTGGTCATGCGCGTCACGAACGGTTCGGCCGTCAGCACCGCATCGACGCCGCCGGACTTGATGATGTCGGACATGGTCGGGAAGGTGACCTCGACGAAATTGACGCTTCTGGGATCGACGCCCTTTTCGACCAGCCATTTCACGAACAGCACATGCAGGAAGGCATTGAGGCCGGGCGCGCCGACCTTCTTGCCGACGAAATCCTTTGGCTCCTTGATGGTGATGCCGTTGCGGACGAAGGCGGTGATGTTGCCGTTCGACACCGGATTCATCACCGAGGCGCCGGCGATGCCGACGAGATCCAGCCCGCCGTCGACGGCCTGCAGGAACACGGTCGAGGTCGGCCCGCCGATCTGGATCGAGTTCGACAGGATCGCCGCCGGAATGTTCGAGTTGATGCCGATCGGCGTCATCTCGACCTCGAGCCCGTGCTTTCTAAAGATGCCTTCATCGACCGCCACCATGGCGGACGCGCAATCCGACGTCGCGGTGCAGCCGACCTGGATCTTGGCTTGCGCCAGGGCCGAACCCGTCAGCGCCATGCCGATGGCAAACGTCGCGATGGTCTTTTTCACTGCGGTTTCCCCACTTACATTTTTAATGCTTGATTATCGATATTTTCTTTGATCATATATTACATCCGAAAGCAAGGGGTGATCAGATGAAACTCGCAACGTTCAAATCCGGCGGCCAGGACAAGGTCGCCATCGTGCATTCCGGCGATGGTCGCCTGTTTGATCTGGCAGCCGCCGCTAGCCGCGACGGCGGCGCCAATCCGGCCTTCGCGTCGATGCTGGCTCTGATCGATGCCGGCGACGGCGCGCTCGAACAGGCCGCAAAGGTGTTCGACAAGCACGGCAGGGACGAATCCCTGTCGGTCCCGGTGGCGGGCGCCGACATTCTCGCGCCGATCCCGGAGCCGAGGCAGATGCGGGACGGCATGTCGTTCCCGCTGCATATCCTGCAGGCCCCGCGCGGGCAGTTGAAGCTCGCCGCGCGCGCCAAGAACGACATGGCCGAACTGGCGCGGCTCAACGCCGAACCGCTCGGCGAATTGCCGGAGATCTATCGCAAGCAACCGATCTACTACATCACCAACCGCTTCAGCGTCCGCGGTACCAACACGACCGTCAAATGGCCGCGCTACAGCCATGTGATGGACTACGAGTGCGAATACGGCGTCATCACCAAGAACAAGGGCGCCAATATTTCCGCTGCCAAGGCCAAAGATCACATCTTTGGCTATACCATCTTCAACGATTTCTCGGCGCGTGACGCCCAGCGGATCGAAATGGAAGGCCGGCTCGGCCCCGCCAAGGGCAAGAGCTTTGACGGCGGCAATGTGATGGGACCCTGGATCGTCACGCCCGACGAGATCGGCGACCCCTACAAGCTGAACATGGAAGTCCGCGTCAACGGCAAGATGCGCTCGCAAGGCGTATCCGACGGCATGCTGTTTCCGTTCGAGGAGATCATCGCGCATGTCACCAAGGATGAAACGTTGATGCCGGGCGAGTTCATCGGCTCGGGCACCGTCGGCAACGGTTGCGGGCTGGAGCTCGGCTGGTACCTGGAGCATGGCGATACAATCGAGCTCGAAGTCGAGAAAATCGGTATTCTGAAGAACCGGGTTGAACGGCAAGACGCGAAGACGGCCTAGGCCCCCAACAAAAACAGAGTGAGGAAAACGCCATGGCGCGCAAATTGATCGACATCTCCGTTCCCCTGCAAAACGACGTGCCCGCCGATCCGCCGGGCGGTCACCCGACCATCCAGTACATCGATCACCAACAGGGCCTGCCGCGGATGCTGCAGTTCTTCGATGGACTGAAAGCCGAGGATCTGCCGGATGGGCAGGGCTGGGCAGTCGAACAGGTGCAGCTCTCCACCCACAACGGCACGCATCTGGATGCGCCCTGGCACTTCCATCCGACCATGAACCGCGGCGAGCGTTCCTGGACCATCGACGAGGTGCCGCTGGAGTGGTGCCTGCAGCCCGGCGTGAAGCTCGACTTCCGGCATTTTCCGGACGGCTATGTCGCCACCGCCAAGGACGTCGAAGCCGAACTCAAGCGCATCGGCCATGCGCTGTCGCCGCTGGAGATCGTGGTGGTCAATACCAGCGCCGGCGTCAAATACGGCCGGCAGGATTACGTCACTTCGGGCTGCGGCATGGGCTATGAGGCGACGATGTATCTTTTGGAGCGCGGCGTGCGGCTGACCGGCATCGACGGCTGGAGCTGGGACGCGCCGTTCGTCTATACTGCGAAGAAATACGCGGAGACCCATGACGCCAGCCTGATCTGGGAAGGCCACAAGGCCGGCCGTCATATCGGTTACTGCCATATCGAAAAGCTGCACAATCTCGAGCAGCTGCCGTCGACCGGGTTTATGGTGTCGTGCTTCCCGGTCAAGATCGAGCGCGCTTCGGCGGGCTGGACCCGGGCAGTGGCCATTCTCGACGGCTAAGGCTTACGTTCAAAGAAAAACAAAATCAGGGAGAGAACGACATGACGGAATTGCGTATGCCCGCGATGAGCGGGTGCCTCTGCTGCGACCAAGACATTCCGTCATCGTCCGCGCCATCGAGGCGCGGCTTCATGCTCGGTGCCGGCGCGCTGGCGCTTTCGACCGCAGCGGGAGGCGGCCGCGCTATGGCGCAGGCCACTCCGGAAACAAAACCCTTCCGCATCGACGTCCATCATCATCTCTCGCCGCCGAGTTACATCACGGCGTCGAACGAGATCGGGTTCGGCGAAGGCTTGATGAGGAGCTGGACCATCGAAAAATCGCTCGCCGACATGGACAAGGCCGGTACCGCCACCGCGATGCTGTCGGTCACCACCCCCGGCATCAATCCGGTGAAGCCCGATGTGGCGCGGCGGCTGTGCCGCGAGTCGAACGAATACGCCGCCAAACTCGTGGCAGATCATCCCGGGCGGTTCGGCAATTTCGCGATGCTGCCGCTGCGGGACGCCGAAGGCAGTTTGCGCGAGATCGAATACGCGCTCGATACGCTGAAGGCCGACGGCATCGCGTTGATGACGAGCTACGGCGACAAATGGCTCGGCGATCCCCTGTTCCTGCCGGTCCTGGAGGAACTCAACCGCCGCAAGGCGCTCGTCTACACCCATCCGACCGCGGCCAATTGCTGCGTCAATCTGGTTCCTACGCAGCAGCCTGTCATGATCGAGTTCGGCACCGATACGACGCGCACCATCGCCGACATCGTCTTCTCGGGCAATGCGCAGAAGTTTCGCGACATCCGCTGGATCTTCTCGCATGCCGGCGGAACCATGCCGTTCCTGATCGAGCGCTTCGTCCGCAACCCGTTGCTGGAACCGAACGTGAAGCCGACCGTGCCTGATGGCACGTTGGCTGAACTCAGGCGCTTCTATTACGACACCGCGCAGACTTCGAACAAAAGTGCGATGTCGGCGCTGGCCGCGATCATTCCGCCATCGCAGATCGTGTTCGGAACCGATTTTCCGTACCGAACCGGGATCGATCACGTCAAAGGATTGCGCGAGGCGGGCGTGTTCACGGACGAACAAATCGCGTCGATCGAACGCGGCAATGCGCTCAAGCTGATCCCGCGGCTGGCCAGCTAGTGTTCGTGGGAAAGCTGCGCGCTTGTCGCGCGGCGGAAATCAGAATTTGTTCAAAGAGAAGTTCCACTCAAAGAAAAAGGCGTGCCGGCTATGCGGCACGCCTTAAACTTATAACCGATCACGCGTAGCGGGACGGCGATCAAGCCGATGTCACCACCTGCAGACGCGAGCGCCGTAAGCGTTCCACCAGCAACGCGGACCGGGGCGAACGATCACGCCGCCACCGTAGTAGCCATAGCCACGACCATAACCACGGCCATAGCCGCGGCCCCAGCCACCGCCACGTCCCCAGCCACCGCCGCGTCCGCCACCGCGCCAGGCCTGGGCGGGCGAAGTCGTTGCGCCAACCAGAATCGCAGACGTGCTGGCCACGTAGACGAACAACAAAGCCAACGCTGCGAGGCAGCGCGTCAGGATATTGTAGCGTTTAGTCATTCAAGAATCTCCCGGTCACTTCCAAACAACCGAACTTCGGCTTTATCTCACTTAGACGCCTGAGAATGCTTTCGGTTCAGATGCGCTAAGACAATATTTTTACTAAGGTTCTTGCGGGTTTTAACGACTTTATTGAGAAGGGAATGTAAGGTCAAGTTACAGTCTGGTTGCGGCGGATTTACGGATCTCGCCGTTCATCTTTCTGAACGTGGCTGATCGTGCGTTGCAGAATTGGAACGCAAAAACTCCGGCAAGGTTGCTTCAGCCATTTGATGGCCGCGCCGGCAATTTAAGGCCACGCCCGTAACTTGATGTCGACACGATTCCCATCTCTCAGCGCGCGACGATCCCCGCCCTAACGAGTCCCCATGCCCAAACAACACACCTATGTGCTCGGCCTGAACACCTATGACCATGATGTGAGCGCCTGCCTGTTGCGCGACGGCGCCATCGCGTTCGCGATCGCCAAGGAGCGGATCACGCGAAACAAGCATGCTTCCGGCTTCTACAAGGAGGTGATCGATTATTGCCTGCAGGCCGAGGGCATCACGCTCGATGACGTCGATCTGGTCGTGCGCAATTGCTACATCATGCCGGTCCCGGAAATGGAGGAGCGGCTGGTCTATTTTGACGCGCCGGGCTTTCTTCCGGAATTCGAGCGCGGCGAGGCCGCGAAGCACCCGCTCTACCGGTCGGGGCAGGACAAGGTGGTCTCGATCTCGCACCATCTGGCGCACGCCTACAGCGCGTTCGCGGTGTCGCCGTTCGAGGAAGGCGTCGTGATGATCGTCGACGGCGTCGGTAGCTATCAGTCCGACGTCATGGAAGCCTATCCCGCCAGCGATACGGCGACGCCGCTCGCGCGCGAATCCGAGAGCTACTACAAGTTCAAGGGCAACGAACTGGAATGTCTGAAGAAGGTCTGGATGGAGCCGGACCGCGGCTTCCTTAGCGATGAATTCTACACCATGCCCGGTCTCGGCGCGCTCTACAGCCGGGCCTCGACCTACATCTTCGGCGACTGGAACAAGTGCGGCGAGCTGATGGGGCTCGCGCCCTATGGCCGGCACGAACAGGTCAAGCACCTGCTGGAACTGACCGACGGCAAGTTGCAGGTGCCGCGCTGGACCGGCGAGTTCACCCAGCCCCACATCTTTGACGGCAGCAGCTGGGAGAAAAGTCCCTCGATGCGGCACTGGGAAGATCTGGCCTGGCGGGTGCAGGACGATACCGAAAACGTGCTGCTCGCGCGCGCGCGCTGGCTGCGCGAAACGACCGGGGCGAAGAACCTGTGCATGGCCGGCGGCGTCGCGCTCAATTGCGTGGCGAACGGCAGGGTCGCCCGCGAAGCCGGGTTCGACAATGTCTGGATCCAGCCGGCGGCGGGCGATGACGGCATCGCGATCGGCTGCGCCTATTATGGCTGGCTGGAGATCCTGAAGCAGCGGCGCAGCTTCGTCATGGACCATTCCTATGTCGGCAAGCCCTATAGCGAACAGGAGGCCGCCAGCGCGCTACGGAAGTTCCTGGTGCGGATTCAGGTCGATGCCAGGCGCAGCGACAATGTCTGCCGCGATACGGCCAGGCTGCTCGCCGACCAGCGCGTGATCGGCTGGTTCCAGGACCGCTCGGAGTTTGGGCCGCGGGCGCTCGGCAATCGCAGCCTGCTGGCCGATCCGCGCAAGCCCGAGATGAAGGACATCCTCAACAGCCGCGTCAAGCACCGGCAAGCGTTCCGGCCGTTCGCGCCGATCGTGCTGGCCGAGCGGATGAAGGACGTATTCGAGGGCGAGGAGGACTCGCCGTTCATGCTGATCGCAAAACCGGTTCGCCCCGAATGGCGCGACAAGATTCCGGCGATCGTGCATGTCGACGGCACCGCACGCGTGCAGACCGTGCGCGAGGCGACCAATCCGAGGCTCTATCGTCTGCTGAAGGAGTTCGAGGCGCTGACCGGCGTTCCCGTGCTGATCAACACCTCCTTCAACATCAAGGGCGAGCCGATCGTGGAAACGCCCGAGGATGCCGTGGCCTGCTTCCTGAACACGGGGATCGACAATCTGATCCTGCACGACACGGTGGTGACGAAGACGGCGATGCACCGGGTGGTCGCGCCGCTCGTCAACACCTTCACCGACGTCGCGACCCTGGTGGCATCGACCCAGCCGGCCGGAGCGGGGACCGGCTGAGAACGCAGCCTGTCTCAGCCCGCGCTCAGGCGGGTTTCGGTACCGGCGGTTTGGGCAGCGGCTTGTCCTGCCGCTTCGACCAGGAAATGTAGTAGGCGACGATGGTCATGATCGCGATGCCGGTGACGCTGACGAAGATCTGCGCGAACAGCGAGCCCGAGCTCATCGACAGCTCGAAATGCCCGACAAAGGACAGGAATACGCCGACGCAGAACACGGCAAGCGACTGCTGACCGCAGACGATCAGCGGATCGAACACCTTCCACTCCAGGCCCGGCCAGTCCTTCGGCACGAACCGGATCACCATGATCACGATGACGACGAAGTGGAGGAAACGATAGGGCGCCAGGTTGGTTTTGTCGTTCGGGTTGAACGTCGAATACAGCCAATGCGGGAACAGCGACCCGAAATCCGGGAACTTGCCGGCCATCGTCATGACGAGGCCCAGGATCAGATAGCCGATGCAGAGCCAGAGCGTGACCGGGTGATTGATCACCCCCATCGACCGCCGGGCGCCGCCAAGCGCGCACCATGAGCCGAACACGAACAGCACCTGCCAGCAGTACGGATTGAAGTACCAGGTGCCGGCCGGGTAGGCAGGCAGGTTCCAGCCCGTCTGGCGGGCCACCAGCCACAATGCGATCGACGCCAGCATGGTCCAGTTGGGCTGGCGCAGCATCATCCACAGCACCGGCGGAAACAGTCCCATCAGCACGATGTAGAGCGGCAGCACGTCGAGATTGACCGGCTTGAACTTCAGGAACAGCCCCTGCCGCAGCGTTTCGGTGGCATTATCGACCAGCCCGACGACGTTGAACTCGTTGACCAGTTCGGAATCGCCGAACCGCAGCGCCAGATAGCTGATCGAGGCGATATAGATCACGAACAGGATGATGTGGGCGACGTAGAGCTGCCAGACACGCTTGGTCAGCCGGGTGGCGCCGACGATGAAGCCGCGGTCGAGCATCATCCGGGCATAGACAAAGGAGGCGGTATAGCCGGAGATGAAGACGAACAGGTCGGCGGCGTCGCTGAAGCCGTAATTGCGGGTCGTGATCCAGTTCACGACGTTGTCGGGGATGTGATCCAGAAAAATCGCCCAGTTCGCGACCCCGCGAAACAGGTCGAGCCGGAGGTCGCGTCCTTTTTCGGGTAGGGTGGCGTTGATTTTCATGGGTGCCGTTTCGAAGTGATGCTTTCGAGAGGATCGGGCCGCTAGATCAGGCTCTAGATCGTCCTTGGGCCGCTGGGCGGCCCAAGATTGTCACAGTGCAGCATAATGACTATACCGGTGCAGAACTGGTACATTCGGGGTTACGGAATCACCGATCAAGTCCCTGAAAGGTGTCTCTATACTATCCCTGATGTTTCCGCCAAACGCTTCCATGTCGCCTATCTCGTTACACATCTCTTTGGGGTTCTACCATCCATGACCGCACGCATTTTTAAGCCCGCCAAAAACGCGATGCAATCGGGGAGGGCCAAAACCAGGGAGTGGCAGCTCGATTACGAGCCCGAGCAGCCCCGGGCGATCGAGCCCCTGATGGGCTGGACCTCGTCCGGCGACATGAAACAGCAGCTCACTTTGCACTTCGACACCAGGGAGGAGGCGGTGGCCTATTGCGAACGCAAGGGCATCGCCTACCAGGTGATCGAGCCCAAGGATTCGATCCAGCGCCAGGTTGCCTATTCGGACAATTTCGCTTTCCGGCGCGGCGAGCCTTGGACCCATTAGGCTGGACCCATTAGGCTCGACCCACCGGGGTAGGGCCGGCGCTATTCTACTGCGATGGATGCGGGCGGATAATCCGGCATCGGCAACGGCTCATCCTTTGCGACACCGAGCACCGGCAAGCTCCTGATGTTGCGGACACTGGGCATCGCCGCAAACTGCAGCAGCTGCTGGTGCATTCCCTCGACGCTGAGCGCGACACATTTCAGCAAGAAGTCGGCTTCTCCCGAAAGCCGCCAGCACTGCTGGACCAGAGGGATGGCCGCAATCGAACTCTCGAAAGCCTGGACTGTTGCCTGGGCCTGGCTCTGCAACTGGATCGTCACGAAGGATGTCACCTCGTAGCCGAGCAGCCTTTCGTCGAGGGAGGCGCGGATCGTCTTGACCACGCCGCGCTCGCGCAAGGCGCGAACGCGCCGCCGGCAGGAAGGGGGCGATAGGCCGACCCGGACAGCCAGTTCATTGTTGCGGATGCGCCCGTCGTTCTGCAGTTCGGACAATATCCGCAAATCGATCTCGTCGAGCTGCTGAAGTTCTGTCATGTGCGCCTCGATCAATCGCGCTGCTGGCCGGGCGCAACGCTCCGGGCAGGCCTGCTTCTCTTCCGAACCGGAGTTGTTCGAGCAGGATTTGTTCGGGCAGGACTCGCCGTTCCCCCGGGAGTAACGCTCGAGAGAACCAGCTTCTCGTGGGCAGCGATGATGGCCTCGCGGGTCAGTCGACCGCCCGGCCGGTACCATGTGCAGATGCCGGTCAGAAGCGCCAGGATCGCAAACGTCGCCACCTGGATATCGACGACCTCGAATACGCCTTCCGATACGCCTTCCGCGAGAATCTCCGCCAACCGCCGCTCGTAGGCGCCGCGCAACTTCACGATCGCATCGTAGTTCTTCGGCTCGAGGCTTCGCAGTTCGGAATTGGCGATGAAGACCTCGCGCTTCTTGGTCATGTGGTAGGTGACGTGGAACGCGACGAAGGCCGAGAGCTTCTCGGCCGGCCGTTGTTTCCCCAGCAAGGCAAGATCGAGCTGACGAAGCAACTCGTTGATGTGGTCCTGTACGAGGTCGAACAGCAGTTCCTGCTTGGTGCTGATATGATTGTAGAGCGATCCGGCCTGGATCCCGACCGCGGCGGCGAGCTGCCGCAGGCTCATCGCCGAATAGCCATGTTCGAAGATGAGGCGCAGTCCCGCTTTGCGGATCGCCTCCATCGTCTTCGGGCCGTATGAGCCGATCGTGCGCGCCATGAGTCCTCTGAAAGCAGTCCTCTGAAAGCAGTCCTCTGAAAGCAGTCCTCTGAAAGCAGTCCTCTGGAAGCTCTGTTTGCTTGATATCGGTTCTGCAGAAACAAGCAAACGCTCGTATATTCATTGCATGAAATTATAGCAATTTCAACGATCTGGATGCGCCGTGCGGCGATCCGACCAAGCTACTTGCGATTCAATTAAAAAAACGTATGATCGTTTAATTCATTGGCCTGCCGACGTGTTGAATTCAACGACCCGCGCAGCCTGAAAGGAGGTATTGATGAGAACGCCAGCAGGCCTCATCGCCCGGCGCCGGTATTGCCGGACCCGAACTCGCCCTTCAGAATGAGCCGACAACTCCCATAGCCGGGACACGTTGCCGCAAAGATGGTACAGCCGGTTCGCATCCTCGCGAGGGGCGCCGTGCTTGTCCATCTCAAGGCAATCTCAACGGCTCGCCAGCATTCAAAGAAGACGCCGATCATGCAGCTTCATTCCACGATCGATCCCACATCCCCCGAATTTGCCCGCAATGCGGAAGTCATGCGCGGCCTCGTCGCGGACCTTCGCGAGAAGCTCAAGGTGGTCGCCGGCGGCGGCGGCAAGGTTTCGCGGGCCCGGCATACCTCGCGCGGCAAGATGCTGGCGCGCGAACGCGTCGACCTGCTGATCGATCCCGGCACGGCCTTCCTTGAATTGTCGCCGCTGGCCGCCAACGGCCTCTATGGCGGCGACGTCCATTCCGCCAGCGTCATCACCGGGGTGGGCCGCATTTCGGGCCGCGAATGCGTCATCGTCGCCAACGACGCCACCATCAAGGGCGGCACCTATTACCCGATGACGGTGAAGAAGCATCTGCGCGCGCAGGATATCGCGCGGCAGAACAATCTGCCCTGCGTCTACATGGTCGATTCCGGCGGCGCCTTCCTGCCGATGCAGGACGAGATCTTTCCGGACGAGCGGCATTTCGGCCGCATCTTCTACAACCAGGCACAGATGTCCTCACAGGGCATTCCGCAGATCGCGATCGTGATGGGCTCCTGCACCGCGGGTGGCGCCTATGTGCCTGCGATGTCCGACGAGAGCATCATCGTGCGCAATCAGGGCACGATCTTTCTCGGTGGCCCGCCGCTGGTGAAGGCCGCGACCGGCGAGGTCGTGACCGCCGAGGAACTCGGCGGCGCCGACGTGCATTCGCGGCAATCCGGCGTTACCGATCACTATGCGCAGAACGACGCCCATGCGATCGGGATCGCCCGGCGCATCGTCGCCACGCTGAAACCGCCGACGCGCGCCGCGTTGAACATGCGCGAGCCGCGGGAGCCGCTGTTTCCGGCCGAGGAAATCTACGGCGTGGTCTCCGCCGACGGCCGCAAGCCGTTCGACGTCCACGACATCATCGCGCGGCTGGTGGACGGCTCGGAATTCGACGAGTTCAAGAAACTGTACGGCACGACGCTGATCTGCGGCTTCGCCCATATCTGGGGCTACCCGGTCGGCATCATCGCCAATAACGGCATCCTGTTCAGCGAGAGTTCGCTGAAGGGCGCGCACTTCATCGAACTATGCTGCCAGCGCAATATCCCGCTGGTGTTCCTGCAGAACATCACCGGCTTCATGGTCGGCAAGAAGTACGAGGCCGGCGGCATCGCCCGCGACGGCGCCAAGCTGGTGACGGCGGTGGCAACCGCCGGCGTGCCGAAATTCACCGTCGTGATCGGCGGCTCCTATGGCGCCGGCAATTACGGCATGAGCGGCCGCGCCTATAGCCCGCGCTTCCTCTGGATGTGGCCGAACGCGCGCATCTCCGTCATGGGCGGCGAACAGGCCTCGATGGTTCTGGCCCAGGTGCGGCGCGACGGTATCGAGGCCAAGGGTGACACCTGGTCGGCCGAAGAGGACGAGAAGTTTCGCGCGCCGATCCGCGCCCAATACGAACACCAGGGCAGTCCGTATTATGCCACCGCGCGGCTGTGGGATGACGGCGTGATGGATCCCGCCGATACGCGGCTGGTGCTCGGCCTCGGATTATCCGCATCGGCGAATGCGCCGATCGAGCCGACGAAGTTCGGCCTGTTCAGGATGTGATGCAGGAACTGACAATGGACCGCTCGAAACTCTACCGGCGTTTTCGCACCCTTCTGATCGCCAACCGGGGTGAGATCGCCTGCCGCGTGATCCGCTCCGCCCGCGCCATGGGGCTGCGGACGGTCGCGGTCTATTCCGAGGCCGACCGCGACGCCATGCATGTCGCGATGGCCGATGAGGCCGTACTGCTCGGGCCGGCGCGGGCGCGCGACAGCTATCTCAACATCGAACGCGTGATCGAAGCGGCGCGCAAGACCGGCGCCGAGGCCGTTCATCCCGGTTACGGTTTCCTGTCGGAGAATGCCGAGTTCGCACAGGCCTGCCTGGATGCCGGGCTGGTGTTCGTGGGCCCAACAGCCGCGATGATGACCGCGATGGGTTCGAAGTCCGGCTCGAAGCAACTGATGGAAAAGGCCGGCGTGCCGCTGGTGCCCGGCTATCACGGCGAGGTCCAGGACGAGGCGATCCTGGCAGAAGCCGCCGACAAGATCGGCTTCCCGGTGCTGGTGAAGGCGTCGGCCGGCGGCGGCGGGCGCGGCATGCGGGTGGTGAAATCGGCCGGCGAGCTTTCGGCCGCGATCGTCAGCGCCAAGCGCGAAGCCAAGGCGGCGTTCGGCGACGACCGCATGCTGATCGAAAAGTTCGTCCAGAACCCGCGCCATATCGAGGTGCAGATCATCGGCGACAGCCACGGCAATCTGCTGTCGCTGTTCGAGCGCGAATGCACGTTGCAGCGGCGGCATCAGAAGGTGATCGAGGAAGCGCCGTCGCCGACGCTCAACGCCACGCAACGCGACGCCGTCTGCGCCGCCGCGCGCAAGGCGGCGGGGGCGGTCAATTATGTCGGCGCCGGCACCATCGAATTCGTCTCCGACGGCAAGGAGGTGTTTTTCATCGAAATGAACACTCGCCTGCAGGTCGAACATCCCGTCACCGAACTGATCACCGGCATCGACCTCGTCGAATGGCAGTTGCGGGTGGCGTTTGGCGAGAAGCTGCCGCTGAAGCAGGACGAAATCAAACTGAACGGCCATGCCATCGAGGCGCGGGTCTATGCGGAGAATCCGCAGAAGAATTTCATGCCTTCAGTGGGCCGGATCAAGACCTGGCGTACGCCGGATGCCGTGGACGGCCTGCGGATCGACGCCGGTTATCGCAGCGGCGACGCGGTGTCGCCGTACTACGACGCGATGCTCGCCAAGGTGATCGCTTGGGCGCCGACCCGCGAGGCCGCAATCGAGCGGCTCAACCGCGGGCTGGAAGAAACCGATGTGCGCGGCATCACTACCAACATTCCATTCCTGTCGGCGCTGGTGACGCATCGCGACGTCCGCGCCAACACCATCGACACCGGTTTCATCGAACGCGAATTGAAGGGCCTGACCGAGACCTCGCCTCCGCCCGGTGAACTCGAGCTTTGCGCCGCGGTGGCGGCCGTGATCGTCCAAGAGCAGCAGGCCGCGCGAAACGAAGCGCATTCGCCGTGGCGGACCTATGGCTGGCAGCCGGTCGGCCTTCGGACAAGGGTGTTCCAGTTCCGGCAGGGGCCGGGCACCGAGCAGAAGGTGACGCTGCACTACGGAGATGGCCGGTTTACCGTGTCGTTGGCCGATCGCGCGGCCCCGATCGCTCTTTCGATGATGCCTTATGCCGGCGGCGGCTTCGACATCACCATCGACGGGGTGAAGTCGAATGTCGTGGCCGTGATCGAGAACCACGAGCTCTATCTGCGCACCCGCAACGGCCGCTTCGACCTGCATTGGGTCGATCCGTTCGGCGGCGAGACCGAGGAGCACGTCGGCGAGGACAAGATCGTGGCGCCGTTGCCGGGCACCGTGGTGGCGCTGCTGGCCGAGGAGGGCGCGACCCTGGAGAAGGGCGCTGCGATCCTGACGCTGGAAGTCATGAAGATGGAGCAGACCCTGCGCGCGCCCTATGCGGGCGTCTTGAAGAAGATCAAGTGCAAGGTCGGCGACATCGTCGGCGAGGGTGTTGAACTCGCCGAAATCGAACCGGCGGCGGCCTGATGAGCGACGCCGTCCGCATCGTCGAGGTCGGTCCGCGTGACGGCCTGCAGAACGAGAAGACTCCGGTCAGCGTTGCCGACCGGATTGCCTTCATCGAAGCGCTGATCGGTGCCGGGTTGCGGGAGGTCGAGGTCGGCGCGTTCGTGTCGCCGAAGGCGATCCCGCAGATGGTCGGTTCCGACGCCGTGCTGCGCGGCGTCAGCCATCACAGAGATTGCGAACTGCCGGTGCTGGTGCCGAACGAGAAGGGCTACGAGGCCTCGCAGGCCGCGGGCGCCAGGCTAATTGCGGTGTTCGCCGCTGCATCCGAGAGTTTCTCGCGCGCCAATATCAATTGCTCGATCGCTGAATCGATCGAGCGCTTCAAGCCGGTGGTGGCCCGTGCCAAGGCCGATGGCGTCCGGGTGCGCGGTTATATCTCCACGGTGCTCGGCTGCCCCTATGAGGGCGAGATCAAGCCGCAGGCGGTCGTCGACGTCGCCAGGGTGCTGTGGGACCTCGGCTGCTACGAAATCTCGCTCGGCGACACCATCGGCGTCGGTACGCCATTGAAAGCCCGGCAATTGCTGCGCGCGGTGGCGGGCGATGTGCCGATGGCGAAGCTCGCGATGCATTTCCACGACACCTACGGCCAGGCGCTGGCCAATCTCTATGCCGGGATGGAAGAAGGCTGCCGCGTGCTCGATTCCGCGGCCGGCGGCCTCGGCGGCTGTCCCTACGCTCCCGGTGCGACCGGCAATGTCGCGACCGAGGACGTGGTCTACATGCTCGAAGGTATGGGGATCAGGACCGGCGTCGATATGCCGAAGCTGCTTGCTGCGATCAACGTCGTGAGCGGCTTGATCGGCCGCGCTCCGGTTAGCCGCGTGGCGTCGGCGCCGCCTATCTTCCCCCGTCCGGGCCCATCACCAGATCGGGCAGTGTGGTCGATATCCCCGGGAAGAAGCACAGCAGCAGTACCGCGACCATCATCAACAGCACGAACGGCAGCGTGCCCCAGATCACTTCGCTCAAGGGAATATCGGGCGCGACGTTGCGGATGACGAAGATGTTGAGGCCGACGGGCGGATGAATCAGTCCCATCTCCATCACGATGGTCATCACGATTCCGAACCAGATGATGTCGAAATTGGCGGCGCGCAGCGGCGGCAGGATGATCGGCGCGGTCATCAGGATGATCGACACCGGCGGCAGGAAGAAGCCGAGCACGACCACCATCACCAGGATCGCCGCCAGCAACTCCCAGCGCGGCAGATGCATCGCGACGATGGCCTCCGCCGCCGATTGCGAGATGTGCAGATAGCTCATCACATAGGAATAGAGCAGCGACATGCCGATGATCATCATCAGCATGGTGGATTCGCGGATGGTCGATTTCAGGATCGGCGCCAGATCGCTCGGCCGCCACACGCTGTAGATCAGCGCGATCAGCACCAGCGCCAATAGCCCGCCGAGTCCCGCGGTTTCCGACGGCGTGGCGTAGCCGCCATAGAGCGCGATCATCACGCCGGTGAGCAGCAGGACGAACGGCAGCACCCGCGGCAGCGCGCTGAAGCGCTGCGCCATGGTGAAATCGTCGTGGTGCAGGATCGCGGCTTCGGTGCCGGTCGCGATGTAGAGCGCGTGGGCCGCGGCATATTCCTTGCGGAACCGGAACACCGCGTAGATGCCGAACAATGTCACCAGCAGCAGCCCCGGCCCGATGCCGGCGAGGAACAGGCGTCCTAACGATTTCTCCGCGGCGACCGCAAACAGGATCATGGTGATCGAGGGCGGCAGCAGAATGCCGAGCGTGCCGCCGGCCGCGATGATGCCGGCCGCGAAGCCGCCGGAATAGCCGCGCTTGCGCATCTCGGGAATGCCGGCCGAGCCGATCGCCGAACAGGTCGCAGGCGAGGAGCCCGCCATCGCCGCGAACAACGCGCAGGCGAACACGTTGGCGACGCCAAGCCCGCCGGGGACGCGATGCAGCCAGGCATGCAGCGCCGAATAGAGATCCTGGCCGGCGCGGGATTTGCCGATCGCCGCGCCCTTGAGGATAAACAGCGGGATCGACAGCAGCGTGATCGATGCCATTTCCTCGTAGACGTTCTGCGTCACGGTATCGAGCGAGGCCGCCGGCATGTAGATCGCCATGAAGACGACGGCGACGGCGCCGAGCGCAAACGCGATCGGCATGCCGGAGAACATCGCAAACAGGGTGGCAAAGCCGTAACTGAGGCCAATTCCGAGAACGCTCATCGGCGCGAGGTACCCACCAAAGGAATAATGATCTGCAACAGCAGTTGCAGGCAAAGCAAGCTCATGCCGAGCGCCATCAGCACGTAGGGGATCGCCAGCGGCGGCGACCACATCGAGTTCGAGACCTGGCCGTCGACCCAGGCCTCATGCGCCAGCGTCCAGGATTTCCAGGCGAAGAACGCGCAGAACAGCAGGCTCGCGACATCGACCAGCCACAGCCGGATTCGGTTGGCACGCGCTGAGATCAGACCGATAAAGGCCTCGATGCCGATATGGCCGCGCTGGCCCTGCACATAGGCCGCGGTCATGAAGGTGGCGCCGACCAGCAGAAACACCGCCGCCTCGTCCTGCCAGTAATTGGCGCTGTGGAACAGGGCGCGGCCGATCACGCTGTAGCTGAGGATCGCACAGGCCGCGATCAGCGCCAGCGCAGCGACGAAGACGATGACGTTGTTGCAAAGCGCCAGCGCCTGTCCGAGGGCCGCCATGAGCGGGTTGCTCGTGACGGCGCCGGGAAGGTCTTTCTGATCCGGAAGCGGACCATGCATCATGCGGAGACGTCGCTCGCGAGCTTCAGCAATTTCGCTGAGGTTGCCGTCTTAGCACCATAGTCCTTCCAGGCGGTATCGCGCGCAATGTCGCGCCACTTGCCGACCGTCGCCACGTCGAGCGCGGAGACCTTGGCGCCGGCCTTCTCGTAGACCTTGGCGACCTCGACGTCGTCGTCCTGCGCGCCCTTGCGGCCGAAGACTTCCATTTCGGTGCCGACCGCAAGCAGGATGTCCTGCTGGTTCTTCGGCAACTTGTCGAAGATCGCCTTCGACATCATCAACGGCTCCAGCATGAACCAGTAGGACGCGCCGGCGCCCGAGGTCAGCGCCTTCGCGACCTCCTCGAGGCGGAACGAGATCAGGCTGGTGGAGGAGGTGATGCCGGCGTCGCAGGCGCCGGTCTGCATCGCGGCATAGATTTCGTTCGACGGCACCGACAGCACGGCGGCGCCCGCGGTCTGCAGCACCATGTCCATTTCGCGCGAGCCGCCGCGGACCTTCAGTCCCTTGGCGTCCTCGGGGGCCACGATGGGGCGGGAACGGCTGGCGACGCCGCCGGCCTGCCAGACCCAGGAGAGCAGGATGATACCCTTGTCGGCGAGGAAGTCGGTCAAAGCCTTGCCCACCGGCTCCTTCTTCCAGCGCATGCCCTGATCGTAGGTCGCGACCAGGCCCGGCATCAGGCCGATATTGGTCTCGGGCAATTCGCCGCCGGCATAGGGCATCGGGTAGAGGCTGATATCGAGCGCGCCCTTGCGCATCGCCGAGAACTGCGCGTTGGTCTTGACCAGCGAGGAGTTCGGATAGATTTCGCCGACGATTTCGCCGCCGCTGCGCTTGGTGACTTCCTGGGCGAACATCCGGCACAGCCGGTCGCGGAAATCGCCCTTGTCGATGGTGCCGCCTGGAAACTGGTGCGAGATCTTCAGCGTGGTCGCAGCGTGCGCGGTACCGGTACCGAGACGCAGGATGGCGGGCGCGGCAAGCGCGGATGCGAGGATATGGCGGCGTGTGATCATGGTGTCTCCCCTGATGCTGTTCTTGGTCGGCGTTTCCAGGCCGGCGTTGTGCCCATCTTAGCCGGTCTTCGCCCGAGAATGCTCTAGTCTGATAGTTCGAGGCTGTCTGTTAGGTCGAGGCGGTGCGCGACGGCAAGCCGTGGCTGGAATCCTGATTTAGTGCCGTTTCCTGGCCCTGGGAGAGGCCGGATATGCTGCAGCGCACACGCTAAAACGAGGCTTCGCAAAAGACTCCGTCAACAATGCGTCCAAGCTTGGGCGGCAGCTTGTCGCACGCCGCACTGAGATCGTTTGCTTGAAGCATGATGCGGTGAGGGAGATTCCAGGTTCGATGCTGCGCATCGCCCCGGAATGACTCGCTCGGACAATCTTCGATAGGTGCTGGTGCTTGGCGACGACGCGCCGAACCGATCCCGCCGCTTACTTCTTCTTGCCCTTGCCGCCCTTGCGCGCGGCATAGCGGGCGTCGCGCTTGGCCTTCTGTTCGGCCTCGAGCGCGGCCTGGCGGGCGACTTCCTCTTCCTTCTCGCGGGCGAGCGCGGCCTTGGCTTCGGCGGCGGCGGCTTCCTCACGCGCCTTCGCTTCGGCCTTGGCGGCTTCGCGGACTTCCTTTGCCTTGGCGCGGACGGCGGCCTGCGCCTCGCGCTCGGCCTGCCGGCGCTTCACCTCGGGATCATCAGGTCCGGGTGCCGCCTTGAACTTGTTCAGAATGTTCTGCTTGGCCTGCAGCGCGGCCTTCTGGCGGTCGGCGAAGCTCGGTTCCTTGAATCCACTCATAAAAGAGGCCTTGTCGCTTTCAAAATAGGGGTAGCCGCGCGCCGGCGCGGTTTGTCGCCTTGGTTAGGTGAACCCAAGGCAAAATGCCAGCGTCCAATAGCAAAATCAGGGGAGATTTGCATGAACAGCAGATGGCCGAAAATCATGCTGATGAGCGGGCTGACGTCGGCGTGGCTGCTTTACGACATTGCCACCGCGACCGAAACGCCGCGGCAGGCGGTCGCAATCCTGCAATATGCCCTGCTGGCCTGTGCCCTGATCGGACTGGTCGGTTCGATCGTGATGGCCGCCGCCGAGAAGTGAGGGTCCGAGAGGGCGCAGAAGCGAGGACCACGCCCGTCGATCGCGCCGGGTCCAGTTCCGGAGCAGGACGGCCGGCTCGCTCGGATCGAGCGACTTGATCCCGAAATTATCGCGGCCGCGCGGTCGGTCCGAGGATCCTGGCGACCGTCACCGCCGTCATCGCCACCCGGTCCGACGTCCGCTGGGCTTCCAGCCGGTCGCGGGCCTTCTCGTTGATCAACTGCTCGATCAGTTCGAGCCGTTTGGTCTCGTCGACCGCTTCCGCCAGCAATTTCCGGTAACGATGGTAATCGTAGCCCGTTTCCTGCTTACCCATGGCACGCCCCCGCGCACGCTCAGTCCCAAAAACGGAGTGTCGATCAAGGGATGCCCGCGCGCAACGGATTTGCGACAGTTATACCCAGCGCGTGTAAGTTCTCTTCGAACTATTGCCGGCGCGCCGGTTCCTTGTTTTGACGCGTTTTCTTTACGCGAACCGGCATCCACTTCGCTCGAAAACGCTATGGAAGGCGATGACACCATGACGGATCCGGAGGAGGGCGGCAGCCGCCGCGGCGCGATTGCCGGCCTGTTGATCGCGGCTGTGATGCTGGCCGCCGGGCTGTGGCTGGCGCACGACCTGACCGCCGCCAGCAAGATGCAGGATTGCCTGATGTCCGGCCGCACCAACTGCAACGTGATCCAGCCGGCCCAGTGACGCCGGGCGAGGCCTGTGAAGCCTGGCGGGGCCTGACAGTGAAGCCTGGCGGGGGCTTGAAGCCTGGCGGGGCTTGCCGAAATCACGAAACCGGGAGGCCAGACGGACTGTGATGCCGTTCACACCGGAGCTGCCGGCGCGATCCTATGTTGGCGGCGTCCGAACAGGAGGACCGCCATGCCCCACATTTGGTGGACCCGCAAACGCCTCGTTTTCACGCTGGCTTTGGTGTCGCTCGTCTGTGTCATCGCGCTCGTCGCGGCCGGACTGACTTATTCGGAGCCGTTCCCGGCAGCCGAGATCGGTCCGGACTGGCAGTGCACGCGGCTGGCATTCGTATTCACGGTCTGCAGTCCGATATCGCAGGCCGATCGCGCACTCGCTCGCGTGACGCGGGAGCCGGCATGCCGCCGCCCGCGGGCGTGAGTTTCTGATTTGAATTTCAAACAGCACGTCTCTACTTCGTAGGGTGAGCAAAGGCGCACTTGCGCCGTGCCCACCATCTTTTCTGTGACCTGGATTGGTGGGCACGCGGAGCCTGTCATCGGGCGCGCATTCGCGCGACCCGTTGGCTCTGCCCGCCCTACGAAGTTCGAATACGACTTCGCGATCTCGCGGCGCGATGCGCCCGAAGTTTTGCATTTCGTTTGCCCTCCTGAGAACAGAGGGCGCAGGGAAGACCGGGTGCGCGCCGCACCCGCGGTCTCGCGTGCAATGTGCATCAAAAAATGCGCACACGAGCATACAGGTTTGGCGGAAACACTCCGGCCTTCCCTGCGCAATGGCTTTACGGCTTATACGAGTTCGTCCTGGTGACCGGCTTTCTTGCCACCATCGTCAGCTTCAGCTTTCGCTTCCGCCAACTTGACGCCAGCACCGGGGCGTCGGACCCAAACGATTTCACCGTACGCAATGACCGCGCTCGTCAGTCGCAGCCTTCGCGTCCACCGCATCCCACCGCACGTCGTGACGATCGCGATCGCCCCTCTTGTTGCCGTGAGACGGGCGGAGTTGAACCACTGATTTGCTCGACGGGTTAAGCGATATTTTGCCCGTCGTGCCAATTTGTCGCATGCGAGGCTATTCGTAACCGGCGCGCCGGACATTGACGCGGCACAGTCCGTCACAGCCGATCTGGCGCGCCGCGCCGAGCGAGAAATCGAGCACCCGGCCGTGGGCGTAGGGTCCGCGATCCTGCACCGGACACTTGATCGTCTTGCCGTTGTCGAGATTGGTGACGACGAAGATGGTGCCGAAGGCCTCGGTGCGATGGGCGCAGGAGACCTCGTTGGCCTTGAAGCGTTTGCCGCGCGCGTCCCAGGTGTCCTCCCAGTAAACCGAGGCTTCCTGATTGTCGGCGGGCGGCCGGGCGACCCGGCCCATCCACATCTCCTGAAAGGTGTCGGCGCAGACCGGGGAAGAGGTCAACGCCAGCGTCAGGGCTGCGAGCCGCAGCTTCGAAACGCCGATGCCTTCGCCGTGGTGATGCCCTGCCATGACTCCCAACATTCTGTTGCGGGACCCCATGGGACCCTCGGAGACTGGCGAAAACTCCCTTTCGACCTTGGCGATGGCGTGGCGACGTTTGGGCGGTATTGCGCCGACCTCAAATGGAGTCGCAAACGTGGCTCGGGAGCAACACCAGCGGGCCGCGTCAATCGCCTCGGCTTGCCGCCAAAGCGCCGTCCGCCATCGCGCCGATCATGCGAAAAACAAAACTCCCGGCGTCCTGTTCGGAAGCGCCGGGAGTTTGCGGGAAAGATGGTGCGAGGCCGGCGATAGCCAGGTGTCGCTCCAAGGACCCACGCCGAATTCAATCTCCCGCAACCGGGTTTCGGCAAGACGATTTTCTGGGCAACCATTTCTGCATTGCATACAGCAAACGGCGGTTAAACATTGGTGAGCTGCCACCACAATCGCAATGTCCAGCGCGCAGACGATTGCGTCGCGCGGCCGATGAAATCAGGCGGCGCCGCTTGTTTACGTCCATCGAAGGGAAGGCGGCAAACCATCTATGGGCGCTTGGGAGCGTCGCGGTGCGGTTCGTCGTTCTCGTTCGCCTCTTTCTTGGGGACGATCTCGGCCGTTTTGCCCGACTGATTGCCTGGGTTGTAGTGGTACTTTCCGTCCGGATGTTCGCCCGGCTGCTTCTCGTTCGGATTCTTGTTGTCTGCCATCTGATGCTCCTCTGGCCAGAACAACCCTCCCGCAAGACGTAAGTTCCGTTGCGGGCACGGAAGCGCGACGCTTCACCGCGGCTGATGAAAAGCCGCACCAATCAATCGCACCGCGCCTGGCACCTCCAAGAATCTGATGCGGGCATTACGCGGATCAAGGTGTTCATGCAGAGCTCCTTAACCGCCGGCCGTTACGATCTGCGTAATCGCGCCCCTGCTCCCAAAGCTTCGCGAGACCAAGGAAACCCGCCGTCTCAACCCGGCGGGTTTTTCTTGCAGTCTATCTTCACTCCCTCGCTCCATGACTCAAGGGCGACCGCTTCATCGGCGCCGTCGCCTCGTAAACCGTGGGAGGCCAGGCTCGTTCGCACCGACGCCGCGATCGTTGCGGCGGAAGAAAGCGCAGTCAGTCAAGCGGTGCTGTGATATGTTCGGCGCATAGACAGGAGGCCAAATGTCCGAGCAGGCTATCGAAACATTGATTACGAATGCAATTCATAGCGCCTTCATCAAATATCCCGAGGGCGACGGCGGTCCGAACCTCGACTACGAGTGGATCGCGCCGGACCAGAGCGCGCACATCACCAAGGCGATCCTGCAGGACCTGGCGGCCAGCGGATATCAGATCGTGAAGAAGGGTGCCTGAGCGCATCCCGGCCGTTTGCAGCCAACGCCCGGCGCCCTGCGTGAGCGTTCGGAAAGACGGGGCGGCGTCCGCCATTCGTTAACGGCCATTATCGAATGAGAATCGAAGGCGTTAAGAACGGGCTAACGGTGGCAAGCGGCCGGACTGGAAAACCTCCGCGAGGCTTCGCATAATCGCGTCATGGCAAGCGGCATCTGGACCACCGAATATTTTAGCTGTCCCAATTGCGGGCTACCCTATACCGCAACGAGGGAGCATCACCCCGACAAGCGTTCCGGCAGCTTCGCGTGCGAGGTGTGCGGGAGCAAGGTCCACGCGTGGTCGGGCCAGTACGACTTCTTCGACTGGAAAGTCGATCAGGTGAGTTCGCCGGTCTTCGGGAAAAGGTGGGGCGCGACCGGTCAGCGCTGACGGATGGCGCGGGAAACTGGAGCGGTCACGCCGGGCAAGGCTAATCCCTGCGGGCAGCTGTCGTGCGCTTCTTCAAAGTTTGTGCGATCTCACGCAATCTTCAGGGGCGACGCCCGGAACCTCTCGGGTGACGCCCGGGCCGGCTACGCCACACCGGTCAGCATCGGGCTATGTTGAGGCTGGGTAAGAGGTTTTCCTTGCAGTACATTGCCAGACGGACCTAGGTTGTCTTCCTGGATCAAAACAGGGAGTGACGACGTTGGCGACAGGTACAGTAAAGTGGTTCAATGCAACAAAGGGCTTCGGATTCATTCAGCCCGACACCGGCGGCAAGGACGTGTTCGTCCATATTTCGGCTGTGGAGAAGGCGGGGCTCAGCAACCTCAACGAGGGCGCCAAAGTGAGCTACGAAGTCGTGGCCAACCGCGGCAAGGAATCGGCTGAAAATCTCAGGGTCGGTTAGGTCGAACTCCAAAGCGAAACTCGATCTTAATTCGGGTTTGACCAGCTTGGAGTGGTCGCGGTCTTCGTAACTCACACCCCGGCCTGACAAAGCCGCCGCTGAACAACCCAGCGGCGGCTTTTTTCGAGTCTCGGTAGATCGTCTCGCTTGGACCATTGAAGCGCGGCGGACGGGGGCGCCGGCAAGCCGCAACGTTGCCAAACTTTCACTTGGAAGGTCAGTGTCGGCCGGAGACAATGGGGACATCAACGGGAATAAGGGACCGTTCCGATGTCGACGCTCCAGGACGGCGAAATGGAACAGCTCTCGCGCTTGCTTGCACGGGGCAGTTTGAGCAACGCGCGCGAGATCTCCCGGCTGTTGAAATCCGAGCTTAGCGAGCAAGCGGAAGTCCGGAGCGGCATGGATATGCGGTCTCACTTCACGCTCTGGCGCGCGTCACTTCTGGGCAAGTAGGCCTTACCGTTGGCGATCCCAGCAGGATTCGAACCTGCAACCCACGGAGTAGAAATCCGTTACTCTATCCAGTTGAGCTATGGGACCGTCTGGGCGGTGTTCCGCCGGGCCTGTTTAGCACTGCCATTATGAAAAATCCGCTGCCCGCCAAGGCCGTCGAACCGATTTCCTCATGTTTGCGACAAAGCCAGACGGCGGGCCATTGCTTATGGCGCGCCGCTGACCCAAAGCTGGCGCCGGCTGACTGCCGCCGGCGCCGCGCCGTGCCCTTTTTTGGACTGCCAACGCCATGCCTGCTGCGACCTTTTCGCAAGCCTTGTCCTTCGCCATCAGTCCGTCACCTTTTCGCGCATTTTTGACCATACCGCGGCGTTTGTCCGCGCTGGGAGTTCCGTCATGATCGGTTTTGTCCGCGCCACACTGGTTTGCGCCACGCTGGCGCTTGGGCTTTTTCCGGCGCTGGCCGCCGACAAGGCCTTCAAGCGCGACGATCTCGCCGATTCCGCGATCAAGCTGGAGGCCCAGATCAAGAGCGAGGCGGGGCCGGTCACCAGGTCGGCCGCGACGCTCCGCAGCGACGCCGACGCCGCCTTCAAAAGGGCCGACTTCCGTACCGGCTTGCAGATCCTCGGCCAGATCGCCGCCACCACGCCGGAGGACGGCGCCAACTGGCTGAAACTCGCCAAAACCATCTTCCAGATCCGCTCCAACTCGTCGAGCGAGCAGACCTTCCTGCTCGAGCGCGCCTCGACCGCTGCCTATATCGCCTATCAGCGTGCCGGCAATCCGGGCGAGGAGGCCGATGCGCTGGCGGTGCTCGGCCGTTCGCTGTCCGACCGCAAGCTGTGGCGGCCGGCGCTGGATAGCTTCCGGCTGTCGCTCGATCTGCGCGAGGTCGCCGATATCAGAGGCCAGTATGAGAAGATGCGCGACGAGCACGGCTTCCGGCTGCTCGACTACACCGTCGATTCCGACGGCGCCTCGCCGCGGGCCTGCTTCCAGTTCTCCGAGGACCTCGCCAAGCGGGTCGATTTTGCGCCGTTCCTGGCGCTGGCCGGTACCGACAAGCCGGCGCTGTCGGCCGAGGGCAAGCAGCTCTGCGTCGATGGCCTCAAGCATGGCGAGCGCTACAACATCAACCTGCGCGCCGGCCTGCCGTCGACGGTCAAGGAGAGCCTGCCGAAGTCGGCGGAATTCAACATCTATGTCCGCGACCGCAAGCCGTTCGTGCGCTTCACCGGTCGCGCCTATGTGCTGCCACGCACCGGCCAGCGCGGCATCCCGCTGGTCAGCGTCAACACGCCCGCGGTGAACGTCAACGTATTCCGGATCGGCGACCGCAACCTCATCAACACCGTGATCGACAGCGATTTCCAGAAGACGCTGAGCCGCTACCAGCTCTCGGATCTCGGCGACGAGCGCGGCGTCAAGGTCTGGACCGGCGAACTCGCCACCGCGACCACGCTGAACCAGGACGTCGTGACCGCGTTCCCGGTCGACGAGGCCTTGGGCAATCTGCAGCCCGGCGTCTACGTCATGACGGCGGCGCCGAAGAGCCCGGGCAGCGACGATGACGGCACGCTGGCGACCCAATGGTTCATCGTCTCCGACATGGGCCTGACGGCGTTTTCGGGCAATGACGGCATCCATGTTTTCGTCAACTCGCTGGCCTCCACCGAGGCGGTCGGCAAGGCCGAGGTCAAGCTCGTCGCGCGCAACAACGAGATCCTTGCCACCCGCAAGACCGACGATGCCGGCCATGTGCTGTTCGAGGCAGGGCTGGCGCGGGGCGAGGGCGGGTTGTCGCCGGCCTTGCTGACCGTCACCAGCGAGAAGGCGGACTACGCCTTCCTCAGTTTGAAGACGAGCGCCTTCGACCTCACCGACCGCGGCGTCGCCGGCCGGGTCACGCCTTCGGGAGCGGACGCCTTCGTCTATGCCGAGCGCGGGGTCTACCGGTCCAACGAAACGGTCTACCTGACCGCGCTGCTGCGCGACGGGCAGGGCAACGCCTTGACCGGCGGACCGCTGACCCTGGTGATCGAGCGGCCCGATGGCGTCGAATACCGCCGGGCGCAGCTCGCCGATCAGGGGGCGGGCGGCCGCTCCATGGCGGTGCCGCTCAATTCGGCGGTTCCGACCGGGACCTGGCGGGCGCGGGCCTATACCGACCCCAAGGGTGCGTCGGTCGGCGAGACCACCTTCATGGTCGAGGACTACATTCCGGAGCGGATCGAATTCGACCTCACCGCCAAGGACAAATTGATCAAGGCTGAGGTTCCGGTTGAACTGAAGGTCGACGGACATTTCCTGTACGGCGCACCGGCTTCCGGGCTTTCGCTCGAAGGCGACATGCTGGTCGCGCCGGCGGCGTCCGGCCGGCCGGGCTATCCCGGCTATCAATTTGGCGTCGCCGACGAGGAGACCGCCAGCAACGAGCGGACCCCGATCGAGAACCTGCCCGAGGCCGACGCCAATGGTGTCGCGACCTTCCCGGTATCGCTGGCAAAACCGCCGTCCTCGACCCGGCCGCAAGAAGCCCAGATCTTCATCCGCATGGCGGAGACAGGCGGCCGCGCCGTCGAGCGCAAGCTGGTGCTGCCGGTCGCCCCCAGCGTCAACCTGATCGGCATCAAGCCGCTGTTCGGCGACAAGAACGTCGCTGAAGGCGATAAGGCCGAGTTCGACGTGGTGTTCGTCGCCCCCGACGGCAAGCAACTCGCCCGCAACGGCCTGCGCTACGAGCTTTTGAAGATGGAGTCGCGCTACCAGTGGTATCGCCAGAACTCGTCCTGGGAATATGAGCCGGTCAAGTCGACCAGCCGCGTCGCCGACGGCGATCTCACGCTGACCGCCGACAAGGCGGCACGCGTCAGCCTTGCGCCGCAGCCCGGCCGCTACCGCCTCGACGTCAAGTCGTCGGAGGTGGACGGGCCGATCACCTCGGTGCAGTTCGATGTCGGCTGGTACTCCGACGGCAGCGCCGATACGCCTGACCTTTTGGAGACCTCGATCGACAAGCAGGAATACGCCTCCGGCGACACCATGGTGGTGTCGGTCAACGCCCGCGCGGCGGGGAAGCTCACCATCAACGTGCTCGGCGACCGTCTGCTGACGACCCAGACCGTGGACGTCAAGGAAGGCACCCAGCAGGTCAAAATCCCCGTCGCCAAGGACTGGGGCACCGGCGCCTATGTGCTGGCGACCCTGCGCCGGCCGCTGGATGCCGCCGCAGGGCGGATGCCCGGCCGGGCGATCGGCCTGAAATGGTTCGGCATCGACAAGAAGACCCGCACGCTGCAGGTCGCGCTGTCGCCGCCACCCTTGGTGCGGCCGGGAACGGCCCTGAAGATTCCGGTCAAGCTCGGCGGGCTAAACCACGGTGAGGACGCCAAGATCGTGGTCGCGGCGGTCGATGTCGGCATTCTCAACCTGACCAATTACAAGCCGCCGGCGCCGGATGATTACTATCTCGGCCAGCGCCGCCTGACGGCGGAGGTCCGCGACCTCTACGGGCAGTTGATCGACGGCATGCAGGGCACCCGCGGCCAGCTCAAGACCGGCGGCGATTCCGCCGGCGCCGAGCTGCAGGGCGCGCCGCCCACGCAAAAGCCGCTGGCGCTGTATTCCGGCATCGTCACGGTCGGCCCTGACGGGTCCGCCGAGGTCTCGTTCGATATTCCCGAATTCGCCGGCACCGCGCGGGTGATGGCGGTGGCGTGGAGCGCGACCAAGGTCGGCCGCGCCAACATTGACGTGACGGTGCGCGATCCCGTGGTGCTGACGGCAACGCTGCCGCGGTTCCTGCTCAACGGCGACAGGGGCACCATGAGCTTCGACCTAGATAACGTCGAAGGCGCGCCCGGCGACTACACCATCGCTGTCAAGACGACGGGTCCGGTGAAGGTCACGGGTAACCCCACCACCACGGTAAAGCTCGCCGCCAAGCAGCGCACCTCGATGGCGCTGGCGCTCGATGCCGGCGGCGCGGGGACGGCCAATCTCGACGTCGACATCAAGGGCCCGAATGGTCTCGCGCTGGCGCGGCACTATGCGCTCGACGTCAAGGCGGCGACGCAGATCCTGGCGCGGCGCTCGATCCGCACGCTGGCGAAAGGAGAAAGTCTGACGCTGACGCAGGACATGTTCTCCGACCTGGTCTCGGGCACCGGCAGCGTCTCGCTGTCGGCGAGCCTGTCGACCGCGCTCGATGCTGCGACGATCCTGAAAGCGCTGGACCGCTATCCGCACGGCTGTTCCGAGCAGATCACCAGCCGCGCGATGCCGTTGCTCTATGTCAACGATCTCGCCGCCGGTGCGCATCTGGCGATGGACACCGAGGTCGATCAACGCATCAAGGACGCCATCGATCGCCTCTTGGCCCGGCAAGGCTCGAACGGCTCGTTCGGCCTGTGGTCGGCGGGCGGCGACGACGCCTGGCTCGACGCTTATGTGACTGACTTCCTGACCCGCGCCCGCGAAAAGGGCTTTGCGGTGCCGGATGTCCTGTTCAAGTCCGCGCTCGACCGCATCCGCAACTCCGTGGTCAACGCCAACGAGCCGGAAAAGGACGGCGGCCGTGATCTCGCTTACGGCCTCTATGTGCTGGCCCGCAACGGCGCGGCCCCGATCGGCGATCTGCGTTATCTCGCCGATACCAAGCTCAGCAATCTCGCCACCCCGATTGCAAAATCGCAACTGGCGGCGGCGCTGGCTTTGGTCGGCGACAAGGCGCGGGCGGAGCGGGTTTATGGCGCGGCGCTTGATGCGCTGGCGCCAAAGCCTGTGATCGAGTTCGGACGCGTCGACTACGGTTCGGCGCTGCGCGATGCGGCAGCTTTGGTGTCGCTGGCGAGCGAAGGCAACGCGCCGCGGGCGACGCTGACGCAGGCCGTGCAGCGTGTCGAAGTGGCGCGCGGGCTCACCCCCTACACCTCGACGCAGGAGAACGCCTGGCTGGTGCTGGCCTCGCGCGCGCTGGCCAAGGAAACGCTGGCGCTCGATATCGACGGCGTGCCGGCCAAAACGGCGGTCTATCGCAGCTACAAGGCCGAGGCGATGGCCGGCAAGCCGATCAAGATCACCAACACCGGCGATGCGCCGGTGCAGGCGGTGGTCTCGGTATCGGGCTCGCCGATCTCGCCGGAGCCCGCGGCCTCCAACGGCTTCAAGATCGAGCGCAACTACTTCACGCTCGATGGCAAGCCGGCCGACATTTCCAAGGCGAAGCAGAACGATCGCTTCGCGGTGGTGCTGAAGGTCACTGAAGCGAAGCCGGAGTTCGGACACATCATGGTGTCCGATTATCTTCCGGCCGGGCTCGAGATCGACAACCCGAAGCTGGTGTCGTCGGGCGATAGCGGCACGCTGGACTGGATCGAGGACGGCGAGGAGCCGGAGAATACCGAGTTCCGCGACGACCGCTTCACGGCGGCCATCGATCGCGCCGCCGACGACAAGGCGGTGTTCACGGTGGCTTACGTCGTGCGCGCGGTCTCGCCCGGCAAGTACGTGCTGCCGCAGGCCTATGTCGAGGACATGTACAACCCCTCGCGCTACGGCCGCTCCGGCACCGGCACGGTCGAGGTGCGTCCGGCGAAATGAGTGAAGAGGGAGACATGGGTAACGCGGCGGCTCCGCAAACTCCTTCGTCATGCGCGGGCAAAAGGCGCGAAGCGCCGTCTTCGCGCCAGATGACCCGGGCATCCACGACGTCCTTTGCTGAGCCAAAAGACGTAGATGGCCGGGACAAGCCCGGCCATGACGGCCGCGGAAAACAACGGCTATTTCGCATCGCATCTGCCATCGGCATTGCGCTCGTCGTCTTCGCCGCAGCCTTCGCAACCTGGGTCGTCTCGCTCGGGCCGCTACCGCTGGAGCAGGCGCGAAAAGTCTCGACCTCGATCGTCGACCGCAATGGCAAATTGTTGCGCGCCTATGCGATGGCCGACGGCCGCTGGCGGCTGCCCGTCGATGCCAAAACGGCGGTCGATCCCGGTTATCTGAAATTGCTGCTGGCCTATGAGGACCGCCGCTTCCGTGAGCATGGCGGTATCGATCCGCTGGCGCTCGGACGCGCGGCGTTGCAACTCGTGACCCGCGGCCACATCGTCTCCGGCGGCTCGACCGTCACGATGCAACTGGCGCGGCTGATGGAGCCGCGGCGCGAGCGGTCGGTCTACGCCAAGCTGCGGCAGATGGTGCGCGCGGTTCAGATCGAGCGGCAGCTCAGCAAGGACCAGATCCTCGATCTCTATCTGGCGCTGGCGCCGTTCGGCGGCAATCTCGAAGGTATCCGCGCCGCCTCCATCGCCTATTTCAGCAAGGAGCCGAAGCGGCTGTCGCTGGCGGAAGCAGCACTGCTGGTGGCGCTGCCGCAATCGCCGGAACGGCGGCGGCTCGATCGCTATCCGCAAGCCGCCCACGCGGCGCGCGATCGCGTGCTCGACCGCATGGTCGAAGACGGCGTCGTCTCGCAGGAGGACGCCATTCAGGCGAGGGCGGTCGCGGTGCCGCGGATGCGCAAGCCGATGCCGATCCTGGCGCCGCATTCTTCCGACGCCGCGATTGCGATCTTGAAGGACACGCCGGTCATCAGGCTGACGCTGGATGCGACCTTGCAGAAGACGCTGGAAGCGCTGGCGCGCGACCGCGCCATCGCGCAGGGTCCGAATATCTCGATCGGCATGATCGTGGTCGACAATGAAAGCGGCGACGTGTTGGCCCGGGTCGGCTCGTCCGACTATTTCGACGAACGTCGCGCCGGGCAGGTCGACATGACCCGCGCGTTGCGCTCGCCGGGATCGACGCTGAAACCGTTCATCTACGGGCTCGCCTTCGAGGACGGCTTTGTCCATCCTGACAGCCTGATCGACGACCGTCCGATTCGTTTCGGCTCCTACGCGCCGGAAAATTTCGACATGACGTTCCAGGGGACGGTACCGATCCGCAAGGCGCTGCAACTGTCGCTGAACGTGCCGGCAATTGCGTTGCTCGACAGGGTCGGCGCCAGCCGGCTGTCATCGCGGCTGAAGCAGGCCGGCGGCAGTCTGGTGCTGCCAAAGGACGAAGCGCCGGGGCTGGCGATGGGGCTCGGCGGCGTCGGCGTTACGCTACAGGATCTGGCGCAGCTCTATACGGGATTTCCGCGGCTCGGCACCACAAAACCGTTGCGCGAGATCATGAGCGATCAGGACCACCGCGAGCCGATGCGGCTGATGGACCAGGCCGCAGCCTGGCAGGTCGGCAATGTCCTGATCGGAACGCCGCCGCCGGAAAACGGCGTGCACGGCAAGATCGCGTTCAAGACCGGCACCAGCTACGGCTACCGCGACGCCTGGTCGGTCGGCTTCGACGGCCGCATCACGATCGCGGTCTGGGTCGGGCGGCCGGACGGCGCGCCAGTGCCGGGATTGGTCGGCCGCACCGCCGCAGCCCCGATCCTGTTCGACGCCTTTGCCCGCACCGGCAAAATCCCCGCAGGCCTGCCGAAGCCGCCGAAAGGCGTCGTGCTCGCCAGCAATGCCAAGCTGCCGCTGCCGTTGCGGCGGTTTAGGCCCGTGGGCGAACTGATCCGGACCGGCGCCGACCAGGCGCCGCATATCCAGTTTCCCCTGAACGGGTCGCGGATCGACGTTGATCGCACCGGTGACGGGCAGTCCGCGGCGATGCCCGTCAAGGTCGCCGGCGGGGTGCTGCCGCTGACCATGATGATCAACGGTATCTCGGTCGGCGAAATCGACAGCCGGCGCCAGCGGCTGGTCGACCCGCCAGGACCCGGATTTGCCCGCTTGACCGTGATCGACGCCACCGGGGCTGCCGATACCGTCGTGATCCGGGTGGAGTAGGGCGGGGACGTTACCGCCGGAACAGCGGGTTGTTTGCAGTGCGGTTTCATCGTATGCGAACTAGATGGTTGAAACCACGCAAGTCCGGCGTTTTGGAGCAGGCCAACAGCCTGTGAAACCAGCGAATTCCAGCCGCTGGCTGGTCACGGCGTTCGACTTTGCGACGGCTAACCACTTCCGCGTCATCGTGCTTCTGCTGCTGTGCGGGTTGGTGATTTTCCTGCCCGGTTTCTTCAACATTCCGGCGATCGACCGCGACGAGGCCCGGTTCGCCCAGGCCACCAAGCAGATGGTCGAAACCGGCGATTTCGTCGATATCCGCTTCCAGGACGACGTCCGTTACAAGAAGCCGGTCGGCATCTACTGGCTGCAGTCCGCCGCCGTTGAAACCGCCTCGGCGCTCGGCCTGCCGCGGGCCCAACTGCGCATCTGGATCTACCGCATTCCGTCCCTGATTGGCGCCATCGGCGCGGTCCTTTTGACCTACTGGACGGCGCTGGCCTTCGTGACGCGGCGGGGAGCCGCGCTGGCCGGGCTGATGATGGCGAGTTGCGTCCTGCTCGGCGCCGAGGCGCGGCTCGCCAAGACCGACGCGATGCTGCTGCTGACCGTGGTCGCTACGATGGGCGCGATGGCGCGGGTGTACCTGTCCTGGCAGCGCGGCGAGGATCCGGTGCATCCGTCGTGGACGTCGCCGGCGATCTTCTGGACGGCGCTGGCCGGCGGCATTCTGCTCAAGGGGCCGCTGATCCTGATGTTCGTCGGCTTGACGATCCTGACTTTGGCGATCCTCGACCGCTCGGCGGCCTGGCTGTGGCGCATGCGTCCGGTCTGGGGACTGATGTGGATGCTGGTGCTGGTGCTGCCGTGGTTCGTCGCGATCTTCTGGCGCGCCGGCGATGCGTTCTTCGCCAATTCGATCGGCGGCGACATGCTGAGCAAGCTGGCCGCGCAGGAATCCCATGGCGCGCCGCCCGGCCTTTATTTTGTGCTGTTCTGGGTCACGTTCTGGCCCGGTGCGGCGCTGGCGGGAATGGCGGCGCCGGCGGTGTGGCGGGCGCGGCGCGAGCCCGGCGCGCAATATCTGCTGGCCTGGCTGATCCCGTCCTGGATCGTGTTCGAACTGGTGCTGACCAAGCTGCCGCATTACGTGCTGCCGCTCTATCCGGCGATCGCGATCCTCACGGTCGGCGCGCTGGAACGCCGCGTGCTGTCGCGCTCCTGGCTGGTGCGCGGCGCGGCCTGGTGGTTTGCGGTCCCGGCACTCGCCTCGGTCATCGCCATCGTCGGTGCGATCAAGCTGACGCATCAGCCGGTGTTTCCGGCCTGGCCGATCCTGGCGGCGGCCATGATCTTCGGCCTGATCGCCTGGTGGATGTTCGAGGACAGCCGTGCCGAGCGCTCGCTGCTGAACGGCGTGCTTGCAGCGATGTTTCTGTCGATCGGAATCTACGGCATCGTGCTGCCGTCGCTGACGACGGTGTTTCCGAGCGCCGAGATCGCGCGCGCCCTGCGCAACGTCGTCTGCGTCGGGCCGAAAGCCGCGGCCGCGGGCTTCCACGAGCCAAGCCTCGTGTTCATGACCGGCACCGACACGCTGCTGACCGACGGATCGGGCGCTGCGGATTTCCTCGGACAAGGCACCTGCCGTTTTGCCCTGGTGGAAGCGCGTTCGGAACGCGGCTTCGTCCAGCGCGCCGAAGCCATCGGGCTGCGCTACAACGTGGCCAACCGGATCGACGGCTATAACATCTCGCAGGGCAGGGCGGTTTCGATCGCGATCTTCCGCTCGGAAGGCACGGAATAGGATGTCCGCGCCCGCAGGCATCACCGAATCCCAAAATTATGTGTCGCGACTGGTGACGCTGGCCTGGCTGTCGCTGGCCCAACTGGTGCGTGAGCCGTCGCATTCGCGGCGTGCCGAGGCGGCGCGCCGGGCGGCGCGCCATATCCTTCTGCTCGCAGGCGGCATCGGTCTTGCAATCATCGTCCTGATGTACGCGCTCGATGCCTGGGAGATCGCCCAGATGCCGACGCGTGGCGCGCCGGCGCTGTGGTGGGTCCGCATCCTCACCGACTTCGGCAAGGACGAGGTTGTGTTGGGGGCGCTGGGCGCATTGCTGATCTTGATTGCGGTCGCAGCACCGGCGATGCGCGGCATCCAGCGATCGCTGCTGCTGGGTCTGGGCACGCGCCTGCAATTCCTGTTCGTTGCGGTGCTGTTCTCCATTCTGGTCGGCGAAGTGATGAAATGGGTCGTCGGCCGCGGCCGGCCGTTTGTCGGCGGCGCCGAGGCCAATGTCTTCAACTTCTCGCACTTTGCCGGAACCCCGGCCTATTCGAGCTTCCCCTCCGGACATTCCATCACCGCCACTGCGCTGGCCTTTGCCGTGGCTGCGGTGTGGCCGAGGGCCAGGGGGGTGATGATCGTCTATGCCGTC